>JAERTD010000027.1 GCA_016845175.1 Bacteroidota bacterium | reverse complement strand
AATGGCAACAAGTTTAAATACAAAAAGGACAATAATCGGGGTGCTAAGCCTTGTATTTATTGTGGTATTGCTCATGGCTTTATGGAAAGAAGTTCAGCATGCAATGCCGGATTACAAAGCGGATCCTATCATTGATGCAGGTACCAAACACTGTGTGGCCTGTCACAGCGAACAGGGTGCTGGAAAAGTAATTGTGGAACAGTGGAAAAACAGTAAGCATGCTGAAGTAGGCGTGGGCTGTTTGGAATGTCACCAGGCAAAAGAAGGTGATGTGGATGCCTATATGCACGAAGGACAGCTGATTGCTACCATCGTTACACCTAATGATTGTGCCAAATGTCACGCCAATGAGGCGGAACAATTCACTACCTCTCACCATGCGGATGCGGGGATGATCATGGGTTCTCTCGACAATGTACTGGCTGAGGTTGTGGAAGGCCATGCGGCTTACAACGGCGGTGCCAATCCTGCAGCAGCTTCCGGTTGTTGGCAGTGTCATGGTTCACGTGTACAGGTACAAACAGATGCAGAAGGCAATCCCAAATACAATGATATGGGTGTCTTGCTGCTCGATCCTAAAACCTGGCCAAATACCGGTATGGGACGTATCAACCTGGATGGCTCAAAAGGATCTTGTTCCGCATGTCATAACCGCCATCATTTCTCCATAGCACAGGCCCGTCAGCCTGAAAACTGTGGAAAATGTCATATGGGACCCGACCACCCGCAGCTGGAGATTTATAATGAGTCGAAACATGGTATCAACTATCATGCTCACCGCGAGAAAATGAACCTGGAAGCCCAGCCATGGGTAGTGGGACAAGACTATTCAGCTGCTCCAACCTGTGCCACTTGTCACATGAGTGCCACACCTGACCAGGAGGTTACCCATGATGTGGGTGACCGTATCAGCTGGACCTTAAGACCTAAAGTATCTGAAAAAATAGATGCCGCTGAATTAGCCAAATACGAAGCACAAGGCAAACCATTGCCATCTGATTTCCTTACCTGGGAGCAGAGAAGAGCGGGTATGCAAAATGTTTGTTTCCAGTGTCATACACGCGACTATGTGAAGAATTTCTACACACAGTACGACAATCAGGTACATATGTATAACGACAAATATGGTAAACCTGCATTGGCTTTAATGAAAGCATTGAAAGCAGAAAAATTAATCACACCTGTAGCCTTTGATGACAAAATAGAATGGACCTATTTCTATCTATGGCATCACGAAGGAAGACGCGCCCGTATGGGAGCTTCCATGATGGGTCCTGATTATACCCAATGGCATGGTAACTTTGATCTGGCTGAACGTTTCTATATGGAAATTGTTCCTGAAGTACAGGAATTGATTGACGAAGGCAGAAAGCATGGTAAAGCTGCCGGAGCAAAACGTGTGGAAGACTTACTGGATGATATCCTCAACAGTGAGATGCACAAATGGTTCTTAGGCAAAATGGATGCCGACGAAATTCAAAAACGTAAGGAAGCAGCTAAAAAATTCCGCCAGCGGTATTCTGAATAGCTGACACCCAAACCATTTGGGTACCAGCCTGAGTCATTCAGGCTGGTGCACATCTGCTAACAATTGACTTACTAACGACAAATGGAGGGAAAATCAATGAGTATTAACAGACGTGATTTTGTAAAAAATACTGCCGTAGCTGCTGCGGCCACAGCCATTGGGATGAGTGTGCCCAAAAACCTGATGGCCTCCCCATCAGAAAGATCCGAAGGCGGATGGCGATGGGATAAATCAGTGTGCCGTTTCTGTGGTACCGGTTGTGGTATTATGGTAGCTACCAAGGACGAGAAAATTGTTGCTGTAAAAGGCGATCCGGCAGCTCCGGTAAACCGGGGCCTGAACTGTATCAAAGGCTATTTCAATGCTAAAATTCTCTATGGTGCCGACCGATTGAAACAACCGCTTATGCGCGTGGATGAGGCTGGTAATTTCAGCAAAACAGGGAAGTTCAAACCCATCAGCTGGAAGCAGGCCTATGATGAGATGGAGAAGCAAATGAAAAAAAGCTTCCGGGAAAAAGGACCCACTGGAATTGGAATTTTCGGTTCTGGGCAGTATACCGTTCAGGAAGGTTATGCCATGGCCAAACTCATCAAAGCCGGTTTCAGATCCAATAATATTGATCCCAACGCCCGTCATTGTATGGCATCAGCTGTGGGAGCTTTTATCCAAACCTTTGGGATTGACGAACCATCAGGATGCTATGATGACATTGAACTAACGGATACCGTAGTGACCTGGGGAGCCAATATGGCGGAAATGCACCCCATCTTATGGTCTAGGGTAACCGACAGAAAATTGAGCAATGCGGAAAAGGTAAAAATTATCAACCTTTCCACCTTTACCAACCGGTGCTCCGACCTGGCAGATGTGGATATCATTTTCAAGCCCAATACCGATCTGGCCATCTGGAACTATATTGCACGTGAGATTGTATACAACAACCCTGAAGTGATTGATCAGGAATTTGTTGACAAATACACCGAATTTGTAACCGGTTTTGTGGATACAGGATATGGTATGCGCAAACCTGATCATCCTTCCTTTACCGATAAGGAAAGAGAAACAGTAAAAAAGGAAGTTTCCAAAAAGGTTTCTAAAGACGAAGCCGTTGCACTCGCCTATCTGGGATATAAAGAAGGAGATACCCTGGAAATGAAACATGCCGGTGCTGCTAAAAAGCATTGGGTCATTGCCTTTTCCGAATTCAAAAAAGCCCTCGAACCCTATACCCTTAATTATGTTGCCAAAATGTCCAAGGGTAATCCGGATGAGGACTTATCATCATACAAGGTGAAGCTAAAATTGCTGGCCAGTATGTATGTGGAAAAGAACCGCAAAGTGGTTTCATTCTGGACCATGGGTATGAACCAGCACACACGTGGCGTCTGGGTGAATGAACAGGCCTATATGGTTCACTTATTGCTCGGAAAACAAGCCAAACCAGGTAATGGAGCTTTTAGTCTTACCGGACAGCCTTCTGCCTGTGGTACGGCACGGGAGGTAGGAACTTTTTCCCACCGATTGCCTGCCGATATGTTGGCGGCCAATCCCAAGCACAGGGCCATATCAGAAAAAATCTGGAAGCTACCCGAGAAAACACTTAACCCCAAACCCGGGGCCCATATCATGAAGATTTTCCGTGATATGGAAGATGGTAAAATAACCTTTGCCTGGGTGAATGTGTGCAACCCATTTATGTGTACGGCCAATGCCAACCACTGGTTGAAAATGGCCCGTAAAATGGATAACTTCATTGTGGTTTCCGATAGCTATCCCGGAGTTTCAGCCAAGGTGGCTGACCTGGTATTACCGGTGGCCATGATTTATGAGAAATGGGGCGCTTATGGTAATGCTGAAAGACGTACCCAACACTGGAAACAGCAGGTATTGCCCGTGGGTAATGCCATGCCCGACCTCTGGCAATATATAGAAATCTCAAAACGCTTTAAACTAAGTGAAGTCTGGGGCGCACAAACCATACCGGGTCTTGAAGGCGGTTTGCCCGATGTGTTGGACAAAGCGAAAGCCATGGGCTATAGTCCTGATGACACCTTGTTTGATGTGTTATTCGCCAACGAAGAAGCCAAATCATATGCCTGGCCTGATCCCATTGGAGAAGGATTCGATAATACAGAAGCTGAAGGTGACAAACGCCAGGTATTGGGAATTGATGACAAACCATGGGAAGGTTATGGATTCTTTATGCAGAAATACCTCTGGGAGGAATACCGGAAATTTGGTGAAGGCCATGCCCATGACTATGCTGATTTTGACACCTATCATAAGGTTAGGGGTCTGAAATGGCCAGTGGTGGATGGTAAAGAAACCCAGTGGCGTTTCAATTCGAAATATGATCCTTATGCGCGCAAAGCCGATGTGGGTGAATTTGCTTTTTATGGTAAAGCGCTAAAGAGTTTACCACAAGGTGGGTTAAAAGGACCCGATGCCTCCAAAGGAAAGAAAGATTTGTCCAATAAGGCCAAGATTTTCTTCCGCCCATATATGGATCCACCGGAGATGCCTGATATGGAATATCCGCTATGGTTATCCACTGGTAGGGTGTTGGAACACTGGCATAGTGGTACCATGACCATGCGGGTTCCCGAATTGTACCGGGCTGTACCTGAAGCTTTATGCTATATGCACCCCAGTGATGCAGAGAAATACAAGGTGTCTCAGGGAGATTTGATATGGATTGACTCCAGGCGTGGGAAAGTAAAAGCACATGTGGAAACCCGTGGCAGAAACCGACCACCCAAGGGATTAATTTATGTACCCTGGTTTGATGAGAAAGTATTGATTAATAAGGTTTGTCTGGATGCCACAGATCCCATATCCAAGCAGACTGATTTTAAGAAATGTGCTGTTAAAATCTATAAAGCTTAAACCTCATGGGTGATAATCAGTTAAATGCGTCACGTCGTGATGCCTTAAAAACTATGTTTCGCGGGGCCGGAGTGCTGGGCCTCGGAGGCATGGCCTGGGGTGGTGTTGTGGATGGACTCAAAGCCTCTGAATTGGCCTTGCGTCCTCCCGGAGCATTGGCTGAAAAATCATTTATTAAAGCTTGTGTACGCTGTGGCAGTTGTGTGGAAGCATGTCCATACGATGCCCTTATTCTGGCGACGGTAGATGACCATACGGCCATCGGAACACCCTTTTTTGTGCCCAGGGAAACCCCGTGCTATATGTGTACCGATGTGCCCTGTGTTCCCATTTGTCCCAGTGGTGCATTGGACTCAGAATTGCTAAAACCTTCAGATCCAACGGAAGTTAGTAAGGAAATGGATATCAATACGGCACGCATGGGTGTGGCGGTAATTGATGAAGAAGCCTGCCTGGCCTTTTGGGGTATCCAGTGTGATGCCTGTTATCGGGCTTGTCCATTGATGGGTAAAGCGATCACATTGGATTTTCGTCGCAACGACCGAACAGGTAAGCATGCCTTGTTGGAGCCACATATTAACAGAACGGCCTGTACGGGTTGTGGATTATGTGAGCACGCTTGTGTGACAGAGAAACCTGCCGTTTTTGTGTTGCCCAAAGAACTGGCATCAGGTAAGGTGGGGAACCACTATATCAAGGGTTGGGATAAACGCGATGAAAAGCGCCTGCATGAATTGAAGGAAGAGCAGAAGAAAGGAAGTCAGAGTGCGGAGGATTATTTAAATGACTTGGAAGATCTGATTGACGAATAAATGTGGGCAAGAAATAAATACATCGTTCTTAGAAGAATTGTACAATTGTCGTTTTTGGCGTTGTTTGCCGCTGCCAATCTCTGGGGATGGAAAGTGCTCATAGGAAACTATAGTACTGCCCTGGTCATGGAGACGGTTTATTTATCTGATCCTTATATGGTCTTGCAGACCCTGGCGGCCGGATTTATACTATCAGCGGACGCCTTGATTGGAGCCTTGATCATCCTGGTTTTTTACGCCCTGTTAGCAGGACGTAGTTTTTGTAGCTGGGTATGTCCACTCAATATGGTGACGGATCTGGCTTTCTGGATGCGAAAAAAACTGAGCTGGAGGAAAAAAGAGAATATAATGCTGTTGGGGCGAAATGCACGGTATTGGATTTTGGTTCTGGGCTTGCTGTTATCAGCTATACTTGGGGTGGCAGCTTTCGAAATGATAAGCCCCATTGGCATGATGCATAGGGGTGTGATTTTCGGATTTGGTATGGGATGGGCTGTGATACTGATGGTCTTTCTTTTCGATCTGTTCGTCCTTGAAAATGGCTGGTGTGGACATCTGTGTCCTCTGGGAGCCTTTTATTCAGGAATTTCACGCTTTGCCCTCATCAAGGTGAAACATAAGGCCGAAAACTGCAGCAATTGTAATAAATGTTTCCCAGCCTGTCACGAACCTCAGGTATTGGGTATCATAGGGAAACAATCAGGTTATATTACTTCAGGTGCATGCTCCAGTTGTGGGCGCTGCATAGAAGTTTGTGAAGATAATGCATTGAAATTTTCAATTAATAATTATAAAAAACACAGGAGGGAGTTATGAGCAACAAATTACTAACCATTGTAGTCGTCCTTTCATGCTTTATGATGAGCTGTAGTACCAACCAATCTGAGGATAAGGATTGGATTGCCGATGAAAATATCGATATGTCTGATGAGCTCTTGTTGTCAGATGAATCACCGCTTACCGAGATGCCTGAGTATTCCAAACTAAGAGGAGGGGAAAGTGACTTAATTGAACGATCTTTTGAGAATGCGCCACCCTTGATCCCTCATAAAATAGCAGGTTTGCTGCCCATTCGGGTAAATGATAATAAGTGCCTAACTTGTCACATACCGCATAATTCAACCAAGTTCGGGGCTACAGCTATGCCACTCACCCACTTTACCTCTTACCGTCCATTTCTCACTGAGGAAGAAGGCTTGGTGAAGGTGGATGCTGAAGACAATATGGTTGTTGAAACCGATCTGGAACATTTTAATCTGGCCATGTTCAACTGTTCACAGTGCCATGTGGCCCAGGCAAATGTAACTGCTGAAATTCCCAATATGTTTGACCCTGCCTTCCGACAAGCTTCGGAACGCCAGCAATCAAATCTGAAAAAGGTGATGAAAGAAGGGGTGAAGTAGTACCCACTGTTTGTACATGGTCCGCTTTGGTGATGATCATCTCATCGCAACGGATTATTTATTTGCCTGAGATATGTAAACATGGGATTTCACGACTATATCCATCAAACCAGATACCTCTGTGCTGTCTCCCTAAAGTGCAGATGTTTGTTAGTAATCCTATTATTTCTCAGTTCAGAATTAAGTTTTGGTCAGGATATACAACCTGCCCTACAGCTGAATACTTCAGGAGCGGTTTATGACCTTGTTGTGGCCCATGATAAGCTTTATCTGGCCACTGAAATGGGTGTGGTGGATGTGTTTAGCCTTGAAACAGGACAGGTGTTGGAAAAAATTACCATCCCTGGTCATTTGGATTTTATGGGAGAAACCATTCCCTCCAAAATCTACTCCATAGACATGCTGAATGATCAATTGCTTTTGGTGAGCCAGGGCAATCATGGTTACCGAAACCTGATTATCATACGGGAGGGCATATTGGATACCTTACTCACTGCAAAGACAGATCGACTGATGATAAAAAAAGCACGCTTTATAAACCCAAAGGAAGTGCTGCTTGGCTTATTGAGTAATGAGCTTATTCGCTATAATTTTGAGCGAAAAACTATCGATTACAGGCAACAAATCAGTCCCTATGCCTTTTCTGATTTTGTGCTTCACCCTTCTGGTGATGAATTTCTGACTGCCGATGAAAGTGGTGTTATCTTTCGCCTTAACCTATCTGACGGGCATGTCATTAGCGAAATTAAAGATATTCACAGGGACAAAATATTTCAGCTTTCCTGCCAGGAAACCACAGTATTATCGGCAGGACAGGACAGACGATTTGGCGTTTCCTACAGTGGGGATAAACCTTCATGGTTTGTGGACACCAATTTTCTGGTATATTGTGTGGGTATTAGCCCAGATGGTTTACTGGGTGCTTTTACAGCTTCTGAAGACAATTCTGTGATGTTAATGTGTCTGGATACCCAAGAGACTCTTGGACGCCTGGTAGGGCATAACAGCACACTGACAAAGATTGTTTTTATGGACAATCGAAGCCTGATCACAACTGCTGAGGAAAAAAAAGCCTTTATTTGGCATCTGAATAAATGAGCGGATTCGGGTGAAGCGCTTACAAATGAAATCAATTAGACATGAATTTAAGCAGTGTAGTTATACAAACCAAAGCTGAAAATCTCGAAGAAGTCCTCAGGATCATTCAGGATTCGAGCATTTGTGAATACCATTTACATGATGAAAAAGGACGCATTATTGTAACCCTTGAAGGAAAGGATACCGGCGAAGAAATAGCCAAGCTAAAAAGTATTCAGGCCATGGAACATGTGGTTTCTGCAGAAATGATTTTTGCTTATAGCGAAGATGAGCTGGATGCTGAAAGATCTAAGCTGGAAGGCACAGAAGACAATATGCCAGAATGGTTAAACGACCCCAATGCCAAAGCCAGCGATATCAAATATGGCGGTGATTTGAAGCGAGGGATATAAAAAAATCCCGACTACCAAAGGCAGTCGGGACACCAAAAAACAACAGGCCAAAGCCCTGGAATTATATAATTGAGGAAATCAGCTAATGAGTTCGTATTTCAGTTTGAGGTTTATTTCCTGACCAGCAAATTTTGCGAATTTCTTGTTGCCTAGTTTTTCAATATCAGCGATCACTTCGTTTTTCATCTTTGGACACTGGCAATTGGCACAATTCACCTTGAATGTTCCATCATCCTGTATAACGATGCTTACAACAACATCACATTCCAATTTGTTTTTTATGGCAAAATCAGGATAAGAAAGTTCTTTTTTAAGGATTTGTTTTACGGATGATTTAACGGCAGCGGTGGCAGTCACAGGTTGGTTGGCAAAAGCTGTGGAGGCAATAAATATGCCCATTAAAACCATTAAGGTTGCGATTCTTGTTTTCATGACTTTAAATTTTTTGTAAGTATTAGTTAATCATTAATAGTTGCGTTTATATGTTATGCCAACCCTGTGCCAAAACTGGTAACAGCCACAAAAACAGCGCAATAAGTTTCTCGGCTGTCTGAATGCGCATGCTTAATTGTTCGGCATCAAACACAAGTTGTACCAAAACGAACACTTGTATCAGATTGATTATGAAATTGTTAAGAAAACTTTAACATTTGACCACAAAATAAAGCGATGCCTTTAGCCGTTGGGCTAATTCCTGATTCGCCGATCTTAATTCATATGGCTTTTCTCTGTAATTTTGCGCTTCTCCTTATTAATACAAAAGGAGGTTTTGTATAAATTGTTACTAGAATCGGTATGGATTTTCCTGAAAACGAAAAGCAGTCGCTCAATTTCATTGAGCAGATTATTGAAGAGGACCTGAAAAACAATAATAATGAAGGCCGGATACATTTACGCTTCCCTCCTGAACCCAATGGGTATTTACATATTGGGCATGCGAAATCCATCTGTTTGAATTTTGGATTAGCTAACCATTATAACGGCTTATGCAACCTGCGTTTTGATGATACCAATCCTGAAAAAGAGGATGTGGAATATGTGGAATCCATCATGGAAGACATCCAATGGCTAGGTTTTGAATGGGATCAGGAGGCTTATTACGCATCAGATTATTTCGATCAACTATATGATTGGGCAGTGAAACTCATAAAAGATGGAAAGGCTTATGTGGATGAGCAAGCCCAGTCGCTAATCAGCGAACAACGTGGTGTGCCTACCCGACCCGGTATCAACAGTCCTTATCGTGATCGTCCCATAGAAGAAAACCTGCGACTTTTTGAAGGTATGAAGAATGGCGAGTTTGAAACCGGAGCCATGATCCTGCGTGCTAAAATTGACATGAGTTCTCCCAATATGCATATGCGTGACCCCATTATGTACCGCATATTGCATCAGGACCATCATCGATCAGGTGACAAATGGTGCATTTATCCCATGTACGACTATGCCCATGGTCAGTCTGATTTCATTGAAGGCATTACTCATTCTGTTTGTACCCTGGAATTTGAAATCCACCGGCCATTATATGACTGGTTTCTGGATCAGATTGTGGAAGGTAACTATAGACCGAGGCAAATTGAGTTTGCCCGCCTGAACCTGAGTTATACGGTGATGAGCAAAAGAAAATTATTACAATTGGTTGAGGAAAATCTGGTGAACGGCTGGGATGATCCCCGCATGCCTACCATTTCCGGATTAAGGAGAAGAGGCTATACACCGGAGTCCATTCGAAGATTTGCAGAACGCATCGGAGTAGCCAAACGCGACAATGTAATTGATGTGGGCTTGTTGGAATTTAGTGTACGTGAGCACCTCAATGAAATTGCTCCACGGGTTTTCGCCGTACTCAATCCGGTTAAGGTGATCATCACCAATTATCCCGAAGGACAATCGGAGGAAGTGGAACTCATCAACAACCCAGAAGACCCGGAAGGTGGTAGCCGTATTGTTCCTTTCTCAAGGGAAATCTATATTGAAAGGGACGACTTCATGGAAGATCCTCCAAAGAAGTTCTTCAGAATGGGTCCTGGAAGAGAAGTCAGGCTAAAAGGAGCCTATATTGTCAAATGTGAAGATTACAAAAAGGACGAAAACGGAGCCATTACCGAAATCTATTGTACTGCCGATATGGATTCCAAAAGTGGTGGTGCAGGTGCCAGCCGTAAGGTAAAGGGAACTTTACATTGGGTATCAGCCCAGCATGCCATTGATGCCGAGGTTCGTGTGTACGATCGCCTATTCCTTGATGAAGATCCGGCAGGACATAAAGACAAGGACTTTAAGGAGTTTATGAACCCTGAATCCCTGAAAGTTTTGCCCGCATGTAAACTGGAACCTTCACTGGCAGATGTGAAGGCTGGTGACAGCTTCCAGTTCCAGCGTCTTGGTTATTTCTGTGTAGACAAGGAAAGTTCAGCCGATGCCCTGGTATTTAACCGTACTGTACCTTTGCGCGATTCCTGGTCGAAAAGGAAATAGGGATTAACACCTAGGTAATTACTATTCTCATTTTTTTTCAGCGACGGGAATAAACTAACGCTTTTAATTGTCTATTATAAAGCAAAGCTAGTTTTAGCTGGTGTTATATGCAGTTGGCTTGTTTATAGTAATGGCTGATTTAGAGTTTGAAAATGAGCGTATTGTAATTGAATTATTCACAGCAAACAAGTTGCTTGCTATTGCTTGTTATAAAAGTTCCTAAAGCTGCCAATATTTAATGGCAACTTCCCAATAACCAAAACCCTAAGAAATGTCTAAACCTGCCTTGATTACAGCAACCTTCTGCCTGATATTCCTTACTTCACTAGGACAATCCCAGAAATTCATCTATACCAGTCCGCAGCCCGACGCAAAATATATTAATCCGGAGCAAAACATTATCCTCAGAACAGCTTATCCTCTTGATAAAGCATCTTTAAAGAAAACACCGCTTTCAATAGAAGGAACCATAAGTGGTATTCACAGCTACAATATCCTTTGGTCGGAAGATTTGAAGACCTTTATTATAAGACCTGATGAGCATTTTTATTATGGGGAAAAAGTAACCATAAACATTGGCCGGGGACTGAATACGTCCCAAGGGAATACCATCGAAAACCTTAGTTTTTCTTTTACCATAAAGCCTCAGGACAACCTCCCACTGCTAAAAGCATTTTATCAAGAAAACTATAATGATTTAGATTCGGGATTAACCCTTCCTAATGCCCACCTGCCGTTAATTAATTTTAGCCGGGATAACTACTATCCCACAGATTATCAGGTGCCACATATGATACATTTCGATGATCTCGATGACGATCATTACTTTTTTACCTTTAACCCCCGGGGCGGTAGTTCTGATTATTCTGATTATTTATCTATCAACGACAAATTTGGCATTCCTTTATTCTTTAGAAAAACAAAGTCCAATAATCTGAATTTCCATGTGATGCCTTCGGGATGGTTGGCTTATGCCCGAAATGATTATGCCAATCCCAAAAATGAAAAGTATTTTATTCTTGACAGTGCTTTTGTTTGTATCGATTCAGTAGCTGCAGGAAATGGGTATAACCTAGACGCACATGATTTATTATGTTTGGAGAATGGTCACTACCTCATTTTAAGTTACGACCCTCAACCTGTTGATATGAGTGAAGTCATAATTGGTGGCAATCCCAATGCCACCGTCATCGGACTGGTTATCCAGGAAGTTGACAATGAAGAAAATGTATATTTTCAATGGCGAAGTTGGGATCATTTCCAAATAACCGATGCAACTGATGACATAGATTTACTGGCCTCCAACATCGATTATGTACATGGAAATGCCCTGGAACTAGATATGGATGGTAATCTGTTGTTATCATCCCGCCATCTGGATGAAATAACAAAAATTGATATTGAACAGGAGATATGATCTATCGTTTTGGTTTGTTGTCCAAAAACAATCAATTTACAATAAGTAATGATCCCGATGGTTTTTCCCATCAACATGATGTAAGGGTCCTGGAAAATGGAAATATTACCATTTATGATAATGGTAACCTGCATCCAACGCAATTTTCGCAAGCAGTGGAATACAGTATTGATGAGAATACCATGACGGCCAATAGGGAGTGGTTTTATAAGGATAACCCTACAGTTTTTGGACCCGCAACAGGCAGTTACCGCAGATATGATAATGATTTTAATTTAATTGGCTGGGGTTCGACGGTACCTTTGGCTGCCACTGCCATTAAAACTGACCAGAGCAAAGTATTGGAGATCTATCTGGATGGTACGTCGTCTTATCGAGTACTTAAGTACCCATGGGAAACCTCATTGTTTAAGGCTCCTCCAGTGGAAGATATGGGTAATTTTTATGGTCACAGCCAGCCAAAGCAAATCCTGCTTCCCATATGGAATACCGCCGATCATCCCATTTCGGTAACCAGCGCTTACAATCATTCTCAGGAATTTGGCGTGCTTGACAACTTACCAAAACTCATACCTGCAGGAGATACCATCACCCTTAGTTTATACTTTGATCCTTCAGGCTATGGAGAATTTTCTGACATACTTACCTTAAACTACGACAGATATACCTTATCAGAAGCTGAGCGCATAGCCAGACAAATAACATTACTTGGGACGACTGACAGCACCTCGCCACGAGCCCAGTTCAATCCTGCTTACGGAACACAAGATGTGGACCCGGATGAGGCCATTCAAATTTTGTTTTCAGAGCCCGTAAGAAAAATAGGAGGTTCCGATATCCATAATGAAGATATTCCATTGTTGTTTGAGTTCAAAACGGATCATGAATGGGGTCAGGATGTGGCTTTTGATGGTTTAATTTCTGCAGATAGCAAGGAGATTTTACTCAAGCCTGCTGAAATACTTGATGAGGAGCAACAGTATTTTGTTCGTTTAAAGCCTATGGTGTTGGAAGGTATGCAGGCTAATGCCATCAGCCATACGAAGACCTGTATTTTTACGACCGGATTGATTACCCGGTATGCTGAGGATACTGCACCTGAAGGAATAAAGGTTTACCCCAACCCATTTACGGATCAAATTCTCCTTGATTCAGGGAAAGAATTCATTCAGAAAGCGACTGTTTATCATAGTACCGGAAAAATGATAGCTGAAATAAATATCGGAACACAAACGGGTGTGATCCCTACGGTTAACTACCCTTCAGGAACCTATTTTATTGCTGTTAGATTGGCCTCCGGCTTAGTGGAGTCTTTCAAAGTTGTCAAAATTGAATAGCTAATCTTTTTTTGACAAAAAACCCTCCCTAAAAATAAAATTATACGATATTTGCATCCTCATGTCCGATGGTGTAATTGGCAACACGTCTGGATCTGATCTAGAAGAGTCCAGGTTCGAGGCCTGGTCGGACAACGCGTAGAATAAGGCTTACAGACAATCTGTAGGCCTTTTCTGCTTCATGTAACAAACATTTCGACAAACATTTCCTGTTTTTGCTAAGAACTACATCACAAAGTTAAATTAATACTGGTCACTGTTGATCTGATGACATTAATTTCTGATTTCAAAGTCGTAGCAACCCATCAATCTGAGCGCGAACCATAGTCAAGGTTGCTGATTCCAATATAAATAATCCGGATCAGCATTCACATGACCTTTACTTTGGTGAGTGCGGATTACTTTTGCTTGAGATTTTGGAATTCTATAACCGGACATGTGATTTCAGCTGCAGAAAATGCCAAAAAACAATTGAAAACTTGCAAAAAACACCAAAATAAGGCTGAAAATGGTCATTTTATTGCAAGAAATGCAAAAAGTAGAGATAAAAGATCATCGAATTAATTGATTGAATGTCCGGGTATTTAATAAAGGGCCAATATTTCATTTTTGTAAAAAACCTAAAAACCTCAAAAAACCGGCCTTTTGGACACGCTCTCTGTTTCACATCCACACCATTGATCTCTGGGCATACCTGCCATCAAAAAAGTCAAACTACCGGTGTTGTGTCACGGCATTCATTTGATGTGTACACCACTTGAGGGATATTTGTTATATTTGATGCAACCTGCTAACCCTTAAATCAAACGAACTTATTATGGAGTTTTCAAAAACTATTGTTGAACATAGTTTTGATATTGTAAAACTATTGATCCCTGTATTGTTGTTCTTTCTTGGCCTTTATTTTAGTGTTGTCTTATCCAACTACCATGAAGCGAAAAGATTAGAGAAGCTGAAGGTGTATTTTGAAAGTCTATTGGAAATTCATATGAAAATATCACTTGAGCAAGCCTATAATTACAAAGTAGCAGCCGATAATTTGAAAATTATTGGGAATACAAATTTAATGATCGAAGGCGTAACAGGAACTCCACATGAGAGTATAAATGCAATTGACAGACAAGATCTTTACAAAATATATGTTTCTGATGAAAAAATTGTCGAGGATACGGAAAAGTTTAACAAGATTGTGACCGGAGTTGAATACCTCAACGCTGTTTCATTAGAGGTGAAAAGTAACAATGCAAAAACGAGAGAAAGAAAACTCAAATTAACTTCAGATTGGAATGAAAACAATGACTTGGTAAATACTGAAATATATAAGCTTGAATTGCAAAAAAAATCTGGTATGTTAGATGACAAAAAACATCTTCAAGAAGTAATAGACATATGGAGAGCAAAAATGCCTGAGCCATCACTTAGTAATATGTATGAGGCTAAAGTGACAAATATGATAAAGAAGTTGAAATCTAATGAATTAGATGACAATAC
>JAERTD010000026.1 GCA_016845175.1 Bacteroidota bacterium | reverse complement strand
GACCGAGAATTGAACTCGGGACCTCCGGGTTATGAATCCGACGCTCTAACCGACTGAGCTACCTCGCCAAATTGAGGCTGCAAAAATATAAAATTCATGAAAAGGAAAGCAAAAAGATTCACTTTTTTGTCTTTTTGATGAGATTCACAGCCCACAACTCCCGAAGTATAGCACTGCCCTATCCAAAAGCCTGACTTATAATGCGCCGTCATTTCACAAAAACGATACCTTTGCAACTCAAAATTTCATCCTATGGCGTTTATAAATTCTTTTGAAAAAGAAGGTAATTTTCTATTCCGACACCGCGGCCAAATCCCTGTCATACTTTTCGTGCTTGCCGTACCTGTAGTATACTATACCAATATCGGCTCCTGGTCCGATTTATATAGAAATATTACCGTTTGGGTTGCGATTGCATTGAGTATCCTGGGTTTTATTATCAGAGCCATTGCCATTGCTACTACTCCCATGGGAACATCCGGACGGAACACCAAAGAAGGTCAGGTAGCTGAGTCTCTCAACACTACTGGTATTTATTCTATGGTAAGGCATCCATTGTATCTGGGCAATTATTTTATGTGGATTGGAATTGTACTATTCACATTCAATTTCTCCTTCGTTATTATCGTCAGTTTATTGTTCTGGTTGTATTACGAAAGGATTATGTTTGCTGAAGAGCGCTTTTTGGAGCGTAAGTTTGGTGAGGAATATATGGATTGGGCCAATCGAACACCTGCTTTTCTGCCATGCCTGGCCAAATACCGCAAGAATGTAGTTCCTTTTTCATTTACCAGTGTCCTGAGAAGAGAATATTCTGGAGTATTGGCCACTGTTCTTGGTTTTGCCTTTATCGATGACCTGAGGAGGTATTTCTCTGATGCTGACTTTGTACTTCATACCCAAGCACATTATGCCCTGGCAGTTGCAGCGCTTATCGCACTCATACTCAGAAGTCTTAAACACTACACCACCATTTTAAAAGAAGAAGGACGATCCTAACTTAAGTAGTGCAAAAGTCTATTGTACATATCGCCGCCTTTGTATCCATGCTGTTCTGGGGCATGTCTTATATTTGGTCAAAGATTGTATTTGAGTTTTACACACCACTCACCTCAATATTCCTAAGGCTTTTAGTCTCCTTTAGTGTGTTATTTATCTTCATATTGCTCACCCAACAATGGGAAAAAATCAAGAAGAAGCACTACAAAATTATTTTCGCCAGCGCCATCTTCAACCCATTTCTGTATTTTCTTGGAGAATATTATGGTCTTGATAAGGTTTCGGCATCCATAAGTGCCATAATTATTGCAACCATTCCCGTATTTACACCCTTTGTGGCCTATCGCATATTTAAAGAGAAGCTAAGTGTTGTTAACATCATAGGTTTAATTATCAGTTTTGCCGGCTTGTTGTTTATTATTCTAAATAAGGACTTTAGCTTGAGTGCCTCACCCATCGGACTCGCTTTATTATTTATGGCGGTATTAGCAGCTATTATTTATTCTGTATTCCTCAAGAAATTAAGCAGCCTCTATAAACCTTTAACGATCATTGCCTGGCAAAATCTCATTGGCGCCCTATTGTTTTTACCCTTTTTTCTCATTTTCGATGCAAATGAATTCTTCAATATCCAACCCAGCAATCTGGCCATAGTTTCCATCATCATGCTGGGAGTTTTTGCTTCTTCGCTGGCCTATATCCTTTTTGCTTACTCCATCAAATATCTGGGAATCAGTAGGGCCAATATCTACACCAATTTAATACCTGTTTTCGCAGGAATTACCTCCTATATAGTACTTGATGAAATTTTTCAGTTTAACAAACTGATTGGGATGTGTATTGTTTTAATAGGGGTACTTCTCTCTCAGGTAGACTGGAAGATGTTCAGTCAACACCTTAATGGTTCGAATCGCAAAAAGTGATGGTAAAACCATTGCCTTGTTTCTTACTTTTTATTTTTCCTTATAAGTTTACTGAAGGTATTCCTGTTGATGGCATGCTCTTCGGTGCCTTCTTGTCCCAATAAAAATGCCAGTGGTTTTAATTTAGGGATATGCTCACTTACTACCCTAAGCATAGCAAAAACAGGTACGGCAATAAACATTCCGGGCAACCCCCAAACAAAGCCCCCCAATGTTATTCCCAGGATAATCATAAATGGATTGATGTTCACATGGGCACCTACAATATTTGGCGTAAGTATATTGTTTTCAGTGAATTGTATAACAATGAATTGAAGGAATACAAAAAAGGCATAGATTGGTGAATCCATAATGACAATGGAAAAGAAGAGTGGGAAAGCATAACCTATAATAGTGCCATAATAGGGAATAAAGTTCATTAGTGCAGCAATAAGGCCCATCAGTAGGGCATGATGTAAACCGATCACAACAAACCCCAAAGAGTTTACGACTACTAAAATGCTAACCACAATAAATATTCCGGTCATATAGCGAATAGCCACTTTATTCACATCCTCCATGATTCTCTCCGCCAATTCATGTTTTTCATCCGGTACCATCATCATGACCAGCTGTTTAAATTTATTCCTGTAATACAACAGAAAGAATACATAAACCGGCATAATAAAGGTGGTGAAAAACACACTGAAAGTAGACCCCAATGTGCTCGAGAAATTGTTGGCAGGACTATTGAGCACATCTTCGGCCAGTGTTTTGGCGCCACCAATGAAATCACTAGCTTCAATGCCTGTAAGGGACTCAATATTACTGAATATGGTATTGATATTTTGGGCTGCACGTTCCTTTAGTAAGGGAAGGTCGACCAGGAAGAGCTGAAACTGTTTGTATATCAAGAGTGTCAAGCCACCAATAATGGACAATCCAATCAATATACTGATGATGTTGGCCAATATCCTTGGGAAACGCTTTCTTTCTAAAAAGCTGGCTATGGGATATAACAAATAGGCAAATAAGACTCCCAGCGCCAGTGGGTACAAATAGTTTCTGAACTCATTGAGCATAAAAAAGGCCAGCCAGAAAAAAAGCAGGACAAATGACAGGCGCATGAGTAAGGGTAGGCGGAGTTCTCGTTTAAGTGGTTTCACAGCATTGGAATTAGGGGGCCAAAATTACATCTCACATTAAAGGATTCAAAGGAGAATCAAAAAAAAAGATAGTAATTAAGAAAAAATAACAATCTTTGTCTCTAGCCTAATATATTTATGAGTAGCGGACCAAAAAAATTCGGAGCCTTTCCGGGAGTATTTACGCCTTCCATTTTAACCATTTTGGGGGTGATCATGTATATGCGTCTGGGTTGGGTTACCGGGGTAGCAGGACTTTGGGGTGTCATAGCCATCATTATACTTGCCCATATTATATCTGTAACTACGGGACTAAGTATCTCTTCCATAGCTACTGATAAAAAAATTGAGGCGGGAGGCATTTACTATATCCTGTCACGATCACTCGGTTTGCCCATGGGAGGTTCCATCGGAATTACACTTTTTGTGGGTACCGCTTTAAGTATATCACTCTATATAGTAGGTTTCACAGAGAACTTCCTCGCACTTAACGACATACGATCGTTTCTAGGCATTGAGACCGTTGATTTAGACAGTATCCGAATTGTGGGATCAGCTGTCCTGATTTTCCTGGTCATTATTGCCCTCATCAGCACCAACTTTGCCATAAAAGCACAGTTTGTCATTCTGGCGGCCATATTCCTATCCCTGATATCCATAGCTGTTGGATTGCTTAACGGCAACGGAATGAGCGATACACCGGTAGCTGAAAGCATACCACCTTTTTCCAATTTTTCCTTTGAAGTGGTATTTGCCATATTTTTCCCGGCGGTTACAGGATTTACTGCCGGAGTGGCCATGTCAGGTGATTTAAAAGACCCTAAAAAGGACATCCCAAAAGGAACATTGTTAGCTATTCTCACAGGTTTTATCGTATATATTGGCCTGGCGATCTGCATCTACTTCTTTGTGGATCAGGATTTGCTGTTGAATAATTACAATTATCTGATGCTCATTGCCTGGGTTCCCTTACTGGTAATCGCGGGTATCTGGGGAGCGACATTATCTTCCGCATTGGGTGGAATACTAGGTGGACCCAGAATCATACAAGCCATCGCTCAGGATCGCATCGTCCCCCAAATTATTGGTAAGGGACATGGAAAAAACAAGGAACCAAGAAATGCGCTCATATTTACCTTTATAATATCTGAATTGGGTATCCTTATTGGAGATTTAAATATTATCGCCGGCGTAGTATCCATGTTCTATCTGACAGCCTATGGGTTTATTAATTTAAGCTTTGCATTGGAAAAGTGGGCTAGTGCTGATTTCAGACCTTCATTCCGCATACCCATGTGGGTTGGCATTATCGGCTTTCTCGCCAGCTTCATTATCATGTCACAGCTTGATTTCATTGCCATGGTGGCTGCCCTGGTCATCCTGGCTGTGATTTATTATTTCATTAATAAGAGAAAACTGCATCTCGACATGGGTGATGTGTGGTTGAGTGTACGGTCTTCAGTTTTAAGGAAAATGTTGTCTGAACTCAACAAACGAAGACTTACTGAACGCAACTGGCGTCCCAATATCCTGTTGTTTAGCGGTGGATCCAAAAACCGCCCTCACCTCATCGAATTTGGCAAACATCTGGTGGCCAAACAGGGAATGATATCCAATTTCGACCTGATCTTAAATGAAAGTCATAAGGTACTTTTCCCAAAACACAATCAGGCCATTCCTGAAGAGGAAGGTGTGAATGATGAAGGCGTGTTTTCCAGACGTCAGGAGTGTAACAACATCTATAAGGGTATTGAAAATATTTCGGCCACCTATGGTTTTTCAGGTGTGGAACCCAATACTGTAGTCCTGGGATGGGGAAGAAAAACAGATGATCCGGTACGATTTTCAAGTATGTTACGGTTTTTGTCAGACCTTGACCTGAACATCGTACTGCTGGATTATGACACCGAAAAAGGATTCGGGGCTTATAATCAAATTGACATATGGTTACGGGGGGGATCAAACAACGGGAACCTGATGCTATCCCTGATTAAATTCATTCGGATTTCATTTGATTGGCGAAGAGCCAAAACACGCTTAATGATTATCAATAGCCTGGATAAAAGAGAGAAACAGATCGTAAAGGAGGCACAGGAAATGCTGGACAATATGCGTATCGATGCAGAAATCCGGATTATTAATAATGAAATTCCCAAAAAGCCTGTCAATATGATTATCAAAGAGGAATCTGTTCACACTGATCTGACCTTCCTTGGTATGGCTGATGTGGCCGAGGGCAAGGAACAGGAATTCATCGAAAGAGCTGATTATCTATACCAGGACCTGGGAACCGTTGTTATTGTAAGGGCTTCCAGTTTCTTTTCAGAACTAAGGATTGGTTTATAAGCTCCTGATTTAGGTTGTGATATATGGCAAAGGTGTGAGAAAAACCATAATTTCAAATTTTTGTATTTTTGCCGTCCCAGTTTAACTAAAACCGCCGTTTTGAAGATAACCAAAATCACTGAGATTGACGGAAAACAACTGTACCAAAGCTTCATGTCTGGAGCCCACAAAATTTTTGAACACCAGCGTTTTATAAATAAAATCAATGTCTTTCCCGTGGCCGACGCGGATACTGGAACCAATCTGGCCTCCACCATGCGGTCCATCATCGACATTGCAACACCCAATAACAACCTCAAATTATCAGCGGTATCCATTGCTGATGCAGCACTCACAGGTGCCAGAGGTAATTCGGGAATCATATTTGCTCAATTTTTATATGGTTTTTCCAATGAAATAAAGGGCAACGAAACCATCACCATTGATGATTTTGCAGCCAGTATGCAAAAGGCAGTAAAGTATGCCTACGAAGCAATAGCTGATCCCAGAGAGGGTACTATGATATCCGTTATTAAGGATTGGGCTGAGCATCTGGATAAGGTAAAACATAAAATTGATGACTTCATCAAATTGTTAATTGACGCATTTGTAAAGGCATCCGAATCCTTAACCAATACCACTAATCAAATGGAGGTATTGAAAAAAGCCAATGTGGTGGATGCGGGAGCCAAGGGATTTGTAGTCTTTCTTGAAGGTATGTTGGAGTTCTTCAAAACTGGTCAAACGGTAAGCATGGACACCCTTGCCAATGATGAAGTGATTGAAGAGGATATCATCAGCCATGATGAATTGACTTACAGATACTGTACGGAAGCACTAATTACCGGGAAAAACCTTGATAAAGAGGCCATAAGAGAAATCATTAAGAATGAAGGTGACTCTATGGTTGTAGCCGGATCTCCCAATAAAATAAGGATACATATTCATACGGATACTCCTTGGAATCTATTTGTACAACTGGGAAAAATTGGATCCATAGCCTCTCAGAAAGTAGATGATATGGTCATGCAAAATGAAGTGGCCTCCAATGCTAAATATAAAATTGGTCTGGTGACGGATTCCACTTGTGACCTCCCTGAGGAAATTATTGAGAAACATCAGATTCAGGTGGTTCCGGTTAGTGTACACTTTGGTGAGACCTTCTATCTGGACCGGGTAACCATGCAACCTGAGCAGTTTTACAACCTCATGGATGAATCTGCAGTATATCCATCAACTTCGCAACCTGCCTACAAGGAATTCTATAACAAGCTTAACTATCTGGCTACCCATTACGATAGTATCATCAGCACCCATATCAGCAATAAGCTCAGCGGCACATGGCAAAATGGTTTGAATGCAGGTAACAAGGTATCAGAGCTGACTGGTAAAAAAATTGATGTAGTAAACAGCAATAGAGCCTCCAGTGGGCTCGGATTGCTTGTTATAAGAATGGCTAAAGCCCTGGAAGAAGGTCTTTCTCACGATGATATTGTTGCCCTGATACCAAAATGGTCCTCCAGAAGCAGAACTTTGGTAAGTTCCCGAACGCTGAAATACATTTTGAAAAGTGGCCGTGTGGGTAAAGCCCAGGGCACCATTGGAAAATTACTTGGACTCAAACCCATTTTGGAAGTTAACAACGATGGCTATGTACAAAGCTTTGGCAAACCTTTTACCGTAAAGCAAAGCCAGCAGATTGTCATGAAAGAAATGGCACAATTTATTGAGGGCAAGGATGTCTGGGGTTACTCCATTTCACATGCCAAAAATGGTGAAGGAGCCCAATGGTATGCAGGTCAACTTGAAGCAATGACCGGTAAGAAAGCTGAATTTATTCAGCATGCCTCCCCTGCGTTGGTGGCTAATGTGGGTCCCGGAGTAGTGGCCGTTAGCGTGATGCTCAAATAGTCTTTTTTTTTCTGAAATAAGAAAGGTTCTAAATTCTCTCAAAAGCGCTTTTGCCCTTTCGAAATTCCTAATTTTGCGCAAAAATTAAAAGCCATGATCACAACTCAGCTTACCCACCCTGAAAGCATCGTTGTTGTAGGTGCCTCCAACGATTTAAGAAAGCCGGGAGGAAAAGTTTTAAAAAACCTGATTGATGGAGATTTTAAAGGCAAGCTCTATGTGATCAACCCCAAAGAAGACGAAGTTCAGGGAATACAAAGTTTCAAAAGTCCTGAACAATTACCTGATACTGATCTGGCTATCATTGCCATAGCAGCAAAGTACACCCCTGATACGGTCTCCTATCTTACCGAAAACAAAAACACCAGGGCTTTCATCATCCTTTCTGCAGGTTTCAGTGAGGAAAGTCATGAAGGAAAATTATTGGAGGACCAGGTTGTTGATAGCATCAACAAAGTGAATGGTTCATTGATTGGTCCCAATTGCGTGGGTATACTTACCCCACAGCACCATAGCATCTTCACGCAACCCATTCCCAAGCTTGATAGTGACGGATGTGATTTCATTTCCGGATCCGGGGCTACTGCCTGCTTTATTATGGAAGCTGGCATTCCCAACGGATTGCGTTTTTCCAATGTATATTCGGTTGGGAATTCAGCGCAAATGGGTGTAGAAGAGGTACTGAAACATATGGATGAATCTTTTGACCCAGAAACGGACTCCAGGGTGAAACTCCTCTATCTGGAAACCATTGACAAACCAGATATGTTATTAAAGCATGCTTCTTCTCTAATTAAAAAGGGTTGTAAAATAGCTGCCATAAAAGCAGGTTCCTCCGAAGCAGGAAGTCGTGCTGCTTCCTCACATACAGGAGCTCTTGCCAGTCCGGATGTAGCTGTTAACGCACTTTTTAAAAAGGCTGGCATTGTAAGGTGTTATGGCCGGGAAGATTTGATTAGTGTGGCTTCAGTATTTATGTACCCCGAATTAAAGGGAAAGAATATTGCCATCATTACCCATGCCGGTGGACCAGCAGTTATGCTCACCGACACATTATCCAATGGTGGGCTGGATGTTCCTGCCATTAGTGGTGCAAGTGCCGATGCTCTAAAAGAACAATTATTTCCGGGCTCATCTGTTGCCAATCCCATTGATTTTCTGGCCACAGGAAATGCAGAACAGCTGGGAATTATCATTGATACCGTAAACAACGAATTTGACACGATCGATGCCATGGTGGTTATTTTTGGAACCCCGGGGCTGCAAGACATTTATGATGTTTACGATTTATTGGGAAAGAAAATACAATCAAGTCGCAAACCCATTTACCCTGTCCTTCCATCTATCCTAACGGCAAAAGGAGAAGTTCAGGCTTTTATTGAAAAGGATCAGGTATTTTTTCCTGATGAAGTAGCCCTTGGAGATGCACTGTGTAGAGTTTATCAAAGCAAAGCCTCTGCAGATGAGAAAGATGAAACCTTAGAAATTGACATTTCTGCGATCAGGTCAATTATTGAGAATGCCGATACTGGCTATCTTCAGCCAAAACAGGTTCAGGAATTGCTGGATGCTTCTGGTATATCCAGAGCAAAGGAAATGGTGAGCCAATCAGAAACGGCTCTGAGATCAGCCATGGCTGAAATTGGTTTCCCAATGGTAATGAAAGTGGTTGGCCCGATCCATAAATCGGATGTAGGGGGCGTGGTATTAAACATAAAAGATAAAGAGGCTGCCATTTCAGAGTTTAGTCGTATGATGAAAATACCTGATGCCATTGGCGTGTTGACTCAGCCAATGCTTAGCGGAACAGAGCTTTTTGCAGGTGTTAATAAAGAAGCAAAATTCGGACATATGGTTTTGTTCGGACTTGGAGGCGTATTCATCGAAGTACTAAAGGATGTGCGCGCATTATTGTCACCTCTTAATCCATCTGAGGTAGCTGAAGAAATTAAAAATTTAAAAAGCTATAAAATCATACAGGGCACACGTGGCATGGAGGGTGTGAATGAGGAGTTATTTGTGGATATTATTTGTCGCTTGTCTGCGCTTGTTGAAGCTGCTCCGGAAATCTCAGAATTAGATTTAAACCCCTTGCTTGGCAAACCCTCTCAGGTAACAGCAGTTGATGCCAGGATTCGAATCGATAAAAACTAGTTAGCAGTTAATATGAGGCGGGAGAAAGAAAGTGCGGTTGGAGTAGCAAAGCTAAGTAGCAGGAAGGGAAAAGCTGGCTTAAATTGGGCAGATGCCGCTCTATTGAGTGTCATCATATTAGCCATATCTGTCTTTTCTATCAGCGAAACAGTTCTCGAATCTTATCTTTCCTTCACCCGATCACATGGTATGCTGGCCTCCTTCATTAAATTCGCTCTATTGGCAACTCTTGGAGAACTGATCGGATTAAGAATTAAAACAGGAAACTATTATGAAACCGGATTCGGTGTACTGCCAAGGGCCATCGTTTGGGGTTTCTTAGGACTCAGCATAAAAATGGCATTTGTAATTTTTGCCAGCGGTGTTCCTCTCTTTTTATCCTATTGCGGGTTGACGGGTGCAGACACTATTCTTGCTGGAACTTTAAGTTTTAAGAAGGTATTTGTTGCAGCCTGTATCAGTATTACAATGAACATAATGTTTGCACCTCTTATGATGACTTTTCATAAGATTACCGACATACATATTGTGAATAACGGTGGTACTGTCAAAGGCCTATTTAGACCTATAGCTTTCAGGAATATTTTATTAAATTTGAACTGGGATGTACAATGGAATTTTGTATTTATGAAAACTATTCCATATTTCTGGATTCCAGCACATACCATTACATTTCTGTTAGCTGCAGAATTTCAGGTTTTGTTCGCAGCCCTACTTGGAATCGCTCTGGGAACAATCCTGGCTTTGGCAGACCTAATGGACAAGAAGTAAAGCTTGTTAGTAAGCTTTAATAAATAGAATTAGATAGACACTACAAATAAACCATTCATTCACCTTCAACTATTCCCCATGAATACACCCATAGATTATACCATAGTCAATGAAAAAATTGCAGAAAGCAAATTATCATCTGTAGGCAAAGCATCCATCAGAGAGATTAAAAAACTGGTTGATGAAATTGAAAAAGCCAGTGGTGAGAAATTCATACGTATGGAAATGGGGATACCGGGTTTACCTCCGGCCAGCATTGGTGTGGAAGGACAAATTGAGGCTTTAAAACGTGGGGTTGCTGCTATTTATCCTGATATCCAAGGCATCCCTGAGCTTAAAAAAGAGATTAGCCAGTTTGTCAAACTATTCATGGGTCTGGATGTCAGACCAGAAGGCTGTTTACCTACGGTAGGCTCCATGCAGGGCGGCTTTGCATCCTTTTTGACTTTGAGTCGGTTGTATGAAGGGAAAGATACCACTCTGTTTATTGACCCGGGATTTCCAGTTCATAAACAACAACACACCGTTCTGGGGCTCAAGTTTGAAAGCTTTGATGTGTATAACTATCGTGGTGAAAAACTTAGAGAAAAGCTGGAATCCTATTTTAAAACTGGCAAAATCCATTCCGTCCTTTATTCAAATCCAAACAATCCTTCCTGGATTTGTTTCACGGAAGAGGAACTTCAGGTTATTGGTGAGCTGGCTACAAAATATGAAGTAGTTATACTGGAAGACCTGGCCTATTTTGGTATGGATTTCAGAAAGGATTATTCAAAACCGGGAGTATCTCCTTACCAACCCAGCGTTGCCAATTATACCGATAATTACATCTTGTTTATCTCCAGTTCCAAAGCCTTTAGCTATGCTGGAGAACGTATCGGCATGATGGTCATATCAAACCATTTGTTTGAAGGGAAGTTTGCCAATTTAAAAAACTTCTACCCTTCGGATCAATTTGGATATGCCATGATTTTCGGGACCCTATACCCCTTAAGTTCAGGAACTTCACACTCGGCTCAATATGCGCTCACTGCCATACTTAAAGCTGCTAACGAGGGTCAGTTTAATTTTATTGATTTTGTTAAAGACTATGGTGAAAAAGCTAAAATCATGAAAAAGCTTTTCACCGATAATGGGTTTAACATTGTGTATGATACTGATATCGACCAGCCAATCGCTGATGGCTTTTATTTTACTTTTTCCTACCCTGGAATGGATGGTGAAGCCTTACTTAACAAACTGGTGTATTATGGCATCAGCGCCATCTCCCTGCTCATTACAGGAAGTGAACGTTCAGAAGGGATCAGAGCCTGTACATCATTGATACAACACAATCAGTTTGGAGACCTTGAAGCAAGACTAAAGCAGTTTCATGCTGACCATTCATAATACAGCATAAAACTTTTTTCTATTATCAAAATCAGTGGGCATCAAAATCAGGAAATAATGCCCAAACTGTTGCTTTGAATTTTTTCTTTCCAATAGAAACTTCCTCCTTTGATTTCATGTTGAAAAGGGTTAAATTTGTTGTGTTCCAATAGGTACACCGTATGGACATTATCCCCCAGTTAAACCTGATCATCTGGGTTTATGCATTGTCATTTGCCTCTTCCATTGCCTTGGGGATTATCTTGTATTTCAGGAAAAAATCAAAAGGTGCCTATTTTCTGGCCATATTTCAGTTCCTCACCAGCTTCTGGACCATCGGAGCCCTATTCGACACCCTGACCCATGATATTGCGGAAAAAATGTTCTGGTCGCAGGTTTCCTATATTGGTATCACAACAGTACCCCTGCTGTTTTTAGCCTTTTCTCTTGATTTTGCTCAGTATTACAAATGGCTTAAGTGGAAGTATTTCAGCATCCTACTTATTGTTCCAGCTATTACCATGATATCTGCGCTCACCAATAACTACCATCATTTTTTGTGGGAAAGTATATCTGTTGATCCCACCAATGGTCTGGGTCATTATGTCTATGGCCCCATGTTTTGGATTTATGCAGCCTACTCCTATGTGATACTTATTACTGCCATCGTGCTTCTTTTTATGGGACTAAGGAAATTCCCGGTGATCTATGCCAACCAATTACTCATTTTTGTTCTGGCTTCCATTTTCCCATTTGTGGGTAATATCATTTATGTTTTCAAAATAAATCCCATCCCAGGCCTCGACTGGACACCTATTTCTTTTATGATCTCGGGGGCATTGATAGCTGTTGGCATCTATGTTTTTAAAGTCTTTGATTTATTCCCCATTGCCCAGCGAAAGATACTCGAAACCATTCAGGATGCTGTAGCTGTAGTTGATCAAAAGCAAAGGATTATCATGACCAATCCCAGTTTCGTCAGCAGTTTTTGTAAAGACGACACCAAGATTATGGGGGAATCGATTTTTAGCACCCTGAAGAATTTTGAAGACATATATACAAGGTTGATCCGTGGAAGCAAGACCAAATTGTTGGAGTATAAATTTGGAGATCAAACCTATGAATTCACATACAATTCCATTGATGGCCGAAAGAACATCGAACTTGGAATGGTTCTCGTATTCAGGAATATTACAGAACATATTGAGAATCAAAATTCTTTGATTCTTTCCAATAAAAACCTTGGTCAGGAGATTAAAAAAAGTGAGGAATTGATCAATGACCTGAGTTCTTTTTCTCATATGGTGGCACACGACCTAAAAAGCCCATTGAATGGCATATTAGGCTTATCTGAATTGATACTTGTGGATGTGGTGACCGATCCGGATGATTTCAAAAGCATTATTGCTCAAATCAATAATGCCACCACAAAAATGTCCCAAATAATTGATGAATTACTGTTGCTATCAACTGTAAGGCTCAAAGACATTAAAATGACCCAGGTGAAAATGGAAAAGGTGGTCAACGACTCCATCAAACGTATGGATCACTTAATAGAAGAGAACCAGGTTGAAATATCCATTCCAAGCAAATGGCCAAAAACCATTGGTTATGGCCCATGGATAGAGGAAGTTTGGTCCAACCTCATAAGTAATGCCATTAAGTATGGTGGTAACCCTCCTACCATAGAACTGGGATTTTACGAACACGAACCCGCATATGTATGGTTTTGGGTAAAGGATAATGGTGATGGTCTGGCTCCCGATAAGCAAGAGATTATTTTTGATGAATTCACACGTGTAAATGAAGACAAAGAAGGTCATGGACTGGGTTTGTCTATCGTAAACCGTATTGTTCAAAAATGTGGAGGCTCAGTAAAAGTCCATAGCGAGAATAAGGTCGGCGCAGGGAGTATCTTTAGCTTCAGTCTCAAGAAAGCCTGATTGTATTCCCATCCATGTCCAAGGCCTATTTCATCCATCTAACGTAGAAAGCTGTATTGTTGGATTGAAAAATTTGAGCTTGTTTTTACCCAACCAAATAAGAGGGTATATTTGCACATAAGCAAAGCCCTAGCTATGAATAATGATCAGGTAGAAACCTTTTACGATGATTTTGCCCCAACCCAGTTAACCACAGGAATAAACGAACGTATATACAGCTTATATCTTCGATTAAAAAAGGCGGGCTTAGATGACAAATCAAGCATTGTTGAGTTAGGATGTGGTGTAGGAATCCTCAGCTGTTTGATAGGAAAAAAAATAAAAAACGGTCGCCATCATGCTGCTGATATCAGCTCTGCATCGATTAATACAGCTAAAGAGAACTGCCAACAAGATCAAACAGAGTTTTCCACCCACGATGTGGTTACATTTGTTCCATCCTTCAAAAATCCGGATTTTGTGTGTCTTTTCGATATTTTGGAACATATACCCATGGACCGCCACTTGGATTTGTTCAAAAACATAAATTCATACATAGATGATCATTCCCAGGTATTGATCAATATTCCCAACCCTTCCTATCTTGAATATGATCACGAATACCAGCCTGAAGTCTTGCAAATTATTGACCAACCCCTGCCCTTGAGCTTCTTGAGTAAAACCATCGATGAGGCAGGTTTGGAAATTGTTTTTTTTGAAACCTATAGCATTTTTGTAAATGAAGATTATCAGTTTTTTTCAGTCAGAAAAAAAAGGGCATTCAAGGAGATCAGATTAAGTGAGCTCAGGAGTTTCAGAGAAAAGGTTTGGAATAAACTATTCAGAATGAAGATGAATCTTTTATATAAATAGTATGGTAAATAGTAAGCAGCTGGTACTCATCCTCTCTTTCCTTGTAATCCTGAGTGGATGTCAGCCATCCAAAACCTGGGAATTATCAACACGAGAAGCGATATGGCAAATCAATGACAAGGGCTTTTTCACTGCTATTGTTCCCAATCCAACTTCCACCAATGTGCTGTCAGCTGACACAATTGCGCCTTTGCTGAGCATTGGTATTGGGGATGAAGTACTCCTGCCACAGAGGGCTGACTATGACAGCAGTTCAGGCGCGCTCTCTTTGTATTTTCAGGACAATAATTCTATCAATCTGGAATGTAAGGTTTATGAATCCCACCTTTCACTAAAAATTGTTTCGGTTGATACGGAACAGGCAATTGACTATGTGGTGTGGGGGCCCTATCCCTTGAATATATCGGACACCATAGGCGAGACGGTAGGTGTGGTAAGAGGCAATGGAACTGCGGTAGGTATTCAGTCCTTGAATCCTAAAACTCTGGGAGGATATCCATGGAAAGAAAATGACTGCATGCCACAAATAGACATCTTTGATCAGGAGGACCCCACGGATCTTACAGAGGAAGGCAAGCGTTATGTCTTATACAGAGTTGAGGCTGCTATCCCAACACACTACGGCAGCTCCTTACAGGCATATTGCCGCAATAGAAATGAAACACGTATTATTGAGAATTGGGGACACAAACAGTATGTAGCGCCTCCTCATACCGATGGTGGTATTCTGGGTTCCGGAATTGCTCTTTTTGCCTGCCCTACCCAACATGCATTGAGTACCATTGGCGTAATTGAAAGACAGGAGAAGCTTCCCCACCCTCAAATCGATGGGGTTTGGGGAAAACAATCGCTAACTGCCAATGCAGCCTATATGATTTTGGGATTTGGCTCTGATAATATTGAAAAGGCAGTATCCCTCACAAAAAAGGCTGGATTGCGTTATTTATACCATCCTGGACCATTTCTTAACTGGGGTCATTTTGAACTCGACCCCAAACAGTTTCCTGATGGCTATCAAAGCATGAAGTATTGTGCTGATCAGGCAGCGTCAAATGATATCATGCTTGGGGTACACACCCTTTCAAATTTTATCACCACCAATGATCCTTATGTGACGCCAATACCTGATAATCGACTGGCGAAGGTCGGGAGCAGTAAGCTCAGTGAAGCTGTAAGCATCGATACTAAGGAAATCCTCATTGCATCTCCTAACTTTTTCAATCAACACAAAAACGACCACTTAAGAACTGTTCAAATTGGTGATGAGCTCATTAGATACGCTTCGGTTAGTGAGCAGGAACCCTGGGTTCTAAAAGATTGTCAAAGAGGTGCTTTTGGCACCACAGCAAGTAAACATTCCAAGGGACACGATGTTTACAAATTAGCAGATCACGCTTATAAGGTATTTCTGAGCAATATAGAGCTCAGTATCGAAATGGCTGAAAACATAGCCACATTATTCAATGAAACCGGTCTCAGGCAAATATCATTTGATGGATTGGAAGGAAACAGATCTACTGCCATGGGTAATTATGGTGAAATACTTTTTACAGACACATGGTATAATTCCCTGAACTCAAATATCCGCAGCCATTATATTGCTGATGCCAGCAGAACCTCACATTATTTTTGGCATATGTATAGCAGAATGAACTGGGGAGAACCCTGGTATGCAGGTTTTAGGGAAAGCCAAACGACCTATCGGCTTAAAAACCAGGAATACTTCAGAAGAAATTATATGCCAGGTATGCTGGGCTGGTTCAGTATGCGACCCGAAACCAGCATAGAAGATATTGAGTGGATGCTCGCCCGATCGGTGGCCTTTGACGCAGGTTATGGTTTCAGTACATCTTATGCTTCACTGGAGTCCAATGGAAATTCAGATCGAATACTAAAACTCTTGGGTGAATGGGAAAAAATTAGGTTGCACAAACTGGTACCGGTGGAGCTGAAAAGAGAAATGGAAGACACCCAACGAGAGTTTCACTTGATCACCAGGAGTGCAAAAAGTTGGGATTTATATGAAGTGCATATAGACAGGTTTACCCACCAGAACTTCGAAAAACAACCCGGTGAACCCACCCACAGCAACTATCAGTTTGAAAACCCCTTAAGTGACAGAAACCTCCAGTTTATTATTTCTGCTGTAGACGGCCCACTGGGTTCAATCAGTCTTGAATTGGATAATTATAAAGAAATAAACCTTGATGTACATCTAGCGGAAGGTGAAAGACTTAAATATGTGGGCGGTAAAGAAATCATTCATTATTCTCCTCAGTGGAAGATCATTGAAAAGTTTGCCATAGATCCTGGCATATTTCATCTGACGAAAGGCAGCCATCAAATACTATTTGACTCAAAGTCAGCTAGTAAAGGAAAAGCCAGTATCGAATTGCGCATTCAGGGTGATGCTGTTCATTTGGAGATGCCATAGCTTAGATCGTATAATTGGTAAATATCCTCATACTGCCCTCCCTTTTGGATTTGGTCACATTCCTTATCTTTGAAATAAAGCCAATCGTATGAATAAAAGTTTTGCATCCCGGGCTCTTTCATTTTTCAATCAGTTGGATCTGCCCCAGCAGTTACCAGAAGATATTATAGCACTCAACCCATACAAAGAAACCGATGTTATGGAGGTTTGTGCCTCTTTCTATCATAAGTACTATAATGATAGCCATGGGCGGACACTCATACTGGGTATCAATCCCGGTCGATTTGGTGCAGGAATCACAGGTATCCCATTCACTGACCCGGTGAAATTAAATGATCCCTGTGGTATTGAGAACCCTTTTGCCAAACGGGCTGAAATGTCTTCGGATTTTATTTACCGACTCATTGATGCTGACGGCGGACCCAAAGAATTCTACAGTAAGTATTTCATTGGTTCAGTAAGTCCTCTTGGTTTTACGCAATATGGAAAAAACTTCAATTATTACGATTCTAAGTCACTAAAGCGTGTACTGAAACCATTTATTATCGAAAAATTGGTTCAGCAGATTGGGTTGGGCATAAATTCAAGAGATTGCTATGTTTTAGGTCAGGGCAAAAACCTGGAGTATTTAATGGAATTAAACCAAGAGCTTAAACTGTTTGATAAGCTAATTCCACTGCCCCATCCACGATGGGTGATGCAGTACAGGCGCAAGCAATTAGATGATTATATTCAAAAAACTCTGGAAGTATTGGATTGAAATTATCCACAAGCAAGCGAACCTCAAAGCAATTTAATGTGTCAGCTAAATAGATGAATCAAGATTAGTATTTTTGACAACCATACAAAACCTAGTTTTTTGCTTAAACCTGTAACATACCTGCTTGTATTGCTTTTCATAAGTTCCATTGGCTTTTCCCAGGAAGAACAAAGAGCTGAAGATTTTAAGATAGTATATACTTCACCTATGGATGGTTCAAATGGCCATCCTCCTGGCACTCAGATACTTTTGAAATCGAAGTATCTCATTGAAAATGAATTGTTTTCGGATTTAAAGATTAGGGTATATAATGAAAACGGACAATTGATTCCAGGTGAAGTCAGGCTCATAGATCCTAACACTATCAATTTCAGGGGAGATATTGCTTTCACCATGGGCGAAACAGTAAGCGTTGAGGTTTTGTCCTCCAATAGGAAGGCAGCGGGAGGAGCAAAAATACATAGCTTTCAATTCCGAATAAGGGATGCTCAGGTGAATACAGGTGGTAAACCTGTGTACCAAGGCTCAATGATTTTTAATGAAGCACCCCTACTTGCTGGTAATACAAAGGCTGCCTCAAGCGCTTCAAACTTCAATGAATTACCGGATGACTTCCCTACTCTGAATATCAGCATCAGTAACAATCCTGAACATGGTAATTACTTCATGGCAGGTTTACCCATTGGCCCTTATCCCAGGATTTATATGTGCATTATCGACACCAATGGCATGCCGATTTTTTACCAGAGGCTTCCTAATCGAGCCTTCGATTTTCGGAAGCAAACCAATGGACAGCTTACCTATTACAGTGGGACCGAGAGTAAATTCAGGGTATTGGACAGCGCCTACAGAATCGTCAGCACGCTGGAAGCCGCCAATGGTTATGTTACAGACTCCCATGAGCTTATCATAGAAGATGATGGTAGTTATTGGCTGTTATCCCTTGATGTGCAGCAGGTTGACATGAGTCAAATCGTACCTGGAGGTAATCCCAATGCCAATGTGTCCGGAAATATTATCCAACATATCGACATTGACGGTAATGTTTTATTCCAATGGCGCAGTTGGGACCATATGGAAATAACTGATTGTGATACCCGTTTTGTGAATCTTACAGCGCCCTATATTGATTATGTGCATGCCAACGCCATTTCATTTGACTCTGATGGAAACATCCTTTTATCCAGCCGTCATATGAACGAAATAACCAAAATTGACGCAGTCACAGGTAACATTATTTGGCGTTGGGGAGGCAATAAAAACCAGTTCAGCTTTCAGCCCGATGATGAAGGTTTCTTTGGTCAGCATTCCATTGAATATCAGGAAGACAGTGATACTTACACCTTGTTTGACAACGGCAACTGGCACCTAACTCCAAAATCAAGAGGCATGGAATACCAGCTGAATCAGATAGGTTTGAGTTGTAATCTGATAGCCCTATTCGATAAAAATGAACCCTTATTATATGCCAATGCCATGGGGCATACACAACGATTGGATAATGGGAACACCGTAGTAGGTTGGGCTGGTAATGAGGACTTTTATGTATTCACTGAATATAACGATGATGGGCAGGAGGTCTTTGAAATCATTTGTCCTGATACAGCCATGGTTAGTTATCGCGTGTTCAAATTCGACTGGCAAAGCAATCGATTTAGAATAAAGCAAGACAGTTTGGATTTTGAAGAGGTTGAAATAGGTGATTCTCTGGTGATGCCACTCGAAATCATCAACCCATTGGATGACAGCGTTTCCATCAATGGGTTCTATGCTAAAGAGTCGGTCTTCAGTGTACAAAGCGACCTACCCTTCTGGATAGGGCCAAACGAATCAAAAGAATTACATATAGTCTTTAAGCCTACTGAAATAGAGCCTTACAGTGACCTATTTTATGTTTTTCATGCCACCGATACTTCCAGGATCGCACAAACAGTAACAGTATCCGGGGGAGGACTACTTGAATCTGAAACAGAGTATCAGTTGACCATACATACACAACTAAGCATCTTTCCCAATCCAGCAAAACAAAGTGTTACTATAGCTACCAAAGACCACAGCAAAATTCAGCAAATACAGATTTTTAATGCTTCTGGAGTTATGATTGTTTCACATAAGCAACCAGCATCAGAATCCGTTGTATTGAACATCAAAAGCCTGGTGAATGGCATCTATACTGTAGTAGGTTTGAGTGAGGGGAAAAAGAAGTATGCTAAGCTGCTTGTACATTAGATTTGGCAAGGCATTGGCTCTATATTTAAACCCTTTATAAATTAACAATCTCTGGTTTTCAGCAAGTTTACGAACGCAATTAAATTGTAATTTCGTGGCATTAGAATTTCAATGAATAATTCGATATAATATGGCAAAAATAAGAGGCGCTATTGTTGTTGATGTTGAAGGTTGTAAAGGTTGTGGTGTTTGTGAACCCGCCTGCCCTACCGACGTGATACAATTAGCCAAAGAAGTTAATGGCAAGGGCTACCATTATGCATATATGGAAAGTCCTGAAGCCTGTACAGGATGTAGTAACTGTGCAGTAGTTTGCCCAGACGGCGTAATTACTGTTTACCGTGTTAAATTAACTGCTTAACCGTTTAAATAAAAGAAAATGGGTGAATTAAAATTAATGAAGGGTAACGAAGCCTTAGCAGAAGCGGCAATCAGAGCTGGCGTTGATGGCTATTTTGGATACCCTATTACCCCTCAATCAGAAGTTATAGAATACCTGATGGCAGAGAAGCCTCACGACCGTACCGGTATGGTTGTGTTACAGGCCGAAAGTGAAGTAGCTGCCATTAATATGTTATACGGAGCTGGTGCCACCGGCAAAAAAGCCATGACATCATCTTCAAGTCCTGGTATCAGCTTGATGCAGGAAGGCCTTTCCTATTTAGCTGGTGCTGAGATTCCTTGTGTGGTAGCTAATATTGTGAGAGGTGGCCCGGGTTTGGGTGATATTCAGCCCGCACAATCCGATTATTTTCAGTCAGTAAAAGGTGGTGGACATGGTGACTACAGATTACCTGTGCTGGCTCCTGCTTCCGTTCAGGAAATGTCTGATTTCGTCCCCCTGTCTTTCGACCTTGCTTTCAAATACAGAACCCCTGTATTAATTGTTTCTGATGGTTTGATTGGTCAGATGATGGAAAAAGTTGAGTTGTTTGACACCATGCCACGACTCACTGATGAAGAAGTTACTGCTCGTTACCCATGGGGAACCAATGGAAAACCCAAAGGAGGAGAAAGACGCATTATGACTTCACTGGATCTTGATCCACACAAACTGGAAAAACATAATTTCCATTTGCAGGATAAATACCGAACCCTTGAGGAAGATGAAGTTAAATACGAATTGATAGATTGTGATGATGCTGATTATGTGATCGTTGCCTACGGATCCAGTTCACGTATCGCGCAGAAATCCATTCAATTGGCAAGAAAAGAAGGCATTAAAGTAGGACTACTCAGGCCTATCACACTCTGGCCTTTCCCTAAGAAACAAATCAATGCCTTAATCAAACAGGGCGTTAAAGGATTTCTTTCAGTAGAAATGAGTGCTGGTCAGATGGTAGAAGATATTTTACTGACCGTTGGTGATCGTACCAAAGTTGCTCATTTCGGTCGTTATGGTGGTGTAATACACTCTCCTGAGGAAGTATTAGAGGCCTTGAAACAAAAAATAATCGGAGGATAAAGTTATGTCAGATATACATACATTAAGCGTTCAGGATATCATAAAACCAGAAAACCTGGTTTATGAGAAGACCAAACTCATGACCGACAAAACCCTCAGCTATTGTCCGGGTTGTGGTCATGGAACCGCCCATCGTCTGATGATGGAAGCAATTGAGGAATTAGGAAAAGAAAATGACACCATTGGTGTTGCCCCTGTTGGATGTTCAGTATTGGCCTATGAATTCATGAATGTGGATATGCAGGAAGCAGCCCACGGTCGAGCTCCTGCAGTAGCCACAGGTATCAAAAGAGTATGGCCCAACAAATTGGTATTCACCTATCAGGGTGATGGCGACCTTGCTGCCATTGGCACAGGAGAAACCATCCATGCCTGTAACCGCGGGGAGCAAATCGTGATGGTATTCATCAACAACGGCATCTATGGTATGACCGGTGGCCAGATGGCCCCTACTACCCTGCCTGAAATGAAAACATCAACCTCTCCCTATGGCCGCGATGTAAATATGATGGGAAATCCGCTCAAGATGACTGAGTTGATTGCTCAGCTACCCGGAACCCATTATGTCACACGTCAGGCCGTACACACACCTGCAGCTGCAAGAAAAACCAAACGTGCCTTTAAGAAAGCATTCCAGAATCAAATTGATGGCAAACCCGGTGTTTCATTTGTAGAGGTGGTTTCCAATTGTAACTCAGGATGGAAAATGACTCCAATCGATTCCAACAAATGGATGGAAGAGAATATGTTTCCGTTTTATGAATTAGGCGATATTAAAGTTGATGGCAAGCTCATCGAAAAATAGTGATCACAGAAAAAGCAATACAATGACTGAAGAAATAATTATAGCCGGATTTGGTGGACAAGGTGTTTTGTCAATGGGTAAAATTCTTGCCTACTCAGGAATTATGCAAGATCAGGAAGTGAGTTGGATGCCATCTTATGGTCCTGAAATGCGTGGTGGCACAGCTAATGTTACGGTAATTGTAAGCGACGAACGCATCAGTTCACCTACCCTTACCTGTTATGATACTGCCATCATTCTGAATCAACAGTCCATGGACAAGTTTGAAAGCACAGTAAAACCTGGTGGCGTACTCATTTATGATCCAAACGGGATTACTCATTTTCCCACACGTACCGATATTACCATATACACCATTGAAGGAGCTAAACTGGCTGCCGATATGGGAAATACCAAAATATTCAATATGGTCGTGCTAGGGGCCTATCTAAAGGTAAAGCCCATTGTTCAATTGGAAAATGTGATCAAAGGACTTAAGAAATCTCTTCCAGAGCGTTACCACAAACTCATTCCATTGAATGAAGATGCCATTACCATGGGTATGAAAAATGTGGTTACAAGCTAGTAACAACCCCAAACAAAAAAAACGCTGATCTTAAAAGACCAGCGTTTTTTTTTGAATGTGATTAGCTATTTTGAAAATAGTTGTTCGGCAAATGTTTCTGTCCATTCCACGAAGGCCTCACGGTCTTCCCTACTCAATTTCGCCTCAGGATGTGTGAGTGGATAAATAATCATGGGCATTTGTCCATCCCCAACCTCCACGGCCATACCATCCAGATACTTAAGCTTTTCTCCTTTGGAAAAACTGTTCCAGTCAGATAGGTTGAGGTTTTCACGGCCCAGTCGCACATCTCTGCTTACCAGCCATGAAACAGGTGCCACATAGGCGTACCAGGGATAGATACTTTCGTTGGAGTGACAATCGTAACAGGCATTTCTAAGGAGGCTAGCCGTATGCTCAGGTAACTGATGATTGCTTAACAAATCGTTTGGATTGTCATCCACCACCTCAGGGCGGCCCGAAGGAACCAATTGAATCCCCACAAACAATCCAATAACTATATACCAAATAATACGGCTACGCATGATCAGTTTCAGTAAGGTTTACTCGATGGAATGCGTCATTTTCTTGGCAAGGTCACTAGCCCAGTTACCCATAAGTGCAATCTCTTCTGTACTCATTTTGGCATCAGGCATCTTCTGAAGGAATTTCTTTGGTGGCATATCACCTTCGGTAAGAACATCTGAAATGGCTTCCAGTTTACCAATTTGTTTAAATATTTTCAAATCTGCCATTTTATCAAAAGACAGTTTTTTCTTACCCTTTAAATTTTTGGAATCAGAATTATGACATCCATAGCAGGAGTTATCAATTAATTGCTGAACATCCGCAGGTACCTCATAAGCCACTGCATCGGAACCACTTGGCTCACTAACTGTTGTTTTGAAATTCATAAAAAATAAGCCTCCCAACAGGATAAAGGCCAATACAAGATAGTTTCTCATTTTCATACATTTTTGTGTTCGAAACACAAATATAGGCCATTATTTATACTATTTTCAAATAATAGGGCCTGATCTGTGTTAATAAATTATAATCTCTGCAAATTGAAATGCTTTTCAAAGCTTGCATTTCTTCATACATTCCAAAATCATTGTATCTTGCCAATCTCATAAGTCGATACCCTATGACAGCACTCCGAAGAAAAATCCACGAGATTATTTTTGAAGCAGAAACCCCCTTAGGCAAGAATTTTGACATTATCCTCTTTGGCGCCATCATCTTCAGCGTGATCATAGTGATGCTGGATAGTGTGGAAGGAATCAACCAACAAGCCGGCCATATATTTTACATTCTTGAATGGGTATTAACCATTTTATTCACCTTTGAATATTTACTTCGAATATACAGTGTCAAACGCCCATGGAAGTATATTTTCAGTTTTTATGGGGTCATCGACTTCCTTTCCATTATCCCCACCTATATAAGTTTATTCTTAGTGGGCTCCCATTATTTCATTGTTCTACGCATCCTTCGACTGTTAAGGATTTTCAGGGTATTGAAACTGGTGAGGTATGTTGGTGCTGCCAACACCCTCGCTTTTGCCATCAAAAGCAGCAGAGGAAAAATTGTCGTTTTCTTCGAAGTGGTGCTAACCATTGTAGTTATCATAGGTTCCATCATGTATTTAGTCGAAGGGCCGGAGAATGGATTTACCAGTATTCCTGTATCCATTTACTGGGCTATTGTCACCATTACAACCGTAGGATATGGTGATATAGCTCCACAAACCATAATGGGACAAAGTCTGGCTTCACTCCTCATGATTACTGGTTATGCTATCATAGCTGTTCCAACAGGTATCATTACATCTGAGATATCCAAGGCCAGTCAGATGATGAACAACACCCAGGTTTGCGAAAATTGCCATTTCAAGAATCATGAAGATGATGCCTTGTATTGCAAGAAATGCGGGGAAAAACTATAAAAGAATTATGTGAAGAAAAGAAATGGGAATGAAGCAAAGCTTCATTCCCATTTTTCATATAAGGTTGTTGGGATATATTATTCAATGTCAAGATCTTCACCCAAACTCTTATTATACATTTTCATGGCTCTTAAACTCATACCCATATTGGAAAACCCACCATCATGATAGAGGTTTTGCATGGTTACCTTTTTCGATAAGTCGGAGAACAGGGTAATACAATAATTGGCACATTCTTCAGAACTTGCATTGCCCAATGGAGACATCCTTTCTGTAAAATCCATCAAGCCTCCCATACCTTTAACTCCAGAGCCAGCAGTTGTCATGGTGGGAGATTGAGAGATGGTATTTACACGTATTTTCCGTTCACGTCCATAGATATAACCAAAACTTCTGGCGATGGATTCAAGCAGGGATTTGGCATCTGCCATATCATTATATCCATAGAGCGTTCTTTGTGCTGCAATATATGACAAGGCAACCACAGATCCCCATGAATTAATAGCATCCATTTTAAAAGCTACTTGTAGCATTTTATGGAATGAGATAGCAGAAATATCAAGGGTCTTGTTCAGGAAATTATAATCCAGGTCATTGTAAACTCTTTTCTTTCTCACATTCAATGACATGCCGATGGAATGGAGAACGAAATCAACCTTTCCACCCAATACCTCCATAGACTTTTCGAATACATTACTTAAGTCGGCAACATTGGTGGCATCTGCAGCAATAATTTCAGCATTACACTTGGCAGCCAGTTCATCCAACTGACCAAAGCGCAAAGCGGTTGGGGTATTGCTTAAGGTAAAGACAGCACCTTCTTCATATGCTTGTTCAGCAACTTTCCAGGCTATGGAGTTACTATCCAGGGCACCGAAGATGATCCCTTTTTTTCCTTTTAATAGGTTATAAGCCATGTTTTATGTTTTCTTATTTAGAATGATTTTGGACAGCAAAGATAATACAATTGAAGAATTGTTAACGAAAACTGCAATTAAGTGAAGGCTTGATTGTTGCTCAGTTGCATGCTCGACTTCTAGTATTTCAGTAATTCTTTGGCAGCGGCTAATGCTGAAGAACTTAGGACTTCATCACTTAACATTTCAGCCAACTCATTAATACGCTCCTCCATGGATAGGGCAAGCATTGATGTATGGGATTGCTGCTCATCAGCTTCCTTATAAACTTTAAAATGGTGATCAGCCTTGGCAGCGATCTGCGGCAGGTGGCTAATTGAAATCACCTGATGGTTTTGCGATAAGCTTTGAATTACACGGGCCATTTTCCCTGCAATTTTTCCTGATACGCCTGCATCTATCTCGTCAAAAACAACGGTAGGCAACATTTGCTTCCCACTAATCAATGATTTTATGGCCAGCATCAAACGTGACAGCTCCCCGCCTGATGCTACCCGGCTCATCTCAGCAGCTTTAACTCCCTTATTGGCCGAGAACAAAAAGGAAACTTCCTCATTACCCATTGGCCCAAATTCATTTAATCGTGAAAACTGCAATTCAAAACTTGCATCCTTCATACCTAAAAGTAATAAGAGATCCTTAACTGCATTTTCAAATAAGGGCTGATGATTATATCGACTTTTACTCAGTATAGCTGCAGATTTGTCCAGTTGTTTTTCCAGTGCAACAATCTTTGTTTTCAAGGCCTGGATTTGAGTTTCACTGGAGCTAAATCCCTGGAGTTTCATAGCATACTCATCTTTCAAACCAATCAAATCCTCAACCGATGTTACCGAATGCTTGTGTTGCAACTTGTAAACCTCATTCAATCGCTGGCTCACTTCCTGAAATTCTTCAGGACTATAGCTGATATCACCAGCCATAATTTCCATTTCTGCCGCAATATCATCAACTTCAATACCCACCGAATCCAGTCTATTTACAACCTCCTTTAATGCCGGCAAATAATCCTCAATTTTTTGTAGGGATGATTTTAGAGATTCCAACTGCGCACTTACTGTGTCATCAGCATCAGTAAATATCTGGCGCCCCTGAGACAGTCCCTGCAGGACCTCCTCAGCATGAGACAACAGACGCTCCTGTGATTCCAGCTCCCTAACCATATCGGCATCTAATGCCGCTGCTTCCAATTCATCATATTGAAATTGAAAATAGGCTTCATCTCTTTTGGCCTGTTCGTGAGACAACTCAAGATCGCGTAACTGCTTTTTACTATAAGAGTAATTGGAAAAAAGAGATTTATAATCCTTAATTAGCTTGGTATTGTTGACAAAACCATCCAATACTTCCAGTTGAAATGCCGGCCTTGAAAGTGCCAGACCCTGATGTTGTGAATGGATATCAACCAGCACATTTCCTATGGTTTTGATCACTTCGAGTTTTACTGGGGTATCATTGATAAAGGCTCTGGATTTACCTGAGGGAACGATCTCACGACGCAAATAGGTATGATCATCGTAATCCAGGTCATATTGCTCAAAAACCGTCTCCAGGCTCAGGTCGCTGATATCAAACAAGCCTTCAACTATACATTTTTTCTTATCATCCAATAATACCTGGGTATCAGCTCGTTTGCCTAGTATCAAACTCAAAGCCCCCAATAGAATGGATTTACCAGCACCTGTTTCCCCCGTAATCACCGTAAAACCAGACGAAAAGCTGATCTCAAGCTTCTTAATGAGTGTATAGTTTTGTATGGATAGCTTTTGTAACATGCTTTGAACAAAATTAGAAAAAAGAAGGTTAGGCAGTCCGAATAATACAGCTACTTATGAGTAATTCGTCAATCAAAGCCTGGCAACTGTCAGTTGAACACATGGAGGCACAAGAAAAATAAGGAGGTGATGTTATTTGTTTACAACTTCATAACGGGAACCATTGGCAGGATCCACTTCTTTCATGATGTTGAGCATGCTGTTTTTCTCAGCAGGACTGGCATTCTTGAAAATATTGATTATTTCGTCACGCTTTGATTCGGTAAACACCTGCAAAATGTATAAACCGGGGCGTTTGTCATACACTGTTTTGAAGTTCTTCAGGGTATTGGAGATCATATTTCTTCCTCCTGATTCATCTTCCGACATCACGTCCAGTCCCTTGCGATGGTACTCATAAAGAAAGGTCCTCATGGCTTTATAAGAGGCATTCTGTAAATTATCCACCAAATGGTAACGGTTCTTTTGGCTTTGGAAAGATTGCCATCCAGGCATGGGAGAGCTTTGAGCAGCATTTACCACCGACCTGGCCTTATCATAAAACTGAGAACCGCCCTCCAGTGAATAGGTGTCAAAATCAAGACCGAGTACCAAATAAGTATAATAGGCAAGTAAGGAGGTCAGGTTATTGGAGTAGGAGTTTTCCGCATATTCCATGGGCTGATGGGGTACATATCGGAACTGTATATCCTGATCAATTAGATTAATGACAGGTGAACGGTAGTCAGTTCTGTATATGGGTCTTTGCAGCACCACATTCATGGTACCTTTGAACTCATCACTTGATACTGCTTCATTTATGGTAATCAGAAAAGTACATTCAATGCGTTCTTCAATCTGGAAATTATAATTAGTCCATTTATTATTATTAACAAACTCAAATGCAGCTGTTTGCAATGTCTCAAAAACAGTTTTGTCGATACCATCTACCCTGGGGGCTTGTACCCTGATATGGCAAAGCATTTCCTGTGCAAGGAGTCCTCCGGAGGCCATTAAGGAAAAAACAAGGATCAACAGTTTGCGCTTCATGAGTCTACAGGATTTAATATGGCTTCTATTGACTTTCCTATAGTAACGGCAACTTCCTGTTTTGATTGTAAGGGAATTTCAATTTGCTTCCCATTTGCATACAGCAGACTCACTTTATTAGTATCCACACCAAATCCGGCTCCTTCATCGCGAAGGCTGTTCAGTACCAGAAGGTCAGTATTTTTTTTCTCAAGTTTTTTTCTGGCATTTTCCACTTCATTGTCTGTTTCCAATGCAAAACCCACCAATACTTGTTGTTCAGTTTTTTGTGTACCCATGGTGGCAAGAATGTCAACCGTTGGTTTTAAACTGATGGTAGAAAGCTCAGTGTCTTTCTTAATTTTCTGTTTGGAAACCTGAGTGGAAGTATAATCCGCTACTGCGGCTGCCATTACAGTGATATCACTATCGGGAAATCTTTGCATACAGGCCTGGTGCATGTCATCAGCAGTTTCTATATGCACTACATCAATCTTGGGATGAGTTACTTTTATAGCACTCGGGCCTAGGATCAGATCGACATCAGCACCCATTTCAGCCAGTGCCAGTGCAATTTCAACACCCATCTTACCACTGGAGCGATTACCAATATATCGTACAGGGTCGATGGGTTCCTGAGTAGGGCCTGCAGTGATCAAAGCTTTTTTCCCTTCAAAAGGCTTTTTTCCTAATAGCGCTTTTTTAAGCACTTCAAAAATCAATTCTGGTTCTTCTAATCGTCCGAATCCATGCAAACCACTGGCCAGCTCACCTTCTACAGGCTCAATGAGCTTATAACCAAAGGACTTCAGGGTAGCAATATTATTTTGGGTACTGGGATGTTTATACATATCCAGATCCATGGCAGGGGCAAAATAGATAGGGCACCTTGCAGACAGTATGGTAGTCAGCAAAAGGTTGTCAGCTATTCCGCTGGCCATCTTTGCCATGGTATTGGCTGATAAAGGTGCCACAAGGAATAGATCAGCCCACAAACCCAAATCCACATGGCTGGTCCAACTACCATCTCCTTTATCAAAAAAATCAGTAAGTACTGGCTTTTCCGAGAGGGTTGATAAGGTTAACGGGGTTACAAACTCAGTGGCAAAATCAGTCATCAGTATCTGCACCTCAGCCCCTTGCTTCTTAAGGAAACGGATGAGGAACGGGATCTTATAAGCAGCAATGCTGCCTGTAATACCGATGAGTATTTTCTTACCAGCCAGCATCTTTTAATAATTACCAGCCTCTTTGTGAGGGTTTCTGATATAGACCTGGTCATTCAGAAACTCATGTACTGCAATAAGGGTTGGTTTGGGAAGGTGCTCATAAAACTTCGCAATTTCAATCTGCTCTCTGTTCTCAAAAACTTCTTCCAGATTATCAGTAGCCGGTGCAAATTCAGCAATTTTCTGATCCAGCTCAGTTTTAATTTCAGTTCCCACCTGGTTGGCTCTTTTCGAAAGCACAACAACGGTTTCGTAGATGTTACCCGTGTGGTTGTAAAAGCTGTCCTTTTGACGGGTTACGGCAGTAGTTTCGGCTTTAATCTTTTTATAGTCCATTATATATCAATTAATTACTTACGATTTCTTTAACTTCATCATATATTTTATCTACCTTGGATAGATATTCACTTTCCGGGTAGAGATATTTCAGGTTATTATAGGATTCCAGAGTTTTCTCATAGCGTTCCATTCGTTTGGAGTAAATGCTATTCTCTGCATAAAGGTAATAAGCCTTTGTGATATGGAACAAAACCTCTTCTTTATTATCTGTGTCGGGATAGTCATCAAGCAAGCCTTCAAAAGAGGTAATGGCGGCCTGATAGCTTTCCATTTTGTAATATAACATGGCTACTTTAAAATCCTTCAATTCCAGTTTAGCCCTTAGTTCATCCATCAGGCGGGTAGCTTCTTCCACCCTGTCACTTCTGGGATATTGATCAATAAAACCTTGCAATTCTCTCAATGCAAGGTGTGTACTGTTTTGGTCCAGACTATAGCGTGGGGAATCAAGAAAATTGCAGTAAGCACTTAAGAAACCACACTCCTCAGCATGGGTTCCACGGGAATACATTTGGTTATACTGTTTATAATAATATGCTGCTATCTGATAATCCTTCATCTGAAAATAGCTATTGGCAGTATAATAGGTAAGCTTCTCCCCTCTTTCTGTGCCACGGTACACCGCTCTCAGAATATCAAAAAACTGTAAGGCACGATTGAAGTCGCCCTTTTCATACAAGTCGATGCCTGTTTCGTATTTCAACTCATTGTTTCCACTCTTCAACGTTTTTGAATAGTTTTTACAACCAAGGCTAACCATCAATAAACCAGCAACTAATATAAAAAAACCTGTCTTTTGAAACATCCGGCAAAATTAGAATAATTTATCGAAGTTCAAAACGGAAAAACCACAGCAATAGTATTCGTTGCAAGGCTTTTCACATTTTTTATGAAAAGTACCCCCAGTTCCCTCCACAATCCGGCATTCTGCTGCTCATCATTCAGGAATAAAAAGCACTTTCAAGCACTGGAACAGACTTGGAAAAAAGTGCTTATCTGAGAGGATAAACAGCAGCTGGATATATCCATTGAATAATTAGTTTGTGAATTTGCCCAATAGCTTAAAAAACCTATTTTTGTCAGGTGAGAAAGGAATGCGCTGAGAATGCCTGAACTTAAAGCCTGAAAAGGCTGTCTACCGACATGATTTTAAGCAACTTATCTTTTTCAACCAATTAATAATGAGGCACCCTGATTTGCTCAACACAAAGGCACAATGGGGTTAAAAGACAAAAAGCATGGATATTTTTGATAAATGTGTTGTGAATATGGGCCCGCTGGGAAAATACGCCCACCAGGCCGAAGGTTATTATATGTTTCCAAAACTGGAAGGTGATATCTCCAATAAAATGATGTTTCAGGGCAAAGAGCGCCTGGTTTGGAGTTTGAATAATTATTTAGGGCTGGGCAACCACCCGGAAGTCAGAAAAGCTGATGCAGATGCTGCTGAAGAATGGGGCATGGCCTATCCAATGGGTGCCAGAATGATGTCAGGGCAAACGAAATACCATGAAGAATTGGAAGGTAAGTTGGCCGATTTTGTGAATAAGGAGGCTGCCTACCTTTTGAATTACGGCTATCAAGGTATGGTTTCTATCATCAATGCCATGGTTGACCGTAAAGATGTCATCGTATATGATTCAGAAGCTCACGCATGTATAATAGATGGTATGCGTCTTCATTTTGGGAAGCGTTTTGTATACCCGCATAACAATATGCAGAACCTGGAAAAGGAACTGGAACGTGCCACAAGAATTATCAATAAAACCGGTGGCGGTATCTTATTAATCACAGAGGGTGTTTACGGTATGTCAGGTGACCTTGGAAAACTTGATGAAATCGTAGCCTTAAAAAAGAAATATAATTTCCGCTTGTTCATTGACGATGCCCACGGATTTGGCACCATGGGACCTACCGGTGCAGGGACGGATGAACACTTTGGTGTACAGGATGAAGTTGATCTATACTTTGGAACCTTTGCCAAGGCCATGGCAGGCATTGGAGGATTTATCGCAGCCCGTAAGGATGTCATCAAATACCTTCAGTACAATATGCGGTCACAGATTTTTGCCAAATCATTACCCATGCCCATGGTGATTGGATCGCTAAAACGCCTCGAAATGTTGCGTAAGGATCCAAGCCATCGTGAGAAGCTATGGACCATCGTACATGCCCTGCAAAAAGGCTTAAAAGAAGAAGGGCTGGATTTAGGTCACACTGAATCACCAGTAACTCCTGTAGTATTGCATGGTACTGTTGGTGAAGCTACTCAAATCACCTACGACCTTAGAGAAAACTATAATATCTTCTGTTCCATTGTGGTCTATCCCGTGGTCCCTAAAGGAATGATATTGCTGCGATTGATACCCACAGCCATACATACTCTGGAGGATGTGGAATACACCGTTAAAGCCTTTGGTGTTGTCAAGAACAAACTGGAGAACAAGGAATACTCGGAAGAAATGCGGGAACAAACTGCTTAATGTTTCTTTTGATTTTCCCGGCTAAATTATAACATACTTAGTCGGTTTACTCTGCTGCTTGTTGCTCACATTGACAATTTTAAGTTGTCATCACTATGCTGTTAGACCAAAAATTATCGCGTGCGAATTTCTGGAGAATTGTACTCAATTCAACAGCTTCCTTCGTGATGGCCTATTTGTTGGTTTTCTATATCAATCATTTTGCCACGGTTTTTACAGCAGGCATGTTCCACTATCCTGTTAGTTTTAACTTCGCGAAAATCGTGTATCATGTGGAGCCCTATGAGTGGACCCACGATGCCGTTAAGCTCATGTACAGTGCCGGACCCCTGCTTATTTTGATTGCTGGCATCATTGCTCTGGTAGCCTTCTTTTCATTACTCGAAGAGGTAGCAAGGGTTAAAATATTCTTTGTATGGTTGTGCCTTCATGCCTTTAATTATTTCTTTGGCGGATTGCTCATCGGAAATATTTTCACCCAAGGTATAGGTCATGTTTTTAACTGGATGTATTTAACAGACACTTCCAAAATGCTGGTAGCTTTGGTCGGTTTTTTTGGCTTACTATCAACAGCAATATTGATTTCCAGACCCATAGCTATCTCGGCAAACTCCTATTTTAACGAGCTTAACAATAAGAACAAGCCCTTCTTTATTATGGCTCAGTTTGTCGTTCCCTATGTGATTGGAAGTGCACTAGTGGTTCTCTACTTTCTTCCGGTCATTAGGTTCCAGGAAAAATACTCATGGATTAGTCTGGGTGTACTTGTACTCATTGGAGCTGTTAGAATGACCAGTCTTGACAGCATCTATTTTGACGAAGAAGACCGAAAAATCAGCCTGTCCTATGCCCTGATCCTTACTGCACTTATAGGATATCTTGCTGTCAGGTTTTTTCTAAACGGCTACCTATTTATTAATTGGTAGGAATAGCCGATAACCAGTGATCCCACCTCTCATGCGAGGACGTTATAGTTTGATAAGTTTGTGTATTTCTTCAGTTTGGCTGAGGCTAAATTTTATGATATACAAACCGGCATCCAAATGTTGAATATCCAGTCGCATGACATTGGATTGCGGTTGATAACTCATATGTAACTTTCCCGACAAATCAAATACTTCCAGCATTTGGATCTGCTCCTTGGCACTGATATTTAAATGGTCGTTGGCAGGATGAGGATATAATACCACCTGATGTTCTTTGTTTTCAATGCCTCCCACACCTGTATCACAGGTGATTAAGGCTCGCCATCCGGATCCAGTTACCGCCTCATTTGAATGAAACTCCAGGGTGAGTGCACCCATCCCGTTGGTTGCGGTTATGGAATCTGGTCCTGTGCTGCCACACCAACTTCCAAGGAAAGGTGCCTGGGTATCAATTCCATTGTAAATGTTTAAATAATCATTCGTACAGTCGGTTGAAGCCTCCACATCAAACATTTCGAAAATTATTTTCACCGAAGAATGCACTTCAAATGGGTAAATGGTCAGCTGGTAATCCTCGTTATTAGAATAATTGTCAAAAGCCCCCCCAGCGTCATACAATAAGCCTTCACAGCTTGATAAAGTGGTATCAGTCATGAGATATTGATCCACAACTTTTATATAATCCTCTCGATGCAAGGTGTTGGAATTGCCATTGGTGTCAGTTACCAAGAGGCTTACATCATAGCTGCCATTTTCTCCATAATAAATCCCTACAGGGTTCTCTTCAGTCGAAAACTGAGGATCAGCTCCTTCAAATTCCCAGGACCAGCTCTCGATATTTCCACCCAGGGACTCATCATAAAAGCTAATAGCCTGCCCATTGCCGATAAGGGTTTCATCGGTACTAAAACCTGCCGTCAGGCTCATATAGGGTGTCAGTTCCACATCAACGGTAAGACTGGCCCTGTCTTGAACCTGAATGCCACTAACCGTCTTTGAATAATAACCAAAGGCCGAATAGGTTACATCATATGTTCCCTCCTTCACCGGTCTATAATACAAACCCAAGGGCATTGATGAAAACACCCACGAGTTATCTTCCTCATGGTCTTCAATATAAACTTTGGCCTGCACAGGTGCTCCAGTGTAAGCATTGGTAATCTGTCCCGAAAAACCATACAACACCTGCTCCATATAATTGAGTAATGAGCGGTGGTTTGATTCCCAGAACTGTGGCAGCAAACTGGCAGGCGGCAGTTTAATCTCACTTAATTCCAGGGTGAATTCACGGGTGTGTTCAAAGTAGTTCATATAGTCTTGTCGCCCACCTGATATAGAATACCAGGCATAGCCATTGGTAATTCCATCATCATGATCTGTCATATAACCCTGAGGTCCATAGGCATGAACCGTATCTGCATACTCACGACATACATAATACCACCAATCATCATCAGCCGCCAGTCGTGGCCAGGTATCCCAGGGGTAATTACAAACTTCTGCACCCCCGTGCATATTCGCACTCATAACAAAATCATGTGCTTCTGCAAAATCCATAAATAAGATGGTTTCTTCCTGATGAGGATTGCCATCGGGATTGGTTCCATCTTCAGGGTCCGGAAAATTTCTGTTAAAATCTATACCATTGGCATTACCACGGGTCGCACCATATACTGTGTGGTTACCACCAGCAAATGTTCCATCCGGATTGGCCAAAGGGTTCAGCCATATATCAATATTATCAACCAGATTATCTACCCTTTCATCAGATCCATAATTTGTTAACAGATAATCAATAAGCCGTAAGGTAAGTATATAACCAGCCAGCTCATCCCCATGCATGGAAGAGGTATAGAAAAACTGAGGTTTATCGTTGTCAGCACTCAGGTCTGTATTAATATGAATAGCGACAATTTCTCTGCCGCTATTCAATGTACCAATGGTAATCAGTTCACAGAGGTTGGGATAATCTATGGCATACTGATTCATCATACTCATATAAGTATCATAATCAGGATAATAATCCCAATCGTTGGCAGCTCTGTTATCAAAGCTATGCAGCATCTTCGGCCGATGTTGCATGGAAGGAGGAATGAGCATCTCCATCTCATAGCCCATTTGTTTGAAGCTGTTATATTCCTTCTCATTGGCATATGCCCACACTGTTAATTCCTTTACTTGATCTATGGAAATGGTTTTATTCAACAGCATGATTTCCTCTTCTATGCTCGCATCATCATGTAATTGGAACTGAAAGTATATTTCACCCCTTTGGGCCAACATTTCTTCGGGTGAAATTTCCATGGTTTGGCCCACCATGCTAAATGGGATGAAAATGAGTAAAAGTCTTAAGAAATATTTCATTGTTTACGTTTTTTCAAATAGAACGATTGGAGCTAGCCATTTTATCTCCATTAGGATTCGTTCTTGATCAAATGCTTAATTTTTTCTGAAACGCCATCATTAACAGCTACCAATGGCAGTCGAAGTTGATTGTCACAAATACCTTTGGCATGAAGGGCTTCCTTGACACCTGCCGGATTTCCATCTGCAAATAATTGATCAATCAGTGGTAAGACCCTATAATGAAGCTTTCGTGCTTCGTCATATTTTCCTTCCAGGCTGGTTCTCACCATGTCAGAAAATGACCCGGGCAACACATTAGCCACAACAGATATTACTCCCTTGGCACCAAGCGTCAGCATGGGAAAAGTCAAGGCATCATCGCCTGATAATACTTCAAAACCATCGGGTTTTAATCTCAATATCTCCATAATTTGTCCCATATCTCCGGAGGCTTCCTTAACCGCGACAATATTGCTGAAATCTTCAGCCAGGCTGATCATGGTTTCTGCGGCTATATTGGAACTGGTTCTACTGGGCACATTGTAAACAATAACAGCCACAGGGCTTGCTTTAGCAATGGCTTCAAAATGGGCATACATGCCCCGTTGATTGGGTTTATTATAGTAGGGAGCCACTGATAAAATTCCCTGAATAGCTTCAAAATTGGTTTCCTCAATGCATTGTACCACTTCAGCTGTATTGTTACCTCCAATACCGACTACCAATGGTCTACGTCCTGCGTTGGTTTTGACAACAAAATCCAGGATAGCTTCTCTTTCATCCTTAGCCAATGTGGCAGCCTCACTGGTGGTTCCCATAGCGACGATAAAATCGACACCACCATCGATAATATGGTTGATTAGCCTTTGCAGGGCTTCGTAATCCACAGTTTTATCAGACTTAAATGGGGTAACAATGGCTACTCCGGTTCCTATCAGTTGATGTTTCATATTTATTTGATATTCAATACAGTTAAATAATGTAGTGTTTGCTCAAAATACTCTTGATAATCCATCTTTTTTTTGGTCTTCTCAATCATCATATTGTACATGTCTGCGTACTTCTCAATGTGAGGCCCGACTTTGAAATCTGCTCTGATCTCAGAAAACAAGGCATTGCGCACGCTATCCTTTCCGTTGTCGAAATTGATAAGCAAATCAAACTGATGCTTACTAAACCATTCTTCCAACATGGGCTTCTTTTTCCAAAACATGGTAAAATCCTCCGGGCCAAACAAAAATAAGTCTCTTTCTGCAATGACATCTGGGATTTCTCGATTGACATTATATATAATCACCTGAGCTTTTGGGAAATTTGGCCGTATACCTCTTACTGCATTCCGAACCAAATTAAGATCAGTTTTTGAATGGATGCAAAAAAACAAGCCAACCCTTGCAGACTCGAGCAGTTTATTTCCAACAGATTGTTTCTGAGGGATATATTTACTCCTACTGGCAAAATACTCCTGTATATGGATGCTTAGTGTGCTCAATTTTTTGTCCTGATCCCTTTGAATTATTACCTGGTAAAAGTAGAAAGAATTCACAACACATTGATCAATAAAACATACCTTTGATTAAATATGGCATCAAAGGAAATACTTGTTAGTTTTTTGGGCAGTGGTACTTCTCAGGGGGTACCGGTAGTGGGTTGTTCATGTCAGGTTTGTCTAAGCTCTGATCCAAGGGACAATCGTCTGCGATCCTCCATTTTAATTGAAGCTAAGGGTCAGACCTTTACCATTGATGCCGGGCCTGACTTCCGATATCAGATGCTGAGAGCCAAAGTACAGAAACTGGATGCCATCTTAATTACACACAGTCACAAAGATCATATCGCTGGTCTTGATGATGTCCGCGCATTTAATTATCTGCAACGAAAGCCCATGAAGGTTTATGCGGCAGCTGACGCACAGCAAGGCATCAAAAATGAATTTTCTTATGCATTTACTGACACCCCATATCCCGGGGTTCCTCAGATTACACTTAACTCCATAAACGACGAACCTATTTGCATTAACGGCCTTGAAATTCAACCTTTGGCTTGTTTACATATGCGACTGGAAGTATTTGGTTTTCGTATTGGAAATTTCGCATATATCACCGACACCAATTATATTCCAGGCGATGTACTTGCCGGGCTTACTGATTGTGATGTGATTGTCCTGAATGCCTTAAGAAAGGAAGCACACGTATCCCACTACAACCTTGCACAGGCGCTAAAAGTTTTAGATTTTCTAAGACCCAAACAAGCTTATCTGACACATATCAGTCATCTGATGGGATTGCATGCAAACACACAAAAAGAATTACCCGATTATGTAAAGCTTGCATATGATGGTTTACAGTTAACCGTCAACTAATCCCGGGAAAACACTAGAGTATTGATATTTCAATCCGACGATTTACTGCCCTACCCCCTTCTGTATCATTGGTATTCAGAGGCTTTTCAGAACCATGACCAAGCACTTCAATTCGTTCACTATCAATCGCTCTTTCAAGCAAATAATCTCTTAAGGCCAGCGCTCTTTCGAGAGATAGTTTTTGATTATAAGCATCGGTACCAATATTATCAGTATGACCACTAATTCGGATTTTAAGGGAAGGGTTGTCTCGCAGCAAGAGATATAAGCGCTTCAATTCCACTTGGGAGGATACTTTTAATTCGCTGGAATTGAAATCGAAAAAGATATTATTCAGCACTATTGATTTCCCCTTTTCCAAGGGTTTGAGCAGGAATTCTTTTTCAACAGAGCTGGCCGTATCACTTATAAAATCAAGGTTCTCTGAATAGAATAAGTAACCTGGATAGGTGATGTTAATGGCATAGTGCTTTGAAGGATGCAGGGCAAGCATAAAATAACCGCTAATCGGATCAGCACGGGTTGAATCAACTGACATGCCCATTTGAAGATCGGACACAAGTACACGAGCATCCAAAGGTTTACGATCATTGGTATCCATAACCAGACCTTTAAAGAAAACCACCCGACCGGGTTTCATTCTTTCATCTGTTTCCACCTCATAAATATCAAATCCACCATAACCACCATATCTGTTAGAGGACACCCAGGCTTTAGTTCCTTCCAGGTTGAGAAACATATTAATTTCATCACTGGAGGTATTCAGTGGATGACCCACGTTTACGACACCCTGCCATCTTCCAACCCCATCCTGACGGCTCACAAATAGGTCGTAGCCTCCCAGACCTCCATGGCCATTGGATGAAAAATACAGGGTTTTTCCATCGGCATGAAGAAAGGGTGCCATCTCATTGTCTGGAGTATTGATACTGTCACCTAGATTAATGGGCGGGCTCCAATTCCCATTGTTCAGTTTTTTACTCATCCAGATATCGGATCCTCCTTTACCTCCTGTGCGGCGGGAAGCAAAAAACAATCGGGAAGCATCTGATGATAGTACGGCCTGAGATTCCCAGTCATTGGTATTAATTGGTCGTCTCATATTCATCGGCACTTGCCATGATTCCCCAAGCTTTTGACTCAAGTACAAATCACAACTACCAAGGCCTCCAGGCCAATAACATCCGGTAAAATACATAGAGCGGCCATCTACTGACAAACTCATACTTCCTGCATTATACTGGCCCAGCCAACTCAGATTCAGAGCTTTTGGAGAGGGCCAGTCACCATTATGTTTCAGTGACAGATAAAAATTCTCGGAGAATTGCTTCCTTCCGTGGGCATCAATGGATTCTAATTCTTTTCTGGTAACAAATAAACTTGATTCCGTCTCATCCACAAAATTAATGTATTCATCAGCTGTGGTATTGATCAGGGGCCCCATGTTCACCGGCAAATTTGAAGGGTTTTCAATGGCCTCAATCGCCATCTTGCAATGTTTCAAACTCTGTCCCGCCAATCGTCGACGTATTTCAGATATTCCATAGAATTTTAAGTAGCTGCTGTAATGTCTGGCGGCAAGATGGTATTCTTCTAATTCATAATAAAGGTCACCAAGCATATAGTATACCATGGGTATGGAAGCAGAATCGATATCGAGGACCTTAGTATATGCAACAACTGCCTGATTATAGGTCTTTTGATCATAATGTATGGCACCCATCAACATCCAGGCTTCTATGAATTCATCATCCCGTTTCGTAGCCTTAATAAGCTGATCTTCTGCGAGTTTATAATCTCTTTGAAAATAAGCAGCTTCCGCCTTTTGGTAGGCCTTGAGCGCTTTGTTGCTTTTGGTGGAAGGATCCTGTGCAGATGCAGGCTGAGCTACTACTAACAGTAGCATTAACATCAACAAGGTCACCTTTTCCAATCGCATGTTTAGAGAGTTGTAGTTAATTCATCAAACGCAGAAAAATCCAAATTATTAAAGAATCGTCACAATTGTTTCATTAGCAATTGTGCTCCTTTACTTCATATCTCATCAAATCCAGGCGATAATTAACGACTCATTTTAATCTGAATGCAAGCTGAATTAAATCTATGTTTATGGAATTCTCATATACTTATGTGCCTGTAGGGAAATTCTCCAGCTGGGGTTTTCCATCACAAACTCTGTCAGCATATCCATATTTTCTTCAGCTCTGCTCCATTCTGGTTGTAAAAATAATTTGCACTCCGCTGTTACCCTGGCAGCATTTTCCAAGGCCCATTCCAGGTCTGCCTCTCTCTGAATGATCACCTTAAGCTCGTGTGCCCTTCTAAAAATCGACGCCTTGGGATGTGAATTATGTTTGGGTGAAAGACAAATCCAATCCCAGTCGCCAGTCAACTCCGCCACACCTGAAGTTTCTATCATGGTGGTCACACCAGCATCCTTCAAACATTTGGTAAAATAGTCCAGAGGATAGCGGGAAGGCTCACCACCAGTTACAACCACCGTTTTTCCCGGACTAGCCACTGCCCTTTTCAAGCATTCATCAATAGCCATTGGAGGATACAAAGCCGGATTCCAGGATTCTTTGGTATCACACCAGGAACAACCCACATCACATCCGCCCAAACGAATAAAGTACGCAGCTTTGCCCATATTATAGCCTTCACCTTGCAAGGTGTAAAACTCCTCCATAATAGGCAATTTCCTACCCCCTTCAAATATGTCTGATGTCCCCATTATTCTTTGATAAACTTCTTTTCCAACACCTTATTATCCGAAATGACCCTTACAATATACAGTCCTTTTTTCAGATGACTTACTTTCAACTTTATTCGTATTCCCTCTTTACTCTTCTTGGCCCAATGGTTTTTTACAACCAATAAATTCCCTAATGTATCAAAGACCTCAATTTGGTAGCTTCCATGATCCAGGTTACTAAAAACCAGACTTAGTTTACCTTTGGATATTGGGTTTGGAGAGAGTACGAAATTGAAATCAGCCTTGACAAAATCAGTGATATCTGAAGGTGTCATATTGGTCCATTGGTGGGTATTCATATTAAAGGCCCGTTGCGAACCCAAGGGTGTTTTTTCGGAGGAGATGATGGCGCTTTTGTTCACGGTATAGGCAAATGCTTCTGTTTGTGTTACCACCACATTAGGCATATCAATACGTCTTTTGTTTCCAGAGAAATACTGATCATCATTGAAATCGAACAATAACCATACAAAGGGAGTATAGGGAAAATCTGTATAACCCAACAATGCAATTTCACTTCCATCCGGATGCATATCAGCAGCAGTGATCATGCCCTTGACATCAAATTCATCCAGCAATTCTGCTTCATAATTCCCTGGCTCTTTGGGGACACGGTATCTTTTTGTCTTGAAATCACTTCGGTTTTTACTAAACAGGTACAGATAGTCTGTTCCGGCCAACATGGCCTCACAATCAAAATTGTGTTTTCCTTTCTTCTCAGGAATACTTACATAATCTTCATAACGATAAGAAATGGTATTGCTATGAACCTGAGCATCACCAGCCATTGGAATAATTGATTTCTCGACCTTGTAAATGACCAATTCATCTCTGTTACCAAGGTTATTTCCAAAGTCACCAATGTATAAATAGTCCTCATCCTGAGCCAGATCTTCCCAATCTACATTCATTGCGTTACTAATGAAAATAGTCTGAAGCACGCTACCGTCTGTGGTATCCAGGTGAAACAATACAGGTGTATTCCCGCCATCATTTATGGTCCAGATGCCTCCTCTGAAGAAAGCAAGCCCTGAGGTTTCTGCCACTGAACCAGGAAGGTTATAACGTAAACTAGGATTATAAAAAGTAGTACTATAAGTGCAACTACCATCATTATTTGTGGCCTCTGCATTGTAATTGTTTGCATTGGGATCCGTACATCCATATTCTTGAGCAAGTGATTGTTGTACAAACCCAGTCAGCAACATCAATCCCATCAGGGCTATGCTCTGTATTAATCTGTGTATTTGAGGTCGGGATCGCAGCATCATTTATATCACATTTGCTTTGCAGGGGTTCACTGCTTCATGTTTTTTTGTGCCGTCAGTGTATTTTTCAATAACATAGCTATGGTCATAGGGCCAACACCACCAGGGACCGGGGTAATGAAAGAGGCTTTCTTCACCACTGCATCGAAATTCACATCACCAACAATTTTATAGCCTTTTTCGTTTTCTGCTGGGATTCGGTGGATGCCCACATCAATAACCACTGCACCTTCTTTGACCATGTCTTCTTTCACAAATTGGGCCTGTCCAATGGCACAGATGAGAATATCAGCCTGTAACATCAGGTCTTTCATATTTTGTGTTCTACTATGACATACGGTAACCGTGGCATTTCCGGGCTTGGTTTTTTTAGACATTAAAATGCTCATGGGTGAGCCTACAATATTGGACCGACCGAGCACCACGCAATGCTTGCCTTCAGTATCAATATTATATCTGTCAAGCAATTCCATGATACCTGCAGGAGTTGCTGACACAAAAGCCTTCTGGCCCAGTGCCATTTTCCCCACATTTACCGGGTGAAAGCCATCTACATCCTTTTCAGGTTTAATGCTTCCTATAACCCTGTCCACATCTATATGATCTGGTAAGGGAAGTTGTACAATAAAACCATGAACCTCATCATCCTTGTTCAGAAAATCGATGGTCTCCAATAACTCTTCTTCAGTAGTATCCTCGGGGAACCTGTATACCGAGGAAGTCATACCAATGGCTTTCGCAGATCTTTCTTTGCTGCCCACATAGGTTTCACTGGCAGGATCCTCACCTACGATAATAGCAACCAAATGCGGTGGATATTCATCATTATCAATCATGGCAGCCACTTCAACCTTTATTTCATTTTTAATTTCGGTTGCAGTTTTCTTACCATCAATCAGTTGGGCATCCATTTTTTTGGTCATAGTTGATTGTATTTACACAGGTAGTATGGACAGTGGAAAACATCCAATAATCGATCCTGTGGATTAATAACAAAGATGAGGATCCAGAACTTATTTTCTCATTCCCTTCATACCCTGCATCATATTTGCCATTTTTCTGCCTCCACCTGAGGTCATCATTTTCATCATTTTACTGGTTTCGGCAAATTGCTTAATCAGGCGGTTCACTTCTTGAATACTATTTCCGCTTCCATCGGCTATTCTTTTCCTGCGGGATCCATTCAGGATTTTAGGGTTTTCTCTTTCAGCTGGTGTCATAGAACGGATTATAGCTTCAATACCTTTAAAGGCATCATCATCTACATCCACATCTTTTAATGCTTTCCCCATGCCAGGAATCATTCCCATGAGGTCTTTCACATTACCCATTTTCTTGATCTGCTGAATTTGTTTCAGAAAATCATTGAAATTGAATTGGTTCTTGGCAATTTTCTTCTGCAGCTTTCGAGCCTCTTCCTCATCAAATTGCTCCTGTGCTTTTTCCACAAGGGTAACAATATCACCCATCCCAAGGATACGGTCAGCCATTCGGCTCGGATGAAAGAGATCCAATGCATCCATCTTCTCTCCAATACCCACAAATTTGATGGGTTTGTCGACAACAGCTTTAATGGTTAGGGCTGCACCACCACGGGTATCACCATCCAATTTGGTGAGTACAACTCCGTCAAAGTCGAGCCTATCGTTAAAAGCTTTGGCCGTATTCACCGCATCCTGCCCTGTCATGGCATCCACCACAAACAAAATCTCATTGGGATTAATGGCATCCTTCACCGATGAAATCTCATTCATCATCTGCTCATCAATAGCCAGGCGACCGGCGGTATCGACGATAATTACATTCTTGGAATTTTCGCGGGCATGTTTGATGGCATGTTTAGCGATCTGAACAGGATTCTTATTATCCTCCTCAGTATACACATCCACAGATACTTGCTCACCCAGCACCTTTAACTGGTCAATAGCTGCAGGACGATACACGTCACCAGCAACGAGCAGTGGCTGTAAACCTTTTTTCGTTTTCAGGTAATTGGCAAGCTTTGCAGAAAAAGTCGTTTTACCGGATCCCTGCAGACCAGCGATCAGGATAATGGCTGGTTTGGTACTCAGGTTGATATTTACCTGCTCCCCTCCCATCAGATCGGCCAATTCATCATGGACGATTTTTACCATCAGCTCGCCTGGTTTAACAGCCGACAACACATCCATACCAAGAGCTTTCTCCTTTACATCATTGGTGAATTTCTTGGCAATCTTGAAACTAACATCAGCTTCTATTAAAGCCTTACGGATTTCTTTGATCGATTCTGCCACATTGATCTCCGTAATACGGCCCTGACCTTTTAGTATTTTGAACGATTTATCTAACCTATCGCTTAAACCTTCAAACATAATTTGCGCTTTTTTTCAGCCTGCAAAAATAATAAAAAGAAGCCTACCAAAACCAGTGAATCAAAACGGATGATATTGGGTCATGATTGATTACAGATACTCGCTCAATCAATGCATCTATTCAGAGAAGCCAACCGAATACTCAATACAGTTTGATATTCCTTGAGGACTGAGGTATTTTTACATTGAACAAATGACATATAACAATCCAACAACCATGAAAAAAAGCATCTTTATATTATTCTGCAGTATTTGTATCAGCTTGCTATTCAGCGCTTGTGAAATCAACCTGAGCACAGCCCGAATTACTGATGTGAAAATGTGCACCAGTCTATCTGATAACCAATGTCTTGCAGACAATAACAGTTTCACAACCAATGAGGCAGAGATTTACATAAGTTGCACTCTGAAAAATGCCCCGGAAAACACAGATGTTCAGTTTTCATGGCTCTATATGGCCCAACAGGACCCGTTCACCATTGACCAGGTGGTATTAAGTTCAGGAGATCAGCTTGGAAGTTTACAACTTCAATCCAGTTTATCCAAGCCGAACAATGGATGGCCCAGGGGAGCTTACGAAGTACAGATTCAGATTATGGGAACCGAGAAAGCTGTTATTGTGAAGCAATTCATTGTAGAGTAGACGCTTAGCTATTGTTTGTTCATTCTTGACATTCAAGCATATAATACGTATTTTAGTGGCCTTAGCCCATATCCTTTTAAACTATTGCTATGATCTTCTGCAGTCGGATTTCGTACTGCAAAACAAGCTGCCTGATTCTTTTGCTTTTAAGTATAGGTTGTAGTATCTATGCCCAGGATACTCATGAAGCTGAATGGACCAAGATTGAAGACAAGGACGGGATTTGTTTGTATTCTCGTGAGCGTACAGGTCTGGATTTCAACGAATTTAAGGGACATACCATCATCCATTCCACTTTAAAAAACCTGGTTTCCGTCATCACAGATGTGGACAATTATCCACATTGGATGCATCATTTGGAAAGCTCATCAGAATTAGACAGTATCGATCCTAATACTAAATATCTCTATTGTGAATCATGGGCTCCGTGGCCTTTTCACAATCGCGATATGCCATCATTACTCAGCATTGACCATTTGCATGCTGATACGGTCCGTATTACCATAGCCGGTCAGCCGGATTATATGCCAGTAAACCATAAGATTGTCAGAATGAAATCAGCAGAAGCCAGATGGCTGCTTTATCAACTGGATGATAACACCGTGTTTGTTCAATATGAAATATATGGTGATCCTGGAAGCAGATTACCCAGGTGGGTATTGCATCTCTTTATTGACCAGGTGGCCTATAAGGTTCTTAAATCTTTGCGAAACTATATGGAAACCTATGAATATCAATATTCAAAGTAGGCAAATCAGGTGCTGATCATCAGGGTTGAACAATCACTATATCAAGCTCAAAAGTCTTCAATGCCTCCTTCTTGCTATCATATTTGGATCCATATTCCATCACCAGTTTTGAGCTTCCGGCGGCAATGGCCTTGAAGCGGAAATAATAAACTCCGGGAGAGCCCATTCTGTCATCGGCCAACATATAGTTTGGTTTTCCCTGTCTAATGATTACAGAATCATTATAGGCAATTTGCCTCCAGTCGTTACCCGTACTTGTATTGCCCGGAAGTTCGACCTTTAATATCTGATCCACAGCCATGTGAACTGTTTTCCCTGATTCTGAGTAGGTGACCTTAATCTCACGACAAGCATAATGAAAAGGTATACTCAGGACAATCAGCAACAGGAATATTTTCTTCATAATATAAGTATTTTGGCCAGGCTTTGGTTTTGAAGAACGAAAGTAAGAATTTATATCTTTGCTGAGCTATATCAGTGCTTCAATTCATGCCATTTAAAACGCTTTTCACCTCCATCATATTGCTTTTTTCACTACCCCATGGTCTCAGAGCCGGCTATGAATTTAATGAGAATTGCCAGGGAGCTTTAAAGGCCATTATGGACCTTAGAATGGCAACTGCACGCGACCTGCTAAAACAGGAAAGGCTGGTGAATCCGGATAATCATTACACTTATTACCTTGATAATCTGAGCGATGTGTATGAACTTGTTATCACTACCGATCGCGATGCCTACGATACATTCAGGGAAGCCTACAAAGAAAGAAGGGCCATCATGGATGGTCAATTCGAAGATTCACCCCACTACCTCATTGTTGAAGCTGAAATGCAACTTGAATATGGCATTGTCAATATCATTTATGGCGACCGCTTAAGTGGCTTACGCAATGCCTATGGAGGCTATACAAAAACCCAGAAAAGTATCAAACGGCATCCCGATATGATGGCCAACCAAAAGCTGGAGGGCATGTTCAATTTCTCAATCGCCAACCTCCCTCCTTTTGTAAAGTGGGCAGCTGCCGCCTTTGGTGTTCATGGAGATGACGAGACTGGTGAGCGTATTATGAAATCATATTATAAGAATGCGCAATCAGTCACCGGACTTGAAGCAGAAGCTGCCTTATTCAACATCTTTGCTTTCAAACTAAGCAAAGACCCCAAAAAAGCTTATGATTTCCTACAAACATTGGATAGCAACTTGATTTTCAACCACAGTTTGCTTCATTACTTCCATGCCAATATTGCCTATAATGTCAACAGAAATGATGAGGCCATTGAATCTTTGAAGAAATTTAACTTAGATAAGGTGGAAATAGCTTTCGATCCCTATTACTATATGTGGGGCAAAATAAAATTCAGACAGCTGGAGGCTGAGGCCAGGGATTATCTGAACACCTATTTATCCAATGAAGAAGAAGAGGATTATATCAAAGAGCTCAATTATAAATTGGCTGTGATTAATCTTTGTGAAGGTGACACTTCAGCCTACACTCATCATATCCATCTTGCAAAATCAACAGGAAGCAGTATAACCGAGAGAGACAGGGAAGCCTATTATGATGCCACCCTGGATTATATACCCGATATCAATCTGTTGAATTCCAAAAGGCTGATGAATGGAGGATATTACGAAGGAGCCAGCAAATACCTTCATCTTTTTAAGGTGACCCCAACTACACCACTGGCTCATAAGCTTGAATACCAATTACTCCAGGCCAAACTGGATCTTCACAATGAGAAACCTCAGCAAGCTGAAATTCAATTATCGGATGTGATCTCAAAAGGCAGTGGATCGTCTTATTATTTTGCTGCTGAAGCTGCTTTAGTATTGGGACAGATGCATGAAGGAACTGAAGATCAGCTGGCCTTAAGCTATTACGAAAAGTCTCTCAAGCTCTTCGATGATAGTTATTATGAGTATATTGAAGCAAAGGCAGAAAAAGCCATCGAACGCATAAAAAACGCCAACTAATATGACCCCTGATAATATGAGCAAAACAGTAATCATTATGGGCAGCGCCCGAAGTAGTGGAGCCACCCGCACCCTGGTTGATTATTTAATTGAAAAAGAAGCCTATGAGCTTGTAGACTTGCATGGAAAAAACATCGGGTATTTCGACTATGAATTTAAAAACAAGAACGATGAGTTTCTTGAATTGATTACCACCATAATTGAGAAATACGACACCATCATTTTTGCAACACCGGTATATTTTTATGCCATGAGCGCTGTAATGAAAAACTTTTTTGACAGATTGGGTGATTTGATATTTATCAACAAGGATCTGGGAAGGCAACTCAGGGGGAAATCAATGGCCATGCTGAGTTGTGGTGCGGGCAAAGAACTCAAGAATGGTTTTCAAATGCCCTTTAGCGAAACAGCAAACTATCTGGGCATGACCTATTTAGGAGATGTTCACGGCTGGTTGGAAAACAAAGCCATTTCAACAGAAGTAGCTGGAAAACTGGATGAGTTTATAACAAAAGTAAAAACTGGAAACTAGCACGTATTTGGCTCTAAAACAGAGAATTGATGAAGACACTGATCATCTACACCAGCCATCATGGTTGTACTGAAAATGCTGCACAAATGCTTCAAAAGCAGTTGAAGGGTGATATTATTGTTGTGAATTTAAATGCAAACAGCAATCCCAAGCTTGGTGAAGCTGACAGGATAATATTAGGCGGATCCATACATGCTGGAAGCATTCAAGGCAAAATGAAACGTTTTTGCGATAAAAATAAGAAAGCCTTGTTGAGTAAACCACTGGGACTGTTCTTGTGTTGTATGTATGAAGGAGAAACAGCTGAAGAACAGTTTAACAATGCATTTCCAGAATCACTGAGAACTCATGCACATGCCCATGGTCTTTTTGGTGGTGCCTTCGACTTTAGCAAAATGAATTTCTTTGAAAGAAAGATCATTGAGAAAATTGCAAAAACCAAAGAAAACGTTTCTACTTTCGATGAATCTGCGCTATCAACATTTGCCCAAAAGTTCTAATAAGTAAGGAACTCCTCAAACAACAACTGAATATAGGCTTTGCCTTCCTTTTCATACTGAAGCCTGAGTTCATCAGGAACATTTTTGATATAATAATGATTGTCAAAGATATTCACAACAATCTCACCTTCTGGCTTCTTCCATCCAAAGCCCTTACCTAATTCGAAGAAAGCAAACTGTGGTGTATAAGGATTGAAGATATCTTTACTCCAGGGGAATTTCCGGGAAGGCAAACCCAGTTGATGAAGGATGGTTTTTGTCAGGTCCACATTGGAAACTATGGTTTCCATTTGTTTGCCCCTCAATGAATCCTTCAGGGCTCCACCGGTAATTAACAGGGGTACCCTATGATAATCGAAGCTAGTCAAAGGAAAGTTTTTGTATGAGTTGTGCGAATGATCAGCAAAGACAAATATCAGGCTTTCCCTATACCATTCTTCCTTCTTAATTTGGTTAAAGAAATCGCCCAAACATCGATCCGTATAATGAGCGGAATTCACAAAATTTCTTTCCAGGTCAATCCAATCAATGGGTCTGTCTCCAGGCTGGTCGTAGGGTGCGTGTGAACTTAAAGTAAAGGCAGTAGCAAAGAATGGTTTTTGCATAGCATTTAAATCTTTTGCCACCACATCAAATAAGTAGCCGTCGTGAAGTCCCAGCTTACCTCTGGGCAGCTCTGAATCAATATCTTTTCCCTCAACAATATTGTCAAATTCGTTGGCAATAAGATATGACTTGATATTCCCGTAATTCAGTTCCCCACCAAAATGAAAAGAAGTATAATAGCCTGCCTCATTTAGTTGTTTCACCATACTGGGTACGGAGGAGTATTTTTCTGGGTGGTTGGTAAGCGTAGTCACCGGCAAACCTGGAAAACCAGCATACAGACTGGCCATCGCCTGCTGCGAGCGGTTTCCACTTGCATAATAGTTGGTAAACAGTAAACCTTCTTGTTCAAGCTTTCTGAATTCCGGTGTAATCCCTGGCAATCCACCAAGACTCTCAACCAAATCTCCCGACCAACTTTCCAACATAATAATGAGGATGTTGGGTTGGGTTGTATTGAGAATAGACAGGGTAGTATCTTTCTCCACATGGTGTATATCATCGACTAACTTTCTGGCCTCAGAATCCTCCATGGTTTTAAAGATATTTTCATCACCAACAAAAGCATGATTGAGCACGCTAAAGGCCAAATTATAGCCCACATTTACTGCAGAGGCATTTAAAATATTATGCTTTGAGAAATAGGATTGGCTGGTGGTAATGGGTATTTGTCCCAAGCCACCTCTGATGCCTATAAATATCAATGGTATACATACAAGTGCTCCTGTGAGTGGTTTCCAACCTCTGTTGATAACTATGTCCCCATTCGATCGCTGAACAAATCTTTTAAATAGAAAAAAGAATAGAAACCACTGTCCAATGACCAACACCCACAGCCCAATGAATTCAGAAGTTGACACCGACTGTATAACTTCCATGGGCTGTTTAAGATATAGTAAAGCTTTAGTAGAAAGTTTAGATTTCCATTCACCATACAACCCCATTTCTCCTGAGGCTATTAACAAATAGATAAAAAGAAACTGTCCATAATACCATAACAATGCCTTTTCAAAGAATTTAGGCTTCCCATACAGCTGCAGCATCATCAGGACCATGGGAAGGATCAGGATATAGGATGCAGTGGAAACATCCAGTTTCAGAGCATGATAAAATACGGAGCTTGCCTCAATAAATCCTATCTCATCAAACATCAGTAGGGGTCGATAATACAACAGAAAGATTGCTCGTTCCACGGCAAATACTATCAGCAAAAAAATCAGTTGTTTGAAAAGAGATAATGGGATTCTCATATCGAGTGAATGTTTAGCAAAAATAGAATATTTGTCTTTTGAAACTAAGGGCAAGGGATGCATGAAGCAACAGTGAACAATTTGCGGCCAATTAAAACAGGAAACACCATTAATTCTAACTTTGCAAAAAAAACTGGAATGAAGATTTCGGAGAATCTCCAACAATTTCTCAGTACACTAGATGAAACTGTCAAGCTGGTTGCCGTTTCTAAAACCAAACCTGTGGAACTTATTCAGCAAGCCTATGATGCTGGCCAAAGGGTATTTGGTGAGAATAAAGCACAGGATCTGGCCAGGAAACAGCCCTTATTACCACAAGATATAGAGTGGCACTTCATCGGACATCTGCAGAGAAACAAGGTGAAATATATTGCTCCTTTTGTAAGTTATATCCACGCAGTTGACAGTTTAAAGCTCCTGGGCGAAATCAATCGTCAGGCTGAAAAACACGACAGAAGCATTAATTGTCTGTTGCAGTTTCACATTGCTGAAGAAGAAAGTAAATTCGGACTAAACATTGAGGAAGCCAAAGCTATTCTTGAAGATCAATCTTTCAAACAACTGCAAAACATCCACATTGTCGGGGTAATGGGGATGGCCACCTATACCTATGATCAGGATCAGATTAAGCAGGAATTCCAAAACCTGACTGCGCAATTCAATTTTCTGAAAGAAAATTATTTCAACGATCAGAGCAGCTTTAAGGAGATCTCCATGGGTATGTCAGGAGATTATCAACTGGCCATTGATTCTGGCTCTACGATGATCAGGGTAGGCACCGCCATCTTTGGAAGCAGAAACACCGGAAGTATTCATTAGAAGTATCTCCTTAGCTTATGATGACCTATATATTTTTTGCACTCGGCTTTATTGTTCTAATCATGGGTGCAAAATGGCTCGTGGATGGAGCAGGCTCCATTGGTTTGCGTTTTGGCCTGCCTCAGATCATCATTGGTCTTACCATCGTAGCTCTGGGAACTTCATTACCCGAGTTGGTGATCAATGTGTTTGCCAGCACGGAAGGCAATACCGATCTGGCCATAGGCAATGTGATTGGAAGCAATATTATAAATACACTATTAATTGTTGGTATTGCGGCTTTTATTTTCCCAATAAAAGTAGATAAAGCCACCATCAACCGTGATTTGCCTTTTAACTTTGTGATCACCCTATTGCTATTGCTATTGGCCAATGACCTTATGTTTGGGCGTAACAACAGCATCAACAGATTCGATGGTATTATCTTACTCGCCCTTCTGGCATATTTTCTCTATCTGACTTTTTTTAAATCCTCTGCCCAAGGAGGCGATGATTCGGTAAGTATCAAGCAATTGACTTTATTCAGATCGGTTGCTTTTATAGCATTGGGCATGTTGGGGCTGTATTTTGGAGGGAAATGGATTGTTGAAGGAGCCGAACAAGTGGCTACAGACCTCGGCATTTCGCAATCAGTTATTGGGTTGACATTGATTGCCTCAGCCACTTCCTTACCAGAATTGGTCACATCGATCATTGCATCCCTGAAGAAAAATTCCGCCATTGCCATCGGGAATGCCATTGGCTCTAACATATTCAATATACTTTTGGTTCTGGGTGTCAGTGCTTTAATCAAACCCATCCCCTACGATTCAAAAATGAATATGCAAGTAGGTTTGCTACTCATCGGAAGTTTGCTGCTGCTGCTGTTTATCAAATCAGGAAAAACAAAACGCACCATAACACGATGGGAAGGATTGCTCATGATGTTTGGATATGCCGCTTTTTTATACTACTCAATCTTTTTACAATAAAACGAACTATGCTGTCTTTTAGATTATTAGCCTCCATTCTCATTTTATACTGTCTGGTGTTATGTAAGGATGTTTTAGCCCAGCATGGAGGCAAAGGGCTTGATTTAAAGCAAGCTACAAGCAATCAACAGCAGGAACATAAAGCCGTTTTTCCACTCTTTGGAAAAGCATTGGCGAAAAAAGGATATGGCTTTGATCTTCCCTATGGTGTGGGTTTACATGGGCTGTATTATTCGCAATCTTTCAGTGCCAGCAATCTTATTATAACAGACTCTACAGAAAAGATTTCCATCACCCCTGACACCATGATTCAAAACACAAGTGCCAGAGAATATAACCTTAGCATCAGACCCAATATTTGGCTCTTCCCTTTTTTGAATGTATACGCCGTAGCCGGATATACGGAAGGTGAAATAGACCCTGGTCTCAGTATTCCTTCATTTACGCTAAGTATTGAAGATGTAGGCAGTATTCCCATTGACACCTCCTTTGAATTAAAAGACCGCGAAGTATCATGGTCCAACCTATGGTATAGGTACCAGCCTGAATATAGCTTTTGATCAGGTATTCATAGTTGTAGATTATAATTATTCGGAAACCCTTCCTGATGACATGGAAGGCAAACTTTACTATCATTATCTAAGCTTTAAAGCTGGCGTTCAGTTTTACAACAAGAGTAACACTCAGCGCTTTGCCTTCTGGGGTGGTAGCATGTATGTAAATAACCGACAGACATTCAGCAGTACAGTTGACATTGAAGAGATTTCACCAGAAGTAGCCCAGATCATTGGTAATGTGGCATCCTATTCTGGAGATGTGACGCCTATTCACCCATGGAATGTGATTGCGGGTGCTTCCTGGACGCTGAAAAATCACCACCGCATCTATTGTGAAGGAGGCTTATTTCAAAGGAAACAATTCTCTATGGGCTACACTTTTCAGTGGTAATACAGGCACTTTCCAGCTCATTTATATATCTAAAAACAATATGGCTTTGTTATTTTTTTAACAAATGCTTGCATAGAATGGATAACCCAATTACTTTTGCCCTGTTAAACTATTAACAGGAATTGAATGGATCCCAATAAATCCTTTAAGCATTTACCACACAAAACCATTGAACGTCTAAGTCAGTACAGGCGTGCATTACTCATCTGTCTAAACAACGGAAAATCACATATCTTCTCACACGAGATTGCTCAGATTCAACACATCACTTCCGTTCAGGTCAGGCGAGACCTCATGCTTATCGGGTATTCAGGAACCCTTAGGAAAGGCTATAATATTCAAGAACTTATCGACTTGATCGGCGAAATCATTGACAGCAACGAAGGCATTAACGTTGCGGTTGTCGGGATGGGAAATTTAGGTCGTGCTTTAATAAATTACTTCAGTGGCAAGCGTCATAAGCTTTCCATAGTTGCCGGTTTCGACACCAATCCGGATAAAATTGGCAATTATATGAATGGCGTGGAATGTTTCTCGGTTGAAGATATGCATAAGATTGTCAAAGAGAAGGATATCACAATAGGAATCATCACTGTACCCGCGAGTCAAACTACGGAAATCTGTGATTTACTGGTAGAATCAGGAATTAAGGGCATATTGAACTATACACCCAAACCGGTGAACGTCCCTGATGAAATCTACCTGGAAGAGTATGATATGATTACCACATTGGAAAAGGTAGCCTTCTACGTGAAGCTACCAGATGAAGCTCCAGAAACCAAACAAAGCAAGGCTAGACCATAGTCACTCTGGTTCCCCCATCATCAACTCCCAATAAACTGGTTTCAGTAATGATGGCATCTTTACCGCTATGTTCCACAAAATTAATCGCAGCTTTAATCTTAGGTCCCATGCTGCCTTCACCAAACTGACCTTCATTCAGATATTTCTTGGCTTCGAAAATGGACATTCTGTCTATAGTCTTTTCCTGAGGCGTGTTGAAGTTCAAACATACTTTAGGCACATCGGTCAGAATAAATAACTTATCTGCCCTGATTTGTGAAGCGAGTAATGAAGAAGCCAAGTCCTTATCAATAACAGCATCAATCCCCTGTAGTTTGTTTTCTTCCACATAAAAACAAGGAATGCCACCGCCACCAACGGCGATTACAATATGACCTTCTCTGGCAATCTTTTCAATGGATCTCATATTATAAATCACAAGTGGTTTGGGTGAAGCTACCACCTTACGCCACCCTCTTCCTGCTGCATCTTCCTTGAAAACCGACTCACTTTCTTTCATGATTTTTTCGGCTTCTTCCTTGGTAAAGAAAGGCCCTACAGGTTTTACAGGGTCTTGAAAAGCTTCGTCATCCTTATTAACCAGCACTTGAGTTAGCATGGTAATTACGTCGCGATCAAGGTCCTTACTCATCAAAACATTACGTAATTGCTGTTCCAGGATGTAACCAATAAAACCCTGAGAATAGCCTACACTGATATCAAGGGGCATATCAGGTATGCCATAGAGTTTATTCCCGGCAGTATTGGCCAATAGTATATTGCCAACCTGAGGGCCATTACCATGGGTAAGCACCAGATTGTAACCTCTGTCTATTAGTTTGACGGTACTCTTGCTTGCAACATAGGCATTTGCTTCCTGTTCATCAATGGTACCTTTTTGCCCTGCTCTTAAAAGGGCATTTCCTCCAAATGCAACAACAGCTAGTTTCTTCATTTCATTTACTTTTTTAGCGAAAAAGGCCACGAAAATACTAAAAATTCACAATTGATTGTGATAATATTAACAATATAGATTCCCACGAAACAACTCTATGGTTAGCAGCCTTATACAGCATCCACCAGACATTCGGATCGATTTTTACATGCTCAATTATACTTCGTCAGAGCCTTAATTTGACCCCATTCAGATTACCGACTGATCCCCGGTGGGCATTTCAACAGGTTTTTCTTACATTAGCACAACCTAAAATCCAATATTGTTTCAAGCAAAAATGACTAAGCCACTACCCTTTTCTATCAAGCAGATATTTGGGCTTTTCATAGGTCCCTTATGTTTCTTATTCATCGTACTTTTTGCTGATCTGGAACCAGGCAAACCACAAGTCACCTACACCTTGGCCATTGCTATTCTCATGGCCATTTGGTGGATTACGGAAATCATCCCTTTGGCGGTAACTGCACTTATTCCCGTTGTGGCCTTTCCATTGTTTGGGGTGATGGATGGTAAAGCCGTTTCTTCCACCTATTTCAACCATGTTATTTTCTTGTTTATAGGCGGATTTCTGGTGGCATTAGCCATGCAAAAATGGAACCTGCATAAACGCATAGCCTTGAAAATTCTAATGGTCACGGGCACCAGTCCAGCCAGAATATTGTTGGGTTTTATGCTTGCTACCGCCTTTTTATCCATGTGGATTTCCAATACGGCAACAGCCATGATGATGGTTCCCATTTTACTGTCCATCGTACAGAAACTAGAAGAGCATATTGAAAAATCCGATTTAAAACGATACACCATCGGACTGCTGCTGGGTGTTGCCTATAGTGCTTCCATCGGAGGCATTGCCACCTTAGTAGGTACTCCTCCCAATTTATCATTTGCAAGAATCTTTCAGATAATGTTCCCGGAAGCTCCATCCATAAGCTTTTCCAGCTGGTTTATTTTTGCTATTCCCATCAGTATTTGCTTTTTTCTAATTGTATGGGTCTATTTGTATTTTGTATTCAAACCCAAAACCTCCTGGAAGGGAATTACAGGCGAAGGCTTCAAAAATCAATATGCAGCACTTGGACCTGCCTCATTCGAAGAGAAAATAATATTCGTCGATTTCATATTATTGGCTGTACTTTGGTTAAGCCGATCCGGCTTACACATAGGCTCATTGCAAATTCCGGGCTGGAGCAGTTTGTTTGATCAACCCTCCTATCTTAATGATGGTACGGTGGCCATTGGTATGGCAGTTTTGCTATTCCTGATTCCATCAAGAAACATCAAAGGCTCGAAACTGATGGACTGGGCCACCGCTGTGAAACTTCCCTGGCATATTGTATTACTTTTTGGAGGTGGATTTGCGTTGGCCAGTGGCTTTAAAGAATCGGAACTCTCCATTTGGTTTGGCGAACAACTCAGTGGGGTACAAAGCCTGCATCCCATTCTGATTATACTGATCATAGCCATGGGAATGACATTTCTAACAGAACTCACCTCTAATACAGCCACCACAGAAATGCTTCTGCCAGTTCTTGCGGGTCTTTCAGTTAGCATACAAGTGAATCCCTTGCTATTTATGCTTCCAGCTACCATTTCAGCCTCCATGGCCTTCATGCTACCGGTGGCCACTCCACCCAATGCCATTGTTTTTGGCTCCAATAAAATCAGCATCATGCAAATGGCCAGAACTGGTCTAATACTAAATATTATCGGGGCCATAGTCATAACATGTTTAACTTATTTCTGGGGTATGTGGGTATTCAATATCAATATGATGGAAATGCCTGCCTGGGCGGTTCATTAATGAACAGACTATACAAATTAGCCTATTTTTGTTTATCAGGATTCATGTTTAGCCTATGAGCAATCAACAAAAAGCATCCTTACTGGCATTGCTGGCAGTTTTTTTTTGGTCAACCATGAGTTCAGCCTTTAAACTAAGCCTGAACCATATTTCTTTTGAATATTTGTTGTTTTGGTCAGGGTTGTTTGGGTTTATATTGCTGGCCATAATTAATGGATTCAGTAAGCATCGCATCAGTCGTCACAACACATCCTTAAAAGATCTGCTTAGTTCTGCAAGCATGGGTCTATTTAACCCCTTTCTTTATTATCTGATTCTTTTTAAAGCCTATGAATTACTGGAAGCTCAGGAAGCGGGAACGCTAAATTACACCTGGCCTATAGCCCTTGTACTGCTATCAATCATCCTGCTTAAACAGAAAATAAAAGCCATGAGTCTGGTGGCCATTGGCATTTCATTTTTCGGAGTTCTTATCATCAGCACCAGAGGACAAATCCTTGATCTTAATTTCTCTAACCCAAGAGGTGTTGGACTGGCCATAGGCAGCTCTGTTTTTTGGGCACTGTACTGGATACTCAACATGAAAGACAAAAGAGAAGAAACCGGCAAAATCACCCTAAATATCCTCTTCGGCTTGCTGTATTTGTTGATCTATCTGTGGATTCAGGGCAAAGGTATAGTCTGGCCGGCAAAAGAAGCCTGGTTGGGGATTGCCTACATTGGTGCCTTTGAATTAAGTATCACTTTTGTTATTTGGTTGAGGGCACTTCAATTATCAAGCGACACAGCTAAAGTCAGCAACCTTATATTCCTATCGCCCTTCCTGGCCCTTTTCTGGATTCATCTGGCTGTGGGAGAAAGCATCCGAATGGCCACCATTATTGGTTTGGCATTTATAATAGCCGGTATTGTATGGCAACAATTGCTGGGCGCCAAGAAAAAAGCCTAACTAACAGCTCTTTAACGCAATCGGTTTTAGCCTTGATAAAAGCACTGAAGATGCTATTTACAGAGGACATTTATGCTTACTTTTGAAATGCTGTTTTGTAAAACAAATGAAGGGATATGTACCCAAAAATTAGTGATTTGATCAATGATTGGTTTGGAACCAATATAAACCTACCCATTCAAAGCTATGGTTTTTTTGTAGCCATGGCATTCCTTTGCGGAGCCTATTTTCTTTACCATGAACTGAAACGAAGGGAGCATAAAGGCCTCATCATCCCCAAACAAAAGAAAGTTATGGTGGGTGAGCCTGCCAGCCTTACGGAACTGGCTTTAAGCTTTGTCATCAGTTTGTTGGTGGGATTTAAAATTGGTGGGTTTATACTTGAATACAGTGCTTTTGCATCTAATCCACAAGCTTTTGTTTTTTCAGGAAGGGGATCCTGGTGGCTTGGATTGCTTTTGGCAGCTGGCTACACCTACTATATTTACTATAGCAAGGATAAAAAGAAACTTTCTCCTCCCAAGGAGGAAGTTAGAACTATTCATGCTCAGGAACATACGTGGCCCATCGTATTTGTAGCTGTAGTGTTTGGTATTCTGGGTGCCAAGGTATTTCATTGGTTTGAGAACTGGGATGATTTTGTTGCAGATCCCATGGAGGCATTGGTATCCTTTAGCGGATTGACTTTTTACGGTGGCCTGATAACAGCTACTTTTGCTGTGGCCTTTTATGGTGAGAAAAACAACATCAGATGGCGCCAGTTGGCTGATGCCATAGCGCCTTCCCTTATTCTTTCGTATGGTATTGGCAGAATCGGCTGTCAGGTTTCCGGAGATGGCGACTGGGGCATCGTGAACATGCTGGACAAACCTTCCTGGATATCATTCCTGCCCGACTGGCTTTGGGCCTATGACTATCCACATAATATTCTCAAAAGAGGCATCCCCATTCCCGACTGCACTGGTGAATATTGCTATAAACTGGCAGAACCAGTCTTCCCCACCCCTATCTATGAAACCACCATGGCGCTGCTGATATTTGTCTTTTTGTGGTGCATTAGAAAACGGATTAAAACCGCAGGAGTACTTTTTGCCATATACCTCATAGCCAATGGAAGCGAACGCTTTCTGATTGAGAAAATCAGGGTAAACAATGTGTTTGACTTTCTTGGCTTACAAGTAACTCAGGCTGAAATCATCTCAAGTATACTTATACTTACAGGTATTGGTTTGTGGATAATCCTTAAGAAATACGATCAAATAAAAGGCAGGAATGAATCTTGAAAAAATATGTTTGGAGGTTTGTGAGCTCACCAGAACGGTCGGTACATATATTCAAGAGGAAGCTCAATCATTCTCAACTGACCACGTTAAGGAAAAAGGACTGCATGACCTAGTTAGTTATGTAGACCAACAGGCTGAAAAACAGCTCATTTCGAAACTAGGTTTATTACTTCCTGAAGCTGGTTTCATAGCAGAAGAGAACCAGGGTCTCAAACAAAATGAACTATATAATTGGATAATCGACCCACTCGACGGCACCACTAATTTCATTCATGGGATACCGGTATATTCCATTTCCATTGCCTTAATGAGAAACAACATCCTTGTGTTGGGGGTGGTCCATGAGGTTAATCGTGATGAATGCTTCTATTCCTGGGAACATGCGCCAGCCTTTTGTAATGGAGAAAAAATACAGGTTTCTACTACTGAAAAGTTGTCCAATTCACTCATAGCCACGGGCTTCCCTTATCATGACTACGATAAATTAGAAGCCTATATGGCAGTCCTACAGCACCTTATGCGCCAAACCAGAGGTATTCGCCGCCTGGGATCAGCAGCAGTTGATCTGGCATATGTTGCTTGTGGGCGTTTTGAAGGTTTTTATGAGTACGGATTAAATCCATGGGATGTAGCAGCGGGTGCGTTTATTGTACAACAGGCAGGAGGGCAAATGAGTGACTTTAAGGGCGGTGCCGACTTTGTTTTTGGAAGGGAAATCATTGCCTCCAATGGGCACACTCATGATGAGTTCTCCAAAATTCTAAATCACTACTTCAAATAAGCATCTGAACCTGACATAGAAACACACTTTAGATCACTATGAATCATAACTAAGGATTACAGGCCTTGACATATGCTTTTTTTGTAATATTGTTATCCCTTAAAATGAAGCCATGGCCGCACAAAGAAATATGAGAAAAGGTAAAGACAGCCCCACAAGAAGCGTCCTTAAAGCCATCAGCTGGCGTCTTATTGCTTCGGGAACTACCTTTATAATTACCTTTGTAATATTCCGACAATATACGGAAAAGGCTATAGAGGAAGTCCTTGAAACGGCCTCCTTCGTGACCAGTATAGATATTGTTGCCAAGCTGGTATTCTATTATTTCCATGAAAGGATGTGGACTAATATTACCTGGGGGAAATACTGGAGCCGCAGGGCCTGGAGGAGGAAATACAGACAGGCACACAATCAGCAACTCAAAGACCATTAAGATGACCAGACTTTCCCATATCACACTCATTTTTTACTGCCTGCTGTTTCTGTTCAATACTTCAGCAAAGAGCTTGAACGCTGATACCACGGAGCCTGTGAAAATATACTCCTTCGGGATCAAGGAAATGATAGCACCTCCAGTTTGGCGGACCACCAAATTGGCCATTAATACTGCCATAGAAGAAGAAGCAGACCTCATCCTTATCCAAATGAACACCTATGGAGGCATGCTGGATGCTGCTGATTCCATCAGAACTAAAATTCTCAATACTGATATACCTGTCTATGTTTTCATCGACAACAACGCAGCTTCTGCAGGAGCCTTAATTTCCATAGCCTGCGACAGCATTTATATGGCCCCCGGATCCAGTATTGGAGCAGCCACTGTAGTCAATCAGCAGGGAGAACAAATGCCTGATAAATATCAATCTTATATGCGCTCTATGATGCGGGCAACCGCTGAAGCCAAAGACAGAGATCCTGATATTGCGCAATCTATGGTTGACCATAAAGTTTATGTTGCCGGCATTAGTGACACCGGAGAAGTCCTCACCCTGACAAGTTCTGAGGCTATAGCTTATGGATTTTGTGAAGCTGAAGCCAATTCCATTGAAGAACTTCTGGAGTTAAATGGTATTGAAAACTATGAAATCACCAACCATGAACTTACAGCCACTGATAAGATCATTGGTTTTCTAATCAACCCCATGGTCAGCGGTGTGCTTATTATGATTATCATTGGTGGGATTTATTTTGAATTGCAGACTCCAGGTGTTGGATTCCCCATTGCAGCATCTGTTGTGGCCGCTTTATTATATTTCGCCCCACTTTATTTAGAAGGCCTGGCCAACAATTGGGAAATATTGTTGTTCATTGTCGGATTGATTCTGGTAGCTGTGGAAATATTTGTCATACCCGGCTTTGGCGTAGCTGGTATCTTGGGTGGTTTACTTATGATCACCGGGCTAACCCTTTCGATGGTGGGAACCATCGGTCCCGGCAGCTTTGATTATGATTTATCACTATTAGTAAGAGCCTTTTTTGTTGTCATTATTGCTTTGTTTTTGTCCATAACCCTCTCACTGATACTCACCAAGCAATTAATGACTTCAAGCAATTTCAGTAATTTATCCTTGGCAAAAACTCAGCAAGCAGAGGAAGGTTACACCTCCGCCACTGATGTTTATAAAGAAATGCTTGGAAAAACAGGCAGGGCCAGAACCATTCTACGACCGGCAGGTAAAGTTGAGATTGATGGAGAATTATTTGATGCAACTGCCATCGTAGGTTTCATTGAAAAAGATGAAGCCATTAAAGTTGTGGATTACCATAATGCACAATTGGTAGTGAAAAAAGCTTAGTCTCTGGCTTATCTCTTCTGGAGATACCTTCCACTTAACATTAAAACCCTTAGTAACATGGAAATACTACTTCTGCAAACTGATATTACTACCCTAAAGGTTGATGCCATTGCCAACGCTGCAAATAGCAAACTCGCTGGTGGTGGCGGAGTGGATGGAGCGATTCATCGTGCAGCAGGCCCCCAGCTAATAGAAGCCTGTCAGAAACTAAATGGCTGTCCCACCGGTCAATCTAAAATTACTGATGCTTATCAATTACCGGCTAAATATGTTATTCACAGTGTAGGGCCGATATGGCGTGGAGGACAAAACCAGGAAGCTGAACTACTTAAAAGTTGCTACCAAACTGCCATGAACCTTGCCATTGAAAATAAATGCAAATCCATTGCCTTCCCCAATATCAGTACAGGCATCTATGGTTTCCCCAAAAGGGAAGCAGCAACAATAGCCATCGATACGATTAAAGAGTTTTCTGCCTATGATAATCACCCGGAGTCGGTGTATTTCGTTTGTTTTGATGAAGTTAACTTCAACATTTATAAAGAATTATTATATAGTAGCTGATTTTTGCTGAAGATTTGCGACCCCTTCCCTGGATTCTTGTCATTCCTCTAGAATTTGGCTAATTTAGCCAACAACCCAACTACAACGAAACCCTGCTTTGATGAAGGCCCTCATCTTCATAAGTTTATTATTCATAATGCTAGGTATGTCTTTAAGGTCCGCTGCTCAGCAAAAGAACGATCTTGTAAGCCAGAGTACACCTAAAATTGGAGTGGTACTAAGTGGTGGCGGAGCCAAAGGATTTGCGCATATTGGCGTACTCAAAGTACTGGAAGAAGCTGGGATCCGGCCTGACTATATTACAGGGACCAGTATGGGTTCAATAGTTGCAGGTCTCTACGCCCTTGGATATTCTGCTGAAGAACTGGAAACCCTTGTGGTAGCAGCTGATTGGAATGACTTATTAACAGATAAGATTACTCTGAAAGACATCCCCATTTTTAATAAGGACGACTATCCTGGCTATCCGTTAAAAATGGAATTTCTTAAAGGCGCCAAACTTAGTTTGCCTACTGGAATGATCAAAGGGCAAAAGATTCAAGACCTGTTGACTGAACTCACCTGGCCCAGTCATGCATATGATAGTTTTGATGATTTTCCAATCCCCTACCGATGCGTAGCAACAGATGTGATTTCAGGAAAACCAGTAGTATTTAAGGATGGCAATCTGGCCGAAGCCATGAGAGCCAGTATGTCCATACCCACTGTATTTGCTGCCGTAGAAAAGGATACCATGTTATTGATAGACGGCGGAATGACCATCAACTACCCGGTTCAGGAATGTCTGGATATGGGTGCTGATATTATTATTGGTGTGTATACAGGATTTGATGAAAATCCCAAAAAGGAAGACCTGCGATCCATGGTGAAAATTCTGGCCAGAAGTTCGGCTTTGCAAAGCATTACCGATGCCAGAATTCAAATGGAAAAGACCGATGTCTACATTCTACCGGAATTGGGCAATCTGGGAGCCGAGAATTTTAACAAAGCAAAGAATATAATTGATGCAGGCGAACTCGCTGCCCGCGACTCCGTTGTTTTTGAATCCATGAAGCGCCTGGGCCAGTTGCAACAACCCAAATTAAGGTTTTCCGCCAGTATGGATACTACCAGCATCTTCATAACAACTATTGTGGTGGAAGGTAATCGGGGATTTGACAGCAATACCATTATCAAATTGAGTGGACTTGAAAAGTCTTCATACATGAATGCCCAGCTAATAGACAAGGGGATTAAAAAACTGTATGCCACCTGCCAGTTTAATCAGGTGAGCTATCAAATTCAAAGATCCAATGAAGAAAACACCCTGATTTTAAAGGTAGATGAGGGTGCACGGGGTTATTTGAGCCTGGGTTTACACTATGACAATGCCTATGGTCCCAATGCGCTTTTCCATGTGGCATTTAAGGATTTCCTGATACATTCAACTAAAGCCATCGCAAAGGTTTCCATTTCGGCTAATCCGAGAGGGCTTTTGAGTTATCAGTACTACCCAACAAAGACAAAGAAACTTGCCATTTCCTTAAATACCTATGGGCAGGTGACCAAGATGCCTGACATCATCACAGAAGAAGATATTACCTATACGCTGGGACACTTCCTGATATCAGAAGTCGACTTTAATGCCGCTTTATCCTGGTCGCCGCTAAAAAACACCATGCTGCAAGTGAGAGCCGGACGTCAGTTCAACAAAATAAAACTAAAGGAAGGCATGGAAACCTTTTACAAAGTGGATCAGGTCAATTACAACCTTAGTTATATTGATTTTTCTCTGCTTGTTCATACCCTGGACGATCCCTACTTCCCCACCAAAGGAACCTATCTGAATTTATCCTACAAAGAAACTTTTGATGCCGAATTCAAGGAAACCGACACTACCAATTTTTTCGGAGGCCTGCCCACTACCAACGCAATTGTAACCCTCGACTTCAGACATTATTTCCTTATTTTGAAGAAATTATCCATCGCGCCGGAAATGACCATAGGCTTGATGAACAATGAGGTATTTCTAACAGAAAAATACTTTTTAGGAGGTAATACCTATAACCTTCGCCCCAATTATTATAATTGTGGTGGTATCCGATCCAATTATCTGGCCACAGATAATTTCATGACTGTTGGTATTAACTTTCAATTTAAATTCCTCAGGCAGTGGTATGCAAGCTATAGTGCACAACAAACTATCTTTTTCGACCATTCGGATATTGAATCTCCTGAAGAGGAAGAATTCGAGAACTATACCTTTGGAAGCTGGAGCGCTGGACTGGGATTTTATTCTAAAATAGGACCGTTGCGGTTGATTATTTCCAAGAGCCCACAAAGAAATGAATATGTCTGGTACTTAAATCTTGGGGTTCCGTTTTAATGTTTGAATCCACAAGGTGGATTAGAAATTCCAGGATTGAAAACAGCGATACCAAAAATGACAACTGTGATACCCTAGGGCTTTCTTACACATAGTTTATTACTTTTGCAAAGGCATGAATTTGGCTGATAAAATAGATCAAAAGGTGTTTCACATCATATCAGATGTAAGCAAGCAGATGCATTTGGACACCTATGTCATAGGCGGTTATGTAAGGGATTTAATTCTGGATAGACCATCTAAGGATGTTGATTTTGTGGTACTGGGAAGCGGTATTGCATTGGCCAGAAAAGTTTCTGAAGCCCTGGGCAGAGGAAAAGATGCCAAATATTTTAAAAATTTTGGCACAGCCATGGTCAGAGACAACGACTGGATACTCGAATTTGTGGGTGCCAGAAAAGAGTCTTATCGAAAGGATTCGAGGAAACCTCTGGTTGAAGATGGTTCCCTGAACGATGATCAGAAACGGAGAGATTTTACCATCAATGCCTTATCATTAAACCTGAATCATAAAAACTACGGAGATCTTCTTGATCCCTTCAATGGCATGGAAGACATCCATAATAAACTAATCCGCACACCACTGGATCCTGATATTACGTTTTCTGATGATCCCCTACGGATGATGCGTGCGGTAAGATTTGCTACCCAGCTTGGCTTTTCCATCGAAGTAGAAACTTATAAAGCCATTTCGCGAAACAAGAACAGGATTTCCATCGTTTCAAAGGAAAGAGTTATTGATGAGTTAAATCTCATCATCAAATCGGAAAAACCTTCCTCCGGATTTAAAATACTGGAGTCCACTGGCTTGCTAAAGTTAATATTTCCAAAAATGGTGGAGTTAAAAGGTGTGGAAGTGGTCAACGGACAAGGTCACAAAGACAATTTCTACCATACCCTGGAAGTACTCGATAACCTGTGTCAGAATTCAGACGACCTGTATTTGAGGTGGGCTGCCATCCTTCATGATATTGCCAAACCACTGACCAAGCGCTATGAAAAAGATCTGGGATGGACTTTCCATGGTCATGAGTTTATAGGTTCAAAAATGGTTCCCGGGATATTTAAATCACTGAAGCTTCCCTTGAGTGATAAGATGCGTTATGTACAAAAGCTGGTCCGCTTACATCTAAGGCCCATCGTACTCTCTCAGGAAATCGTAACAGACTCAGCCGTAAGGAGATTACTATTTGAAGCCGGTGATGATATCGATGATTTGATGTTGCTATGTGAGGCGGACATCACTTCAAAAAATGATTATAAGGTCAAGAAATACCTGAATAACTTTCAGTTGGTGCGTGAGAAACTGAAAGAGGTAGAAGCCAAAGATAGATTACGAAACTGGCAACCACCAGTAAGTGGTGAAGTTATCATGAAAACCTTTGGGCTGGCACCTTCTGAGAAGGTAGGTGTAATCAAGACCGCTATCAGAGAAGCCATTCTCGATGGTATTATTGACAATAATTATCAGGATGCCTATGCCTTTATGCTGGAAGAAGGTAAAAAGATGGGGATTCGTATGGTAACTAGTCTAGAAGAACCCCTTTCCAAAGCATCCAAAAAAGAGGCCAGCGAGAACTCATGAAACCTGAGCAAAAGCCCTGTCTGATAGTTGTCCTGGGCCCTACTGCCTCGGGAAAAACATCACTTGCCATACAATTGGCCAGACAGCTTAATACAGAGGTTATCTCTGCTGATTCAAGACAATTCTATAAAGAAATACCCATAGGAACAGCTGCGCCCACAGTTGATGAAATGTTGGGTATCAAACACCATTTTGTGGGACAGTTGTCCATTGAAGACGCCTATAACATATCCAAATTTGAATCTCAGGTTTTGAATCTTTTGGATGAGAAATTTAAAACGCTACCCTATGTGATATTAGCAGGAGGTTCTGGTTTATATATTGATGCAGTTTGCAAGGGCATTGATGAATTACCTGACCCTGACCCGGATTTAAGGAAAGAATTAAACGATATATTCGAAAATGAAGGACTTGAAGGCCTGGGTGAAAAACTTAAAAGCCTCGACCCTCAGTATCATAAAGATGTAGACCTTAAGAATTCCAAACGTCTCATCAGGGCCATAGAAGTATGTATACAAACAGGAAAAACATACACCGAATTACGTAAGAATCAGGCGAAAAAGAGGGATTTCCAAATATTGAAAATAGGCCTGCAAATCGATAGGGAGATGCTCAACCAGCGCATCAGCCAACGAACGGATGAAATGATGGCCAGTGGTTGGCTTGAGGAGGTACAGCGGCTTCTGCCCTACCGCAATTACAACGCACTCAACACCGTTGGATACAAAGAACTCTTCAGTTATCTTGATGGAAGCTGGACGTTGGAAAAGGCCGTCGAAAAGATTAAAACCAACACCAGGCGCTATGCTAAGCGTCAAATGACATGGTTTCGGAGAGATCATGAAATACACTGGCTTAATCAGGATCAATTAAAATCCCCAATGAAAGCAGTAATTCAATTATTGGAAGGTATAAACCCTTAAAAGTTTATTGATTCAGGTGGTAAATCGTTAAACCATCAATCGGTTTTTGGATGATTTTGATATTTCTAATGCCGTGTGAACCCATGACCTGGCTAAGCTGCTCGCTAAAATAGTGGGCCACAGATCCTGTAAATGCTACAGATTCATCAGTATAGCCTTCATAAATCTCAATGAAATACTTAAAAAACCAATCCATGGATTGCTGAACAACGGTCTGGCAATAAGAATGGTTTTCATGGGTCTTGATAAATTTACTTAATTCCGCCAGGAACTTATTGGGCATATCTTGTTGGTATAATCGCACCAATACATCAGCCAACTTCATATGATAAGACTCTTCAAAAAGTTGACTCATTTCAACACCTGCTTCGCCTCTCAGCAAGCCTGTGATAAATAGCTTCCCCATAAAGGTACCACTTCCTTCATCACCAAGCAAATACCCCAATGAAGGGGCCTGCTCTGTTATGGCTTTTCCATCCCAGCGACAAGAATTGGAGCCGGTACCAAGGATACAGGCAATACCACTATTATCATGGAGTAAGGCACGTGCAGCACCAAACAAATCATGATCTATGGATAGCTGAGCATTCACAAATACCTGCGATAAAGCATCACTCACAATGTTTCGGTTATGAGTGGTGGAGCATCCTGAAGCATAATAATACACTGCGTCAATTGCCTCTTTATTTACTTCAGGGCCAAAACCCTGTTCTATGCTATTGACCAGAACATCAGCACCATAATAATAAGGATTAAATCCGGCAGTAGTAAATTCATTGATTACTTCTTTACCGTTAATCAGCACCCAATTGGTTGTGCTTGAGCCACTATCTCCTACAATAATCATATGAACTTTAAAATTTTAGGTATAAAAACAATGCAGCCCACGATAGCAGCTGTAATAGCACTCAGCAGTACAGCAGCAGCAGCCACATCCTTTATTTTGCCCGCTAGTGGTGTATGCTCCAAGGTATATAAATCCACCAGGGCTTCGATGGCAGTGTTTATAAATTCGGTGATAAATACAAGACCAATGACAAGTATCACAACCACCCATTCCATGGAGGATAAATCAAGAATAAATGCCAGAAAAATGGCCAGAGCAGCAGCGATGGAATGAATCCACAGATTGTGCTCACTTGTATAAGCCGCAAGTATCCCTTTAAAAGCATAAACAAAGCTTTTCATGCGTTTTCTTACCGAGAATACTTTCCTATCTTTCTGAGTTGACAAAATCCTGATGTTTACCAAACAAATATATCAATAATGCCCATCAGTGACTCAACCTAAGTGTATTGTTTATATCTTTCCATGTGGAATTGTGACAAGGAAATCATGAGACTGGAATTTGATAATATTTGTCTTAGAGAATGGGCACAGAACGATGCTGAAGTTTTGGTTAAAATTGCCAATAATAAGAAAGTAGCAAACCACCTCCGAGATGCTTTCCCAAGCCCCTATGGACCGGAAGACGCGGAGGCCTGGATAGAAATGGTAGTGAATTTTGATGGACCGACACGCTTTTTCGCCATTGAATACTACAAAGAACTGGCCGGAAGTTTTGGGGCAGTACCAAAGGACGATATTTATCGTAAAACTGCTGAAATAGGATACTTTATTGGAGAAGAATACTGGGGTAAAGGTATCATGAGCAAGGTGCTTCCAATGGTCATCCCTTACCTTTTCAAGACTTTTAATCTGGTTCGGATTTATGCAGAACCATTTTCCAATAACCTGGCATCCAGAAGAGTGCTAGAGAAATCAGGATTTATTCATGAGGCCACTCTAAAAAAGAACATTTGCAAAAATGATCTCATACTTGACTCATGTATTTATGCAGTGACCAAAGATTAAATTTTAGATAATGAAAACAATTGGACTTATTGGAGGAACCGGCTGGGTATCCACAGTTGAATACTACAAACAAATCAACGAAGGAATTAACAAAGCCCTGGGTGGGATGGAATTTGCCAATTGTGTGCTTTACTCACTCAACTATGGCGATATCGACCGATTGAATAAAACAACTGATCTGGAAGGCGTATACCAATTGATCAGTCATTCGGCTCACAAATTAATGGCCACCGATGTAGATGCTATTGTACTATGTGCCAATACCCTGCATATGTTCGCTGACCGATTACAAAAAGAAATCAATGTACCCATCATTCATATTGCCGAGGCTACGGCAATGGCAATAAAAACGCATGGAATGCATACTGTCGGTTTGTTGGGAACCCTGCAAACCATGGAAAAGGATTTTTATAAGTCAAGACTAACAAAGCATGGGATAAAGACCTTAGTACCTGAGAAGGAAGACCAGTTGTTCATTAACAGGACTATCGTGAAGGAGCTGTTTAAAAGTCAGTTTCTGGAAAGTTCCAGAAATCGGTTTTTAAATATCATTGAAAAACTCAGGTCGCAAGGGGCCCAAGGGGTGATTCTGGGATGTACTGAAATACCATTACTTATCAAGCAAGATGACTGTGATCTTCAGCTGTTTGACACCTTAAATATCCACTCAGAAGCGATTGTTTCATTTGCCATAGAATCGAACTCATGAATAGCATCAGACTGGCCAAAGAAAAAGACCTAACACGATTGACTGAGATTTACAATCAGGCTATCGTCGCAAGGTTTGCAACGGCTCATACGCAAACCATGAAAGTGGAGGACCGGAGGAAATGGTTTGATGTCCATCAAAATCCGCTGTATCCGATTTTTGTCATTGAAGAGGAAAGTGTTAAGGGCTATTGTACACTGTCTCCCTACCGAGAGAGCAGGCAGGCCTTTATACATACCGCAGAAATAAGTTATTATATTGATTTTCAACACCATCGCCAGGGCCTGGCCAGCCAACTAATACAGCATGCCGAACAATATGGGTTTCAACAAGGCATCAAGACCTTCGTTGCCTTTTTGTTTGGACAGAATGTGAAAAGCATCCACTTATTGGAGAAACAAGGATATTGTGAATGGGGCAAACTACCCCAGAGTGCTGTGGTGGATAAACAATCCTGCGATCATGTGATTTATGGAAAAAGCTTATAATTTTATCACCACACCCAGGTTGGTATTTAAATAGGAAACAGGGCGATATTCTACCCGGTCTTTACCGGCTGACCTAAAACCAAAGGCCATTTCTTTATAAACAAATTCTGCATCCAGTTGAAATCCGATACATGGAGATATAGGATAGGTCAATCCCAGGCCACTTAGTATCACAAAACCATAATCTCTTGATGAAGTAACCTCCCAGTAATCTGGTCCCACACCCATAAAAAACTCAGGATAAGTATACAACTGATGCGGAGTTTGGGCCCATATCATACCACCACATATCTTGGCCTGCAAAGCCAGACTTTTCCATACTGGCCAGCTGGCATAGGGACCAATAGTAGCTGTGGCAGTTTGAAAGGCTTCTGATCGAATATAAACATCAAATAGAAAAGGGTCGGCGGCCACTTTCGCTGCCCCTAGCTGTCCCACATCTATGGGATGTGAATTAATCCCAATATGTCCTCCTATCCCCAGAAAAGACCGGAAGTACCAGGCACCTTCTACAGCGAGTGAAAATCCTGTGGTGGCGAATGAACTTTTTTCAAGTTCATATCCGGCATAGGTACCCATGGGTATGCTGACGCCTGATTTTAGGGCTACAAAAGATGGTTTTTCCTGGGCATTTAGCACAAGAGCACTGATGCACAGCAATATAAATAAGAGGTTTTTCATTATAGGATTGTTTACTAATCGCAAAGGTAATCAATACCATATTTCGGAAGGAATGATTATTTTAGTAGGATGATTATAGCACTTGGAGAAGCCTTGCTGGACGTTATCATTGCCGGTCCGGATCAGGTCAGAATTCGCCCTGGAGGTGCCATGTTAAATGCCTCTGTTTCCATTGGACGTTCCCATGTAAAAGTTGCTCTGATAACTGAATTGGGTAATGATGAAGGTGCTAGCATGGTGCTCCGTTTTTTGAAGTCAAATCAGGTGGAAACCAGTAGCATCACCCAATATGACTCCATTAAGTCTACACTGGCCCTGGCGTGGCTGGATGAACAAAAGAAACCCTCCTATACTTTTTACAAATCCTATCCTGATGAGCGCAGACTTAAACAGAAGCATGCTTTTAAGACAGGAGACTTTTTAGTATTTGGTTCTCTTTATGCATTGGATAAGGGAATTCGTTCCTCCATTGTATCGAATGTAAATGCAGCAAGTGCTGCCAATGCTTTGGTCTACTATGATCCAAACATCAGGCATTCTCAACACCTACAACATAAGGGAAACATGGCTGCTTTGGAATGGAATCTTGAGCATGCAGATATTATCAAAGGTTCCGATGAAGATTTTAAAGCCATTTACGGTATTAGCGATAGAGAGGAAGTGGTGGATAAGATCAGAAATATCAATCCCCATGCCCTGTTTGTTTATACCATTGGAGCTGAAGGAGTGTGGGCCCATATGGGGAGCAATAACATTCACCTACCCGCTAAACCCATCACAATTAAAAGCACTGTTGGCGCAGGTGACGCCTTTAATGCTGGCCTTTTGGTCTCATTGGCCAGACAAAAGCAAACGAAGGCCAGTATAAGGCAACTGACATTAGCTGAATTAACCCATCATCTGGAATCGGGATTGGATTTTGCCGCTCAGGTATGCAGCTCTTTTGATAATTATGTAGCAGAATGACATATGATGCATCGTCACTCAAGTATTGAAAAGAACCTATGAACCTGACACTTATCGCCTTAGCACCTATAGTTATTATCCTGGTATACATCTATATCCGTGATAAATATGACAAAGAACCTCTGAGTTTATTGTTTAAATCCTTACTTGCAGGAGCCATTATTGTCATTCCCATTGTGATCCTGGAATCCTGGCTTTCAGGATTCATCGGAAACCCTTCAAGCTATCAAGCAGCCGCCTATAATGCTTTTGTAGTGGCAGCTTTTTCAGAAGAGTCCTTTAAATTCCTGGCCTTGTACTTACTTATTTGGAAAAGCCGACATTTTGATGAACGCTTTGACGGAATTGTTTATGCCGTGTTTATTTCATTGGGTTTCGCTGCCGTTGAAAACATCATGTACGTATACAACCATGGACTAAGCACCGGTATATTGCGGGCTTTCACTGCGGTACCTGCCCATGCTATTTTTGGTGTGTGCATGGGATTCTATTTTGGTCTTTCTAAGTTTTCAACTGAAAACACGAGTATTAACTTAATGAAAGCCCTCTTTATTCCTATTCTACTGCATGGTGTTTATGACTTTATATTGATGACGGGTCACCCCTTACTCCTATTCGTTTTCATTCCATACCTCATATTCCTGTGGAGGTACGCCATAAAGAAATTGAAAAATGCCCATTAGACCGGAAAAAACCCTCAGACAGCTGCATTTATCAGCCATGATAATCTACCCTGAATCAGTTATTTAGACTAAGTGTAAATACCATAGAAAGTTGCAAAAACTATTGATTTAATTTTTATATTAGAATTAAATAGTATTAACTTTGTGAAGTATTATTTAATTACGCTAATCTAAGCTTAGTAGCATATGCATAGAATGGGTGAACGGATCAGATCTACAAGGGAACAGCTTGGGATTCAGGTGATTGATCTGGCCGGAATGATTGGCGTAACTCCCAGCTTAGTCTCACAAATAGAAAGGGCCAAGGCCTTTCCTTCCATTCTAACTTTGAAAAAAATTGCTGATGCCCTCCAAACTACGGTAGGTGATTTAATTGGTGAAAACGCCACTTTCGTGGCCAAACCATTTTTGGAAGCCAAAGAACGCAAGTTTGTAAAAGAGAATAAAACAGGAACCCGTCTCTATTTGTTGTCACACCACAACCCCAGTAAACAGATGGATCCTTTTGTGCTACAGTTCGCCAAAAATTCTGATTCTTCTGAAATCATGACAACAGCCAATCCCAGACAGGAATTCTGCTATGTGTTAAAAGGAAGTTTCAGAGCTATTTTAAATACCACAGAGTATGAATTAAAGGAAGGGGACAGCTTTTACTTTAACTCATCACAATATTATTTATTCACCAATATTGATGATGAGGAAGCTGAACTTTTATGGATAGTTAACCAAATGAAAATATAATATTTAAACCATATGAAAAAAGAAGATTTCAACCAAGATTCGTTGACTGCCACACAGCCAACACTGGATCAAATGATCGAACACTACAAATATCCGGATGAGGTAAAAGAAGCCATTGAAAAAGAAAACCTATTGCCATTTGGTGTAGTGAACCGATTGCATAAATGTTACCCACAACATTCAGGTTTTTTCAGGACTGATAAAATCCTGTTCACTGATAAAACCTATTACTCAGGACTTCAGGGCTTTAAGGAAATCATTGGAGTACTGGATGAAAACGGAATTGATATTGGCTTTATCAAAGAACGTGAATTCTTCATTGAAGTCTATAGATTTCTTGCCACCAAGCATGCGCTGAATATGATCAACTGGAATGATTATCAGAAAGACTCCATTTTCCAGTTGGTTTTTCCACAGCCTGAAATGATAGACCAGAAAGAGGTTCAACTATATATCGATGCCAAAACTGATAAAGAAAGAGAAACTGTGGTAGAGGCCTACCAGTTAAAAACCAATCCTCATGATGGCAAACAGCAGTTGAACAAACCATTTTTTATCAATGATGAGGGACAGATGGAGGTGCTCCATGGTGTTCAGCACAAATACCCACCCGTTGAACTTGTTTTCGATAAAAGCACCCAAAACTGTTTTGCCTTTTGTACCTATTGCTTCCGTCATGCGCAAGTAAGAGGTGATGAGGACATGTTTGTACAGGATGACATCAGCGCAGTTCACAAATATCTGAGGGAACATAAAGAAGTGAGTGACTTCCTGATCACTGGTGGTGATGCAGGATATATTGATCCCATAAGAATGGAACAATATGTAATGCCCATTGTCGAGGACCCTGAACTCATGCATATTAAAACCATCCGATTTGGATCAAGGGTTTTAACTTTTCATCCTGAATACCTATTAACACCAAGGTTTAAAAAGATGATGGAAGTCCTTAAAAAAGCTGTTGACAGTGGTGTTCAGGTACTATGGATCTCTCATTTTTCAACACCAAGAGAATTGCTTAACCCAAGCACAGTAGCCGCCATTCGCAGGTTAAAAAGCTATGGTATAGCTGTTAAGAGTCAAAGTCCCATCATGAACCACATCAGTTTATTTGAAGATGAGCATGGCAAAGTTGACATTGACCGTTCTGCTCAAAACTGGATTGATCTGGGGAATATCCTGGCTATGGTTGGCGTAGGCTTCCACTCCATGTATTGTGCCAGACCGACAGGCGAGCATCATTATTTTACAGCCCCTCTGGCAGAAATCAATAAAATATTCAGCAAAGTTTATCGGACTTTATCATCCATTAATCGTCCATCACGGTATATCACCATGACTTCATCAGGTGGAAAAACATCTCTCATTGGTACAGCTGAGATCAATGGAGAAACGGTATTTGCCCTGAAATTCAACGAAGCCAGAAATATGGAGTGGATGGACAAGGTGTTCTTCGGAAAGTATGATGAAAAGGAGAATACCATTGAGAAACTCAAACCCATTGATGGGGATAAACATTTTTATGAAGAAGAATTGGCTCAGATTGAGCAAAAGTTAGAGGATGCTTTTATCAAAGAAATGAAAAAATCCAAAGCCTAATGATAAACAAAATTATCAAATCAGCCCAAGAAGCAGTTGCTGACATCCCGGATGGAGCAACTGTAATGATTGGTGGTTTCGGTGAAGCCGGGAGCCCAATCGAACTCATTCATGCCCTAATCGACAAGGGTTCAAAAAACCTGACTGTAGTGAGTAATAATGCAGGAAGCGGCAATGTTGGCCTGGCTGCACTCATCGAAAATAAACAGGTGAGTAAAATCATCTGTTCTTTTCCGAGGACAGTAATTTCAGTGGTTTTCCCAGAACTTTACCGCAAGGGTGAGATTGAACTGGAACTGGTACCACAAGGCACCCTGGCAGAAAGGATCAGGGCGGCAGGAGCCGGTATTCCCGCATTTTACACCCCTGCCACTGTTAACACCACATTGGCCGAAGGTAAAGAGACTAAGGTTTTTAATGGAACCACCTATGTACTGGAACATGCCATTCAGGCGGACTTTTCATTGGTTAAATGCCATGCAGCCGACAAATACGGCAATCTGATTTACAATAAAACTGCCAGAAATTTTGGTCCGGTCATGTGTATGGCTGCGAAAACCAGCATTGTTCAGGCCAGGGAAGTAGTGCCACTTGGACAACTGGATCCGGAATGTGTGGTCACACCCGGAATTTTTGTAAAAAGAGTCGTTGAAATTTCAAATCCTGCGGATGAGTCAGTACTCGTAGCAGAGAAAAGGAGGTACCCATGGAATTAAAAGAAACAATTGGCTGGAGCACCGGTGAAATGGCACAAAATGTAGCCAAGGACATTCATGATGGCGCTTATGTTAACCTGGGTATTGGCATCCCTGAAATGGTGGCTGGCTTTATCCCTGAAGGACGTGAAGTCATTTATCATACCGAAAATGGTTTGCTGGGCATGGGAAAAGTAGCCGAAAGTGGGTCCGAAGACTATGAATTAGTCAATGCAGGAAAGAAATATGTAACAGCCATTCCCGGCGCCGCCTATTTCCATCATGCCGATAGTTTTTCCATGATTCGTGGTGGTCACATTGATATATGTGTACTTGGAGCCTATCAGGTTTCAGAAGAAGGCGATTTAGCCAATTGGTCCACTGGTGATGTGGACGCTATCCCAGCAGTGGGAGGCGCCATGGATTTAGTGGCAGGGGTCAAAACAATTTATGTGATCACCAAACACAACACCAAAAGTGGTGGATCTAAAATTGTCGAAAAATGCTCCTACCCGCTTACAGGCAAAGGTGTGGTTAGCAGGATATACACCAACCTGGCCATTATTGATGTGGTTGATGGAAAACTATTCGTAAAAGAAATGGCACCAGGTGTAGACTTCGGGTATTTGCAAGAAAGAACCGAAGCCAGACTTCACCAATAAGGCAAGTAAATTAACCCAAAAGTTTACCTATGAGCAATATTCAAGTAAACCGAACGAATAGTCAGAACCTTTATAAGAGAGCCAAAGAGGTGATGACTGGAGGTGTGAGCCGGAATACCATATTCCGCAGACCACACCCTTTTTATGCAGCCACAGCCCTTGGTAGCTATGTTACTGATATTGACGGCACCGAACGTGTTGACTTTGCCAATAATATGGCCTCACTCATCCATGGTCACTCCCACCCGGCCATCGTTGAAGCAGTAACTGACCAAATGAGAAAGGGCACAGCCTATACCCTGGGAACGCAAATCGAAATTGAGTTTGGAGAACTATTGGTAAAACGAAATTATAATTTCGAAAAAATACGTTTTGTAAACTCTGGTACCGAGGCTGTAATGTCGATGATTAAAGCTACACGGGCCTATACGGGACGTGAGAAAATAGCCAAAGCCGAAGGTGCTTATCATGGCACCTATGATTTTGCTGAGATCAGTCAGATCGCTACACCAAATACATGGGGAGACATTGACAAACCCAATTCTGTACCTGTGGCCTTTGGAACGCCCCAAGGAGTTAAGAACGATGTGATTGTATTTCCATACAATGATACCGAACGGACTTTAAAATTGCTGGAGGACAACAAGGAAGAACTGGCTTGTGTATTGATTGATCCGGTATCCCATCGTGTGGGCATGTTCCCCATTGATGAGGATTATTTGATGGCCATTCACAAATGGACCCGAAAAAATAAAGTCTTACTGGTTTTTGACGAAGTGGTGACCTACAGGGTGACCTACAATGGTGCACAATCCAAATACCCAATCCGACCTGACTTAACAGCTCTTGGAAAAATTATTGGAGGCGGTTTTCCCGTGGGCGCCATTGCCGGAAACGAAGAAATCATGAGTGTATTCGACCCTACCCGCAGGATATTGAAGCAACCCCACTCGGGTACTTTTTCAGCCAATCCAATAACCATGGTAGCTGGAAAGACTGCCATGGAACTATACGACAGTCAGGCTGTTAAAGACATCAACCATATGGCCTCGGTAGCTAAAAAACAAATCAGAGAGGTCGTCAAAGAAGTCGATGTTCCCATTAAAATTACGGGAGCAGGCTCCATGTTCAGGTTCCATTTCAGGCATAAAGTGCCTAGCCACTTTCGTGAATCATACCAGGATAAAGAAGAACGTAAATTGATCACCGATATTCTGGATTATATGTTCCTCAGGGAGAATATTATGATGATTAATACTTTTTCCTGCATGTTCTCTACAACCATAAGTCAGCGTGAAGTGGATAAGTTAACTGATGCCTTATTCAATGCCCTTACAAAATTCAAACCCAGAATCGAAGCCTTAGCCAAATAATTAATAAGCAGAAAGGTCTCAATACTAACTTCAAAAAACAGAAAAATGACAAACGTATACATATGTGATGCCATAAGAACTCCAGTTGGTAAATACGCCGGTGGACTTTCCCCAGTGAGATCAGATGATTTAGCAGCTATTCCATTAAAGGTCCTCATGGAAAGAAATCCAGGTGTTGATTGGCAGGCAGTGGATGATGTAATTCTGGGTTGCGCTAACCAGGCAGGAGAAGATAACAGAAACGTGGCTCGCATGTCACTTTTGCTTGCCGGTTATTCTGAAAAGATCCCGGGTGTGACGGTGAACAGGTTGTGTGGATCAGGTATGGATGCCATTGGTACTGCTGCAAGAGCCATTAAGGCTGGTGAAGCCCATTTGATGATTGCCGGTGGTGTGGAAAGCATGTCAAGGGCACCTTTTGTCATGGGCAAATCGACCACAGCATTTTCCAGGGCAGCAGAAGTATATGACACCACCATTGGCTGGCGCTTTGTCAATAAAAAACTGAATGCCCAATACGGCACCGAATCTATGATTCAGACGGCTGAAAATATTGCCACAGATTTCAATATTGGACGGGAAGAACAGGATAAGTTCGCCCAACACAGCCAGGAAAAAGCTGCTGAAGCATTAAAGAACGGAAGTCTTTCCAGAGAAATTACACCGGTTGAAATTCGCGGGAGAAAAGGAGCCATAACCGTCATAGATACCGATGAACACCCCAGGTTAAGTTCTTTGGAGAAATTGGCCTCTTTGAAGCCGATCACGCATGCAGAAGGAACCATCACTGCCGGTAATGCTTCAGGTGTAAATGACGGTGCCGCTGCACTGATCATTGCCTCAGAAGAAGCTGTAAAGAAGTACGGATTGACACCCAAAGCAAAAATTCTTGGTATGCAAACCGCAGGTGTACCTCCTCGTATTATGGGTATGGGACCTGTTCCGGCAACCCAAAAGTTGCTTAACCGCCTGGGGATGAAGCTGGACGACATGGGCATTATTGAATTGAACGAAGCCTTTGCTGCCCAGTCACTTGGTTGCATCCAAGAACTTGGTTTGGATGTAAATGATGCCAGAATAAATCCATTGGGTGGAGCCATTGCATTGGGTCATCCTCTGGGTATGTCAGGTGCTAGAATCGTAACTTCTGCTTATTATCAGATGCTGCATTCAAATGCCAATAAAGCCCTTTGCACCATGTGTATTGGTGTGGGACAGGGAATTGCCGTCGTTCTTGAAAAAGTATAAAACTCATTGGCCACAAAAGCTCCATCGAATAGGAATCCATCCCGTGTTATACTGTAAAAGCCTGTATACTACAGGCCACTCTTTGATCTTCTTATACTTATACGTTTTTGCTCCGGGATAACAGGGTCTAAAAAGCCGAACCCAAAAGTAATTATGGGTAAATTATAATTGGTTTGCTCGGTTTCTGAAAAATCGGATATCTTTGGACGGACTGTAAACAAACAGCTCCTTTTTTAAGATACATACAACAATTACTCTATGAAAACTTTAGTGGCCGGTGCCAGCGGAGCAACCGGAAAACATCTCGTTCAACGACTTTTGGATATGGGACATGAGGTAAAGGTAATCCTTCGCTCAAGCAACAACATACCTGATACCTGGAAAAATAATGATAAGATACATATTATCGAACGTCCGATCAATAAGATAAGCACCAAAGAAATGGCCGGCTACTTAAGTGACTGTCAGGCAGCTGCCTCCTGTTTAGGCCACAACTTAAACTTTAAAGGCATGTATGGAAAACCACGAAAACTGGTACGAGATGCGGTAGGACTAATTTGCAAGGCCAATCAAGACAAATCTGTTACCAAACCCCTGAAATTAGTATTGATGAATACTACAGGAAACAGAAATCGCGATTTGAACGAGCCAATTACCCTTGGTGAAAGAATAGTAACCGGGCTGATCAGGGTTTTACTACCCCCACATTCTGATAATGAGGCTGCCGCTGATTATTTGCGAGTTTCCATTGGTCAGGACAGTACAACTACAGAATGGGTTGTGGTCAGACCTGACTCATTGGTCAATAATGATAAGGTAACTGATTATTTCATGGAAGTTTCTCCTATCCGGAGTCCTATATTTAATGCCGGAAAAACCAGTCGTATAAATGTGGGTGATTTTATGGCCAAACTTGTTGATGGCCATAGACTTTGGGAGCAGTGGAAGGGAAATATGCCGGTTATCTACAACAAGGAATAGTGTCAACACTTCTTTGAAGCCTCTTCCCAGTCTAACAACAGCTATTAGTATTTTAAGGCAATGAATTACTATATGTCTTCATTGATAACCAGGGCAAAGTAGTTATTCTTCAACGGAAGGTATCCATGTTCATAGCAGAAATAATACACCTTACCTTCCTTGGTTTTATACACATGAGTAAAGTACTTGAAAGAAAACCCGTGTTTCAGTAGCATTTTCTTAGTCACTTTAGCCTTACCATCAGGAGTCAGGGCTTTCAGAATTCTTCGGTTCTTTCTAAGAATTCTGTTTATTTGGTTAACAAAACGGGTTTCATCCTTATTTTGCTTGTTATGGTAGGCATTTCGACAATAGTCGGAACAGAATTTTTTATCAACCCTCCCGACCAGCTCCTCTCCACACTCAAGGCATTGCTTTTCCATGGGATTTGCTTTTTGGTAAAAATACTAAAATCAGAAAAACATAATCAACGAAACATACATACAAAAAAGCCCATTGACTACTCGTCAATGGGCTAACTAGTATCCGGAAGTAAAATTAGTTTTTTATAAATCGGAAACTTGCCTGCTCTCCGTATTGGTGAACTCTGATTATATATATACCTGCATCAAAAGCTGATACATCTACAGTAGTTTCAGGAGCTTGAGAAGTAAAAGATTTTACTTGCTGGCCTATGAGGTTTATTATGCTCACTTCAGCACCTAAAGGTGCACCAACAAACAGTCGTTCAGTTGAAGGATTAGGATATAATGAAATCGCACTGGCTAAAACATTATCATTTACGCCATCAACAATTTCAACAGAAAATGCATTTTGTAACTCTATATTGTCTACCCATAAATGGTATATGCCCAATTCTTGATCACTGGTAATATCCAGACTAGCTGTAATTTGCGTATTGCTATTAACTGTGAAACTGCTGGGTTCAAAACTCACGTTCGGATCATCGCTTAGATTAAAACTAATGCTAGTCACACCTGACATCCAATCAGTATCGGCAGCGTTTATTACTACATCAAGTGACTGACCCTGTCGTCCAAATTCAGGAGTAATATCCGTTAAGTGTGGCACAGCCACATATTCTTCCACTGTAAGCAATGAGGTGTAAATCTGGTCTCCGCTTGTCTCCTCATTGCCATTGGCAGCATTAAAAGCCGCATAAAAAACCACAGTACCGGTGCCAACATCTGGTGCAGTCCAGTCCATTGACCAGGTGGCAGAATTAGCTGTTGGTGTATTTCCTCCAGAAGTGTGGGTTACTGCCTGGCTGGCATTGGCAAGTTTGGTCCTTGTACTATTGGTTATGGTGAAAGTCCCCACTTTATCTGATGCTTGATCTTCAGCGGTCAACTCAAAACCAAATTTTTGAACGCCACTATGGGTTCCTGTGGCAGTAATGGTATAGGTTTCTCCTGCTTCATATCCCTGAGCAGGAATATCGCTGCTAATCCAGGCGGTTTGTGGTGTTGCAATACCTGCATGACAGGCTGTACAATTGGTACCGTCACCAGGTGAACCTGTTCGGCCACCCGGGCTTCCTCCGGCATTACTCATCAGGATCAGTGCAACAGGAACTGATAGCATTATTAGAACATTGTAAATTAGTTTCATAGGTCTATTATTTAGATTTATTCCATATAAGACGGGCAAATATATCATTCCTTACAAAAAACTCATCACAAAAGATGCTTATGGTAGAAGAATTATTGAAGTTCCGTTAGGGAGACATCCCAACTGAGAAACAGGGAATGCGTATAAACCAGCAATATAACTAAGCTTCAAGCTCAATTAATGTGATTTCTGGTAATATTCCAATACGGCCCGGATAACCTATGGAACCAAGGCCTCTATTCACATAGATATAGCGATCACTGGTTTCATCCTTATACATACCGGCCCAGTATTTATATAAGTATTTGGCAGGACTCCACTTCATATCTTTGGTTTCTATGCCAAATTGAAATCCATGGGTATGACCTGAGAGAGAAAGGTCAATCGGGTATTGTTGAGGGATGATAATTTTTTCCCAGTGAGAAGGATCGTGGGTCATCAATACCCTGACATCAGCATTTTCTGTGCCTTTCATGGCATCATCAATACGGCCGTATTGTGGAAATCTGGGGTTATGACCCCAGTTTTCAACACCCAGTAAGGCAAGTTGTCCGTCAGCTTCCTCAAATACTCTGTTTTCATTATTAAGTAAATCCCAGCCTATACGCTTGAAAAAAGCGAAGAGATCCGTCATATTCTGCGCTTTTTCGTCAGCAGTATTCCATTTCACATAATCACCATAATCGTGATTACCCAGGACTGTGTACACACCTCTTTTAGCTTGTAGTTTTTTAAGAGTATCCTCAAACCGGAAGGCTTCTTTGGTGGAAAAATTCACCAGGTCTCCTGTGAAAACAACCACATCAGGTTCCAGCTTATTAATCATATCTACGGCCTGCTCCAAGGGCTTTAATGAGGTCCAGCTTCCCAGATGCATATCGGAAATCTGAACAATCTTGAAGCCTCTAAATCCTGCAGGCAAATGTGATAACTGTAATCTTTCTCTGACCAGTTTAAATTCATACACCCATTTAAACATGCCGGTAAACATGGTACCCATTACGAGGCCACCAGACAGATAGCCAATATATTTCAGGAATTTGCTTCGGCTCATTCCCTCCTGCTCATCATTAACTTTTTGTCTGCCTTTCTTTTTAACTAATACGAAAAGCCTGTCGGTTATTCTGATTAGGTCTGCCAGAACTAAAAAAACCACTGGCAGGAGCTTTGCTGTGTAGAATACAAGTATGAAACCCAGAAGATAAGTTCTGAATACATCATTCCATTCAACAACAGGTAGCACAGTGCCACCAATCATCAGAAAAACAACCAACATGAGTGGCAACCAGTATATAAATGTAACCAGTAGTTTTAGCCAGATACGGTAGCTGAAGACTTGCTTTTGTACTGAAGACCATAAATAGACATCTGCCAGAAACAGCAATACCATAGAAACATATTGCCCTGAGTATTTGGGCAAGCTGTAGTTGAGAAGAAAGTATCCTGCGATAAGCAATGCAGGTATGATGAGGTACTTAAGTTTTTCCTTCATGAATAAGTAATCCTATTCCTTTTTCAATCGCTGATAAACTAACGACAAATAATTGCCTTTCATATAGTTTAACAGAGTTTTAACTTCTGAATGCGTCAGCTGTTTTCAGAAGGCGCGGCAAAAGTAAATGTTTTTTTATTAAGAACGACTCCAAGCTAGCGAATTCATTCTTGGAGCCGATGGACTGACTTACAAGCAGCTAGCTCCTAAACAGCCAGTTTACTGAGTTGTTGCGGCATTTAGACGATCAACACCTTAGCAGGTCCTCTTACCAGGGCAGTTACTAATTAACTGACAACACTCAAAAAAAAAATAAATTGCCCATACAACCATTTTAAGTCCGTAACACCCTTATCTTTATAACTTGTTTATCTTAAGAACTTAAAAAGTAGCCACCATGAAAAAAATTTTACTCATTCTCATAATTGCCATCGGTGCACATAGCTATGCTCAGCAAGAAAGCACTGAGTTCTCTCCCACTGTTGATCCCGGGACCATAAGCATGGGAACGCTGGATACTTTCAATCTACAGTTTTCATTTCCATGTATGGCATTTATTGGCGAATATGGAGTTGAATCCAATGGTACTGACATCTACGTTACCCAATGGCTTGATGACTCCATTGCCAGATATGATCAGACTGGTAGTGTGTTGGATCGTTTTGTCATTTCAGGAGTAGGACGAACAAGAGATCTGGCTTATGATGGCCAATACTATTATGGAAGCCCCAATGATTTTAAATTCTTCGTCTTGGATTTGGATAACAAATCACTGATCAGCACACAAACCACAAGCTTTAAAGTGAGGGGCATGGCTTATGATGCCATCGAAGATGTGTTGTGGGCCAGCGAACACTGGACCCCTATGTTTTACAAACTTGACAAACAGGGGAATATTCTGGACTCATGGTTACCTTCAGGAATAACCATGGATGCCATCAGTGGATTAGCTTTTGACAATAACAGCATCGGAGGACCTTTCCTTTGGGGTTTCAGCCAGGATAGCTCAGGGGCTATGATTGTTAAATATGATATTGCTAGTCAAACCCAAACCGGGAGCATGATCGACGTTTCCGGTCTGTCTTCGGTCAGTTCGGTTGCAGGAGGTTTATTTATCAATGAAATGGCATCAAAAACACCTGTTTCCATCGGTGGCATGATCCAAAACCAATTGGTCTTTGCACTGGAACTGGATTACGCCAACCAGCTGGTGGATGTGGGCTCAACGGATATGATCACAGAATTCAAAATTTACCCCAATCCTGTTGCAGATAAGCTTCACATACAATTGGCCGTTGTTGAAGAGGCTCAATTGTTATGTGAAATATTTAGCCCAAACGGACAAAAAGTATATGAGACAGTATCAAATGTTTCAGCCCAATCCTTGCTGGAAATACCTACCATGGATTTATTGCCGGGAACCTATGTAGTTCGAATCAGTAATGAGGGTAAATATACCATGAGCAAAAGATTTGTTAAAGGTTTGTAAACATCTTTTAGAGATAAGATTTATACTGAACATTTGTTCATCTGTCTGAAAATAACTCATAACCTTAACCCAAATCATTGAAAACAGACACCCTTCTGATAACGGATGAAGAGCTAATCAGTGGTTGTTGTAAAAAAGACAGACAATCAAGGAAGCAATTGTACAATCGCTATGGGGATTTGCTTTATACAACGGCTTTGCATATTGTTCAGGATAAAGATTTATCCCATGATGTCTTGCACGATGCTTTTCTTCAGATATTCAATGACATCAACAGCTTAAGGAATGCATCCTCGCTGAAAGGATGGATGAAAAGGATTGTGGTACATACGGCTTTAAGGAACCTCAGGAAATCGCGCAGGATTGAATATACCAATCAGGAAGTGTCTCTGGATGTAGTGATTTGGCAAGAACCCATGTCAGGTGAATTGCTTCAAAAAGCTTTGTTCAGTCTTCCGGATGGTTACCGGATTATATTTTCGCTCATAGAAATAGAAGGCTACAAACATCAGGAAGTTTCACAAATGCTAAATATCTCGGAAGGCACATCAAAATCACAGTTATTCCACGCAAAAAAGTTTTTGCGTAGAATCTTAAGTAAGAACCATTAATATGAGGGAAGAGAACAGCCATATATTGAGAAATGCCATCAATGACCTCCCCTTACACAGAGCGGAGACCAAGCTATGGGATCAGCTGGAAAACAGCCTGTTCGACTACCCGGTTCATGCCATGCCACTTCACAGTCCGGAGCCTGACCATTGGGATAAAATCGAGGGAAGTCTTTTGGCAAGCTCATTAAACAACAAGCTATTTAAGAAGCGTTGGTTAGCTGTATTAATAGTATTGCTAGGATCAACCTTAGCTTATTTCGGCATCACCTACACCAAGGCTCCAAAAGTGAGCCCTGAAACCAAATCCATATACCCCATAACCGAAGTAGACAAACAGTTCACTGAAGAAATTTCCTTTGAGGAAGAGTCAAATGAAGTTCAGAGCCTGCTGTCTGATGAAACTCTTGAAATAAAAAAGGCATCATCACTAACAAATATTTCAACTCCTGATAAGAACCTTGACCAAACCATACAACCAGCATCCGAGCCTGACATAACGTTGATCCTATCAAATTACAGCAGCTCTAATCATGATCAAATGAACCGCAACAACTACGCTGTTTCTCATATACAATCCAAAAACCTTATACCCATTCTGTCTGAGCCTGACTTACATCAAGGCTACAGAGATGATTTGGAGTGCAGTTCCTTTACCGGCAGCGATCCGATATTCACATGGGGTGTCACTGCTGACTATTATAGCTTCTTGACAGGAAATAAGCTGGATGACACTCAAATGCAACATTGGATCAGCAGTGGATTGGAAGTCGGGTATCACCAAAACAAATGGTCCATTATATCCGGTGTAGGCATGATCTTCTCAGAAGATAAAAGCAAACTGGAATACCATTACATACAGAATGAATTAATTCATAGTTATGAATATGTTGACTCGGTACATTTTGATCCTGTAACAGGTACCACCCACTATTACACCACCACAGTGGATGTATATGATTCCATAGAATACAGGGAGGAAGAACAGATAGAAAGTTCTTACGTCTACCTGCAAATCCCCTTATTTGCGGGTTATGAAATCTACCGTAAGAAATCCTTTGCGATAAATGTAAGCGGTGGACTATCTTATGCCTATTTATTGAGGCAAACAGAGACTTATCCTGGTTTTAATAATGAGGAGGCGCGACTGATAGGAGCCAATAGCCAGCTAAGTACACGTAAGGATCATTTATTTCTATTTCATGCCCGTTTCGGATTTCAATATGAGATTAGCCGAAACATTTGTATTGATCTGCATCCAGCCTTCAATTACTCAAGCAGTCCAATCTATGAAAACAGCACTGGCAATCCATATGCCTGGAGCATAGGTGCCAGCATTCGATTTAAACTTTAATACACATACAACTAAAATGAGGTGTTAGTACCCTTTAATAAAACACTTAAACATGAATACGATGAAAAATCTACACTCAATCCTTAAGTACTCAGCCCTGATAAGCTTATCCATGCTGGTGCTTCTAATAAACAGAACCGAGGCGCAAAACGCTGAAGTAACCATTGCAAATTTTGTGGAATACAGCCCACACACAGGAGCTAGCACTTCCCACACTGAAGTAAGCCGTGATGTATGGGACACCCAATTTGTATACCCTATTGTTGACACCATGGGAACCGCAGGTATCGAATCTGATGGTAACTACATCTATACTACCAATTGGATTAACCCTAGTTTTTCAAAATATGACATACAAGGTAATTTCATTGAGAATTTCAATATTCCGGGTGTAACTAGCATCCGGGATTTAGCCTATGATGGCCAGTACTTTTATGGCAGTAAGGCAAATGACACCTTATACACCATGGACTTTGAGAATCAGACGTTGGTAAACAAGACCTTTGTTGGTGTAAACATAAGAAGTATTGCCTATAATCAGGATTTGGATGTTTTTTATGCCAACAATTGGTCCACTGACATCAGTATTTTTGATATTAATGGTAACATTCTTGGTCAGTTTCCTGCAGACACCACCATCGGCATTTATGGTCTTGCTTATGACAATACTACTCCTGGAGGCCCCTTTTTATGGGCATTTACTCAGGATCCTCCTACCAGTTGCATGCTGAAACAGTATGACCTGAATACCCAAACACTTACAAGTTTTCTAATGGACCTTAGCTATTTGGGCCAGAGTACTTACATTGCAGGTGGTTTGTTTACCCATCCCAATATTGTACCAGGAACGATGACGCTGGGTGGTGTAATACAAAATGATGTGATTTTTGGACTTGAATTGGGGCCCTACGCCCTTGATTGCCATCCACCACAGAACCTGAGTGGCAGTGCAAATATTGCAGATGCCATACTAAGCTGGGATGCACCTGCCAGTAGCACCAATAATTTAGGTGCCTTTAATATATACAGAGATGGTAGTTTAATTTATTCAGACACCTTGCTTCAACTTAGTTTTACAGACAGTGGTCTATTACCAGGAACTTATAGCTATGAAGTAACAGCAGTTTATGATAATGGGCAGGGATTTTTACTTTGCGAATCTGATCCAGCCGGACCAGTATCTGTTAGCATTCTTCCACCACCATGCGACCCTCCGCTCAACCTTACTGCTTCAGTTTACGGTTTCGATGTAGAATTAGATTGGAATGTACCTGCAAGTAACCACCCATTGCTTTTAGGCTATCAAATCTATCGTGATGGCAGTCTAATCAACACCAATGTAGTAACTGACACTTCCTATTTAGATGTTGGGTTATCACTGAACTCATACAGTTATGAAGTCACAGCTCAATATATTGATGGCCAGGGTAATGTTTATTGTGAGTCAGTAGCCGCAGGTCCAGTAATTGCAGACGTTATTCCTCCAATCTTTACCTTAGGCGGCAATGTATTCGCCGGTAGTGCGAAAATGAATCTTGGATATGTAAACGCCTACTCCTATGAAAATGATGTGGTCACAAATGCTTATGACACCGACATCAACGACACCTTAGGGTATTATTATTTCTTCCCCTTTGATACCAAAACTTATTTTGTACAGGCCTTCCCAAATGAATCATCAGCCTTCAGTGAATCATATATCCCCACCTATTATGGTGATGCCATGCACTGGGAAGATGCCACAGAAGTCTACCTCAATGAAAATATCTATAATGCTGATATCGCATTGAATGAGCTTCATCCCATAACCTCCGGACCTGGTTCCATTGGTGGTCGTATTTTTGATCAGCACAACCATTTTGCAAGCGCTCCTTCTGAAGATGTTTTGGTGTTTCTTATGACTCCGAATAATGAATGTATCGCCTTAACCACATCTAACTTAAACGGGCATTTTAAATTCAACAACCTTGCTTATGGTAGCTATAAATTATTGGTAGAGATTGTGGGAAAACGCATGAATGCTGTGACTTATACACTGGAGGCCAGCCAACCCGACATCAAGGATATCAGCTTTATTGTTGAAAGCGGAGAAATTTTGATTGGCATAGAGGAAGAGCTACCCTTTTATGTGAGTTTTATGAGCGAATTATTCCCCAACCCTGTAAGCCTGGAGGCTCAGGTCGAAATCAATCTGCAAAAGGCTACCACTGTCAAGCGCAGGATCATTGATGCCAGCAACCGCATCCTTAACAATGATGTCTTGGAGCTTAATTCAGGAACCAACCGCCTTACCATTGATGTATCAAGCTTGTCATCAGGGATTTATTACTACACCCTGGAATTCGAAGAAGGTCATATGATACACAGAAAATTGGTGGTTGTGAAATAAACGTCTTCCCAACATCGATACATTCAGAGCACGTCATATTTATGGCGTGCTTTTTTTGTGGTGTTCAGGAAATATAAAATACAGCTGAAAAAAATCTTGCAGATGAGAAACATTTATTTAATTTTGCAGTCCTGTTTTGGAGAGGTGGGGTCCCGATAGCTATCGGGAGGCTTAATCCTCTAAAACAAAGGAGAGGTGGGAGAGTGGCTTAATCCACCAGTTTGCTAAACTGACGTACCAATTACGGTACCGGGGGTTCGAATCCCCCTCTCTCCGCAAAAGAAACCCTGACATCTTTGTCAGGGTTTTTTGTTTCCTGGAGCCATCAAATGTATTTGAATGGCGACGGGGAACAAAAAACTGAAATCCTCGACAGAGGATTTGTGGGTTTTATGCTTGCAAGGGATACCCCTATTGGGATCATGAAATAATCCCCCATTCATTCTTATCTGGATCACCAGCGTAATCCTCGACAGAGGATTTGTGGGTTTTATGCTTGCAAGGGATAACCCTATTGGGATCATGAAATGATCCTGCATTCATTCGTATCTGGAACACCAGCGTTCTCCTCGACAGGAGATTTGTGGGTTTTATGCGTGCGGAGGATACCCTAATGGGATCATGAAATAATCCCCTTTCATTCTTATCTGGATCACCAGCGTAATCCTCGACAGAGGATTTGTGGGTTTTACGCTTGCATGGGATACCCCTATAGGGATCATGAAATAATCCCCTTTCATTATTAACAGGGTCACTTGGATAATCCTCGACAGAGGATTTGTGGGTTTTATGCTTGCATGGGTACCCCTATTGGGATCATGAAATAATCCACCATTCATTCTTATCTGGATCACCAGCATAATCCTCGACAGAGGATTTGTGGGTTCTATGCTTGCAAGGAATACCCCTATTGGGATCATGAAATAATCGCTTCTACTCCCCCATCACACCATTAATTCTATTCAATTTTTGTGTCATAATGAAAATATTTATGCATTTTTGTTGCACATTGTTATACATTGTTATACATTTGTATTATTATGTCACGATTCAAAAAGGTCATATCATTGTACGAGCTTAAACTGCTCTACCGCCGACTGGCCATGCTACATCACCCCGATCATGGCGGCAACCCTCAGGTAATGAAGCAAATAAATGCTGAATATCAAGAGGCGAAAATGCGAATAGAGACACGAACACAATTGCTATCAGAGTTAGTTGTGGGCGATATTGTCTTTGTGAACGATACTAAATGCTTCATCAAAAGCTGTAATGAGGACACCTTTACTGCAAAAGCCATAGACAGAAAGAAAAGCGCCGTTTTCAGTCGCGAAACTGGTGTTTGTATTCACAACCCGGGCTATATTGCCTATATACAACACCGAAAAACGAAACGCCATGTCCGCTAAAGAAAATAAAGTACTCACTGGATTCAGGCTCTCAAAAAAGAACATTGAGTTCATTGATAAAATTGGCGGTTCACTGGGATTAAACCGCACCAGTGTGTTGGATATGTTTATCACCATCATTAGAAGAAACAATGATGTGCTCATGGGCTTAATTAAAAATGCCCTGAATGAGAAAACCTAGATTAATCAGCTAATCGTCCTTTCTTACTTAAGCACTTTAATATCAAGCCACTATTGTTTTGGGTTGCAACAGCATTCCCAACTATTGAAATATTGGGAGAAATAGCCTAATTTTATGGCAAACAACAATTCGGATTATGACAAGCAAAAGCCTTACCATAACCCATGAAGCACATGATAGCCATTCTGGACAGATTTCCATTGAGGGAAGCATCCAACTGGAACATCTCGAAGAGATAGCTGAAGCCTTTAAAACATCTTCCATTAAGCATCAATCTTTAATTATAGATCTCATAAACGCCAAAGAAATCAATACGGGTTTCCTACAACTCCTCGCCGCCTTTATAAAAAGCCGCTCCGAGCAAGGACTTTTAACAGATTATAATTTTGACACAGAGGACGATATGTTGGAGTTAATGGACAATACAGGTTTATTGGACATGATTGCCGATCTAAATTAGGCCTAAACATGAGTAAGAGAATATTATTCGTAGACGATTCAGAAAGCATAAGAGAGGCATTTTCTCACATACTGCAAGAGGCTGGCTTTAATGTAACAACAGCTATAGATGGTTCAGCTGCTTCTAAATTGTTTGACGGGCGTGAAATAGACCTACTTATCAGCGACCTTCACATGCCCAAAATCAATGGTATTGAACTAACCCGATTGGTAAGATCCAATAGTACCTACCGTTATTTGCCCATACTGATATTCACTACTGAAACTTCCACCAGCTTCAAAACAGAAGCCAAAGAGGCTGGTGCCAGTGGTTGGTTGGTCAAGCAAACCGATAAGCAAAACATCCTTAAAATTATCAACAAGCTCATCCGCTAATGGACAATCTTCAACAAAGCTTTATAAATGAGGCTGGTGATCTGCTCAGCACCTTGGAGGAGAATGTGCTATTATTGGAGCAACAACCTGACAACAAAGCCATTGTTGATGAGATTTTCAGGTGTATGCACACATTGAAGGGCTCCGGAGCCATGTTTGGTTTCACCGACTTAAGTGAATTTACCCATCATTTGGAATCCCTATATGAACAGATTAGGTCGGACAAACTGAATCTTGATAAAAGCATATTGGATTTGACTCTGAAATCACTTGATCACATCAATAAATTACTTGTTCAAAACCCTGCTCCATCAGTTTTGGAAGCAAGTCGACAATTCTTAAACCAAATACAAACTGGTCCTGACCCACAGGACGAGATTGGCAGCATGGTGGATGTGAGTGCGACTAATGATGATGGACATATCCTAAGCACCACCTACTACATCCGGTTCAAACCACATGCCGAAATTCTTCTGAATGGCACCAATCCTCTCTATTTATTGGATGAGCTACTTGAGTTGGGTGAGCATATGATTCATTGTAATACTGAAAGTATACCCGATTTTTACGAACTGGATCCCAGAGAGCTACACTTATCCTGGCATATTATTCTTGTGACTGATGCAGATGAAAAAACCATAAAGGATGTTTTTATGTTCATCGAAGATGAGAGCTTCATACAAATTGAAAGACTAAGCCCGGAAAACTTGCTTGATTCCAGCGAATTAAAGGAAAAACTAAAACAATTTATTAGACAGGACAACCCAGATATAAATGCCCTTAGAGCAGATCCTCCCAGAACAGAAACTACTGATAATCAGGAACTACTAGCAAACGAAAACAAAAAAAATTCAGCAGGGAAAAACCAAAAGAAGCTGCTCCAACTTCTAAAATAAAGGGCATTCTAGAAGATAAAATAGCCACTGTAAAAGTAAGAGCTGAAAAACTGGATATATTGATCAATCTGGTAAGTGAACTGGTAACGGCCCAGTCAAGTTTACAACTATTCAGTGATGAACAATCAAATGCCGAGTTAACAGCAATCTCAGAAAACCTACAAAGTTTATCAAGGCAATTCCGTGACATTTCCTTTGGAATGCGTCTGGTTCCCATTCAGTCGATCATGGTGAAATTCAGGCGCTTGGTCAGGGATCTGAGTCAACAACTGGGAAAGGAAGTACATTTTACCACAGAAGGAACAGAAACAGAACTTGACAAAAACATTATTGAAAACCTGTCCGACCCACTCATGCACCTCATAAGAAACAGTCTGGATCATGGCATTGAAGATAAGGAAGAACGGCTGAGACTTAAGAAACAAGTAGAGGGCAACATACATTTCAGAGCCTTCTATTCAGGGTCTCATGTCCACATCATAATAAAAGATGATGGCCGTGGCATTGATACAGACAAAATTAAAAAAATGGCTATCCGGAAGCAGTTTCTTAATGCTGATGAAGGAGTAGGTGAAAAGGAACTATTGGAGTTGTTATTTCAGCCAGGATTCACAACAAAAGACAATGCTTCAGAGCTTTCCGGCCGAGGTGTAGGAATGGACGTAGTGAAAAGAAAAATTGAAGAACTCAATGGCGAAATTGAGCTCAAATCACAAAAAGGCTACGGTACCGAAACCATTTTGCGGCTACCCCTTACCCTATCTATTATTGATGGTTTCATGGTTTCGGTGGGTAATACCTCTTTTATCATTCCATTGAGTGCAGTGGACAAAATCTATGAACTGGATATCAAACAAATTGATAATGCCTTTAAAAACATAACTGAAGTTGATGGAGGGCAGATTCAATTTCTACATCTGGCCAGTGAAATGAATATCTCGACAGAGCCACAACAACAGTTGTATCTTATAACTGTTATGTATGAAGATCAGAAGATTGGCCTTGTGGTTGACAAAGTGATTGGAGAATGCCAGGCAGTGTTAAAACCACTGGGCAAATATTTGAAAGATCAGGAAATATTCTCAGGCGCATCCATATTAGGTGATGGAAGTGTGGCCCTGGTTATAGACAGTAACAAACTGATAAAAAGATATATAAACTAGTTTTATGAACGATAATCTTAATGATGAACAATCATATTTGACCTTTCGCTTAGGTAAGGAGCTATTCGCTGCTTCAGTTGATCATGTGATTAAAATACTACAACAATCTGAGGAAACAAGCATTCCCCAGGCTCCCAGATTTGTTAAAGGAGTGATCAATCATCACGGTGAAGTCTTACCACTTATAGACCTGAAAGAGAAATTCGGTATGGGGGCCATCAGCAGGTCAAATAGTACCTGTACTATTATTTTTAGTGTACTACTGGAAGGTGAAAATGTGAAACTTGGCGGACTGGTGGAAGAAGTGTTGAAAGTCGAAAAGGTACACGCAGACCAAGTATCAGCCTATCCTGCCATAGGAGACAAATATAAATCGGAAGTCATTAGTGGCGTGATACATTTAAATGAAGAATTTATCATGATTATGAATGTATCTGAGGTTTTCAAAGATCTAAATAATGAAATTATTAAAGAATAATATGCAGCTATTACTTGAGACAGCTTGCAAATAAACGTTTGGCATATGAGAAATTTAAGCATTGTTTTACAGATTATCATCTATGTATCCATTCTTGGATTTACCTGCATATTTTTAATGGCCTATGTCTCCATAAGCGCATCGGAACGCATCATGAATGAACGAGCCTATGCGAATATTGGGACCATACAACAGGTTAAAAAAGAACAGATTGAGGAATATTTTAAGAATCATATTCATGACCTCAACATTCTAAAACTAATGCCGTTTACCAAAGAAGCTATTCTTTCCATGAATACGCTAATTGAGAAAAAAGCAGCTTCAAGTCATGGAGAGGTCAGGCAAACCTATGATACCTTTGCCGCTGAATTAAATCAATATATCATTGCCAATGGTTTTGATGATATCCTTTTCATTCGGCCAGATGACGGCTTGCTTTATTTCTCGGTAAATGGTAATGCATTAACAGGAAGTGAACTCTCTAAAACCAACAGCCCGCTTACTGACCTTTGGAGAATTTGCCTGACTGATAATCAGGTGCATACCAGCGATATTGTTCCAGTTGGCAACAATGGCAACAAAGCACTCTATATGGGCGTGAGCATTAAAGAGAAAGCAAAAACCATTGGAATTTTGGTGCTTCAAATTAACAGCCAATCATTGGATGCTCTCATCAATAATGATTTGGTAATGGGAAGCACAGGTGAGACCTTTATTGTGGGTTCTGATTTCATGGCCCGAACCAGCAGCAGATTTACCGGAAAGATTAGTTCTGGCAGCTTTCAAAGCAATACCGCAGTTGATGAGGCTCTCAAGGGGCGTTCCGGCACAGGTATGTTTGAAAACGAGAAAGGCATCAGCATGCTGGCCAGCTATGCACCTTTAATGATCGACGATCTGGAATGGGGTCTCATCACACAGATAGAAGAAGATGAAGTTATGGAGCCAAAATCCGAGCTTATCAACACTATCCTGATTATTTGTTCCATCATCGGTATCATCATGATGCCAGTATTATATATCATTGGAAGAACTATCAACAAACCCATTCTTAAAGGGGTAGCATTCACACAAAAAGTGGCAGAGGGCGACCTGACTGTTAGTCTGGATGTTTACCAAAAAGATGAAATTGGCCAATTGGCAGATTCACTTAGAACTATGGTAAGCACAACGGCCGAAAACATATCTGAAATTACAACAGCGGCTAATAATCTAAGCAATGCCAGTCAGCAATTGAGTGGCACCTCTCAGATGATATCACAAGGCTCTTCTGAGCAAGCTTCTTCTGTCGAGGAAGTTTCAGCATCGGTTGAACAGATGGCTGCTAATATTGGACAAAACAAAGACAATGCCTATGCCTCCGAAAAAATCAGTACTGAAGTATCCACAGAAATACTGAAAGCCAGTGAAATTGTTTTTTCTGCGGTTGAGGCTTTACAACAAATTTCAGAGAAAATCAGCATCATTGGAGATATTGCCTTTCAGACCAATATTCTTGCGCTGAATGCTGCTGTTGAAGCAGCCAGAGCAGGTGAACATGGCAAAGGTTTTGGTGTGGTGGCTGCAGAAGTAGGAAAGCTTGCAGAAAAAACGAAAGTGGCGGCCACTGAAATCAATGATATTAGCAGCAATAGCATTCAGGTGGCTGCAGATGCGAAAAAACTCATGTCCGAGTTGGTCCCCAAAGTACAAAACTCCACCCGTCTGGTACAGGAAATATCTTCGGCCAGTCTTGAGCAAAGCACTGGTGCGGAACAAATTAACGATGCGATCCAACAACTCAATGAGATCACCCAACAAAACGCAGCGGCCTCCGAAGAAATGGCCACAAGTGCAGAGGAATTATCCTCTCAGGCAGAGCAACTCAGTGATTTGGTGGCTTATTTCGTATTGGAAGATGAAAGTACCCGGAAAAGGAAGAAGTCGCAGGATCAGACCAGACTGATTCATGCTCCCAAACCATCCGAAACGACAGCCAAGAATAAAACTGACGGAGACGGTATTTACATCAACCTTGATGATGACAACCTTGATGATGAGTTTGAGAAGTTTTAGGAACGCTGCACAATACAATCCGGATTGATATGTACCAGAACAATGGGGCATCTCTACAAACCTTGGCAAGATGGATGAATTAAGTGATATTGATTTCAAACGACTGGGAAATTTTATCCAGATCAACTTTGGAATCAATTTATATCCTAAGAAAAGGTGTTGCTGCAGTCGCGCCTTCAGAAAAGATTAAAAGCACTTGATCTTCATGATTATAAGTCATATTGTGATCTGGTGCTCACCAAAAAAGACAAATCTGAAGTTGAAAAACTTATTGTCTCCGTCTCCACCAATAAGACCTCTTTCTTCAGGGAACCCCAACACTTCGACTATTTATTATCTAACATACTCCCAAATGCTCATCAACAGGGGAAAAAACAAAACTTTTTCAAACTATGGTGTGCAGGTTGTTCAAGTGGAGAGGAGCCTTATAGCCTTTCTATGGTCATGCATCAATTCACAAAAACCCATCCCGGATTTACTTTTCATATTGATGCTTCAGACATTTCCATCGAGGTTCTCAGAAAGGCCGGTAAAGGCATATATTCCCATGATTCACTGGAAGATATTCCTCCCATATTTCGTAAGGCCTATTTATTAAAGAGTAAGGACAAGACGAACAAGAAAATCAGAATGAGCAAAGCGCTAAGAGATAGCATACAGTTTTTGTGGATCAATCTTATGAATGACTCTTTTGGTTTTGATGATAAGCATGATGTTATTTTTTGCAGGAATACATTGATTTATTTTGATCGCACTACCCAGGAAAGGGTTATTAATAATTTGTTCCGGCAATTGAAAACAGGTGGTTATTTGATTCTGGGTCATTCAGAATCCCTGATCAACATGAGTATTAGTGCCAAGCATTGCAGCCCTTCTGTATACCAGAAGATATAAGTACCAGAACAAAAGCCTATGAAAGAACAACCTACCATAAATCAACTGAAAGCAGAACTGGAAGAAGCCAAAGCCAGCATTGCTATGCTTAATGCAAGGCTACTGGAATCGGAGCAACTGAAAAGCCACTTCATATCAAATGTGATGAATGAAGTATACAACCCATTTACCGCAATTCTGAGTTTATCTGAAAGTTTGGGTAAATTGAATGAAGTCAGTCTGGAAAAAGTAAAAAGAATGGCGGGTTTAATTCATCATGAGGCCTTGCAACTGGATTTTCAACTTCAAAACATTTTTGCCGCAGCACAAATTGAAGCAGGGACCTGTGAATTGCAAGCTGAGCTAATTTCCCTGGTGGAAGTTGTAAACGAAGCCATCGCTTATCTAAAGCCTCAATTCGAAAAGAAAGGACAGGATTTGATCCATGTGGACAGCGATAAAAATAAACATATCAGCCTAATAAATGATTCTGCCAAATTACGACTGATACTAATTAACATATTGAGCAATGCCATTAAATTCAGTGAAGCCAATCAGGATATCCGGATTACGATAGTAAAAACAGGAGAAGAATTATCCATCGAGATCGAAGACAAGGGAAAGGGTATTCCTAAGGAAAAATTAAACCTGATCTTTGATAGTTTTAAGAAGCTTGATTTAAGTATTAAATCAGATCAGGGCGGATACGGATTGGGCTTGGCTGTATCCAAAGCCTACGCAGAATATATTGGTAGCGATTTTCAAATTACCAGCAAAGATGATCAGGGGACTAACGTCAGATTAATCCTTCGGGATCTTTCCCAAGATGCTGGAGCAAGTATTGAGAGTAGGAGTTCCACGGATGAAAGTGAGATGTTTTAATTGATGAACAAGCCTAGGTCACATTTCCTTCTGCCTGGTACATTATTGGTATCAACGGACCCAATGGAAGTTACTACCTTGTTGGGGTCCTGTGTTTCTGTGTGCCTCTGGGACTCTACTAAAGGTATTGGAGGCATCAACCATTTCATGCTTGCTTACTGGAATGGTCAAGGTATTGCCTCTCCAAAATACGGGAATATAGCCATGGACACTCTACTTAAAAGAATGTATCGCTTCGGCTCCCATAAGGAACATTTAGTGGCAAAAGTTTTCGGTGGGGCTCAGTTACTTCAAACCCAACAGGAATTGCTTAATATTGGACAAAAGAACCTCCAGTTGGCCAGAGAATTTCTCTCAAAAGAAGGTATTGCCATTATTGCATCAAGTGAAGAAGGCCATAGGGGTCGCAAGATTATCTTTAACACAAATAACGGATTGGTTAAAATGAAGTATCTTAGAGCATCCGTTTAATTGCTGAGGAATAAATGAAAACAACCAAGGTCCTTATCATTGACGACTCATCTTTGGTTCGTCAGGCATTGCAATCCATCTTCGATAGCACCAACGACATCGAAGTTATTGCCAATGCAGCGGATCCCTACTTTGCTGTGCAAAAAATCAAACAGCAAAAACCGGATGTCATAACCCTGGACATCCAAATGCCCAGAATGGATGGAATCACATTTCTTAAGAAATTAATGAAGCAACATCCCATTCCGGTGGTCATCATTTCAAGTTTGACCAAAAAAGACAATCATCTGGCAATGAAGGCTTATGAATATGGTGCTATCAAAGTAATTGAAAAGCCACAATTGGGTACTCGAGAGGCCTATGCAGCATCCAGAGAGCAATTATTAGAGGCCGTGAGAGCGGCATCAAAAGCCAGGCTCAGTTTGCCGACTCCCGGACTATTGAAGGAAAGCAGACTTAAACTTCCGCATCAAGCCCAACACACAGTCAGTGACGTGCATAAAATCCCTTCTCGGAAATTGATACTTATGGGTGCTTCAGTGGGGGGAACAGAAGCCATTGCAGGTATTTTACACCAATTAAAAAACAATCTTCCCGGTATTGTTTTGGTACAACATATGCCTGTACAATTTACATCTTCCTTTGCTGATCGATTAAACAACATCAGCAAAATTCAAGTAAAGGAAGCCTCCGACGGAGATATCATAGCTGACGGCCATGCTTATCTGGCTCCGGGTGACAGGCATATTTTACTTGAAAGAGACATGGGTAATATGGTAATCAGAACCAGTGATGGTCCAGCCGTTAACAGGCACAAACCATCGGTGGATGTTTTGTTTTCTTCAGCTGCAGAAATAGTTGCTGATCGGACAAAGGCTGTATTGCTTACCGGAATGGGAAAGGATGGTGCTCAGGGCTTATTAAAACTCAAACAGCAGGGTGCCTTAACCCTGGCTCAAAACGAAGAAAGTTGTGTGGTTTTTGGCATGCCCAAGGAAGCCATTAAAATAGATGCTGCAGTCCGAATTATGGATCCACAGCAGATAATCAATGAATTAAACACTTAGCTATATAAAAACCTTAGTGTATGCAAGTGACAAAAAAGAAGCCAAGAATATTATTGGTAGATGATGTAAATGCCAACCTCCTGAAAATGGAGGATATTCTTGTCGAGACCGGACTCTATCAGATAGTTTCTGCAGCCAGTGGCAAAACGGCATTGATGAAAGCCAAGTCCCAGAGCATCGATCTGATCTTACTGGATATTGTGATGCCAGACATCGATGGTTTTGAGGTTTGTCAACAACTAAAAAGCCAACAGAAAACAGCTGAGATACCTATCATATTTTTAACCTCACAAACAGATGTCGAGAGCATCGTCAAAGGTTTTAAACTGGGTGCTGTAGATTATATCTCAAAGGCATTCAGCAATGAAGAATTACTGGCAAGAGTTAAGACTCACTTGCAACTGAAACAAACCAATGCAGAGTTGACAAAAGCTAAGGAAGCCGCTGAAGTGGCAGCCAATGCCAAAGCTTTATTTCTGGCCAATATGTCCCACGAGATCCGCACACCCATGAACGGCATTGTGGGCATGGTTGAAATACTCCAGCAAACCAACCTGGATGAAAAACAGCAGGAATATTTAAATATCATTGATGTATCTGGCGAAAGTCTTTTAGCCATCATTAATGACATCCTTGACTTTTCTAAAATCGAAGCCGGACAGATAGAATTTGAAAAGATCCGTTTCAGTCTCAATGATGACATTGACGAAGTAAATAAAATGCTGGCATACAAAGCCAAGGAGAAGTCATTGTACTTAAAGGTTACACATGATCCTGCCATACCTAACACGCTCATTGGTGATCCTGTTAGAGTTCGACAAGTAATCATCAACCTGGTTAATAATGCCATAAAATTCACCTCACATGGCGGTGTAGACATTAAGACTGTATTGGTTGAAAAAAATGAGCAATTGTGCATCATTAAGGTCTGTGTTAGCGACACCGGCATTGGGCTTTCTGAGGATGGGAAAAAACGTTTGTTCAAATCCTTTTCGCAGGCAGATGCCACCACCACAAGAAAGTATGGTGGAACAGGACTAGGGTTGGCTATTTCCAGAAACCTGACATTAATGATGCAGGGTGATATCGGGGTAGATAGTGAACTGGGTAAGGGATCTACCTTTTGGTTTACCATGAAACTCAATTACTCAGAAGAAGACCTGGAACTTGAGAAGAAAAGACAGACACGTTCATCAGCTCAAAAACCTTTACGGATTCTGGTTGCAGAGGACAATAGCATCAACCAAAGGGTCGCCAGATTTAATCTGGAGAAATTCGGCCATCTGGTAGACATTGCTGCAGACGGTAAGGAAACCCTGGAAAAATTTGACACTCAGGCATATGATGTTATATTTATGGACATCCAAATGCCGGTAATGGACGGCCTGGAAGCCACTAAAGCTATTCGTGATCGTGAGGAATCACAACATAAGAGGAGAACACCTATAATAGCCATGACAGCCAATACCATGAAAGGTGATAAAGAGAATTTCATGGCTGCCGGAATGGATGATTATATTGGCAAGCCGTTTAAGTCTGATCAGTTATATCAATTACTGGATGAGATCATTCGCAAAGCCGAATGAAAGCAAGACTTATTATCAAAGCAAAAAAAGGGGCAGTGAATGCTGCCCCTTTTTAAGTATAGGTTTCCGCAAGAGGCCTTAAATAAGGCCAGTATCAACCATCGCATTGGCAACCTTTAAGAATCCGGCAATATTGGCTCCTTTGACATAATCAATATAACCGGTGTCATCGGTACCATACTTCACACATTCCAAATGAATTTGTTGCATGATATGTTGTAATTTACTATCCACCTCCTCTTCAGTCCAGTTTAGTTTCATGGCGTTCTGACTCATCTCCAAACCTGAAGTGGCCACACCTCCGGCATTTACTGCTTTCCCTGGGGCAAATAATACCTGGTTTTTCTGAAATACTTCAATGGCTTCTGGTGTACAAGGCATATTGGCACCTTCTGCGATGCAAATACATCCATTTTCTACAAGGCTCAGCGCATCATTACCATCCAGCTCGTTTTGTGTAGCACAGGGTATTGCAATGTCACATGCTATTTCCCAGGGCTTTTTATCTTGATAAAATTTGGAACCTGCATATTCAAATGAATAGGGTTTTACAATGTCTTCATTTGATGTTCTCAACTCAAGCATATAATCAATTTTATCTTCAGTAATTCCTTCTTCATCATAAATAAAGCCATCAGGACCAGACAGTGTTACAACTTTTCCTCCCAGTTCTGCCACTTTCTTAGCAACCCCCCAGGCCACGTTTCCAAAACCAGAAACAGCCACCCTTTTTCCTTTGATACTGTCTCCACGTTTCTGTAACATTTCCTGAGTAAAATAAACTGCTCCAAATCCGGTAGCTTCGGGTCGTATCAAACTACCTCCCCAGGCAATACCTTTCCCAGTAAGAACACCGGTATGTTCATCAGTCATCTTCTTATACATACCAAACAGATAACCTATTTCCTTGGCACCTACACCAATATCTCCTGCTGGCACATCAGTATTAGGGCCAATATGTTTCCATAATCCTTGCATAAAGGCATGACAAAACCTCATGATTTCCGTATCTGATTTACCTTTTGGATTAAAGTCTGAACCTCCCTTGGCGCCTCCCATAGCAAGCGAGGTGAGGCTGTTTTTAAATATTTGTTCAAAGGCAAGGAATTTCAAAATACTTAAATTCACACTTGGGTGAAAACGCAAACCGCCCTTATATGGCCCAATAACATTGCTGAATTGAATACGGTAGCCAATATTAACATGGACTTCCCCCCTATCATCCTGCCAGGGAACCTTAAACATAAATACTTTATCAGGTTCTACCAAACGTTTAATAATACCCATACTCTCGAAATGAGGATTCTCATTATATGTTTCTTCAATGGAGTCAAGCACTTCCCTTACTGCCTGAAGGTATTCAACCTCACCGGGATGTCTGGATTCCAGCTCTGATATGATCTTATTTACGTCCATGATATCTATTGTTTAGTTTAACAAATAATGGTACAAAAGTCATGTATTCGCGGAAATTACCGAGCTGAAAACAGGGCCTAAGATTACAACTAGATCATTGATAATTATCAATGTTTAACTTTGCAGGATCATTGTGATAAATGAAATTCAAATGGAAACTTTCGATAACGACAGTAGAAGTCTGATCTCTGATTTAACGGAGCGTAAAAAAGAACTCAGTTGTTTGTATGAGGTCAAACAAATATTAAGGGATCCAAAGGTTTCTCTCGATCAAATTTTTGAGGAGATTACCACTGCCATCCCACCCGGTTGGCAGTTTCCTGATATTTGTAAGGCTTGCATAATTTATGATGGCAAAACCCATTACACAGATGGTTTCGAAACCACCGAACTAAAACTAACGAGCAAGATATATGTGGAGGAAAACGAGGTTGGTGAAATCCAGGTGTATTATATTAAGCCAGTGAAAACAGATGGAAAGCCCATATTTCTTCCTGAAGAGAGGAAACTGTTAAACACCATCAGTGATGAAATAGGTCAACACCTGACCATCAGAAGATTACAGGAATTATTTAAGAGTGACGATCAGCTATCCAATAGTCTGAATGCACCAAAAAGCCTGGAAAAATGGCTGTCCGAACAGCAACTGACTCAAGAGGAAATCGAAGAGTGTCTATCCTATAAAATTAGTTTCAAGAAGGGTGAACCCATATTAAAACAGGCCGCTTTTTCATCCTATATATTTATTCTGACCAAGGGTTTGGTTATGGCGAATATAGAAGGCATGTCAAATAAGCGTTTCGCGTTTAAAGTGATGGTTCCCTATGAAATAATTGGAATGTCTTCCTTATACGGAAATGGTTGTTATAATTTTTCTGTAACGGCCCTGCAATACACAGAGGGCTATCTTGTGGAACAAAAGACAATCAGCAAAATCATTGAATCCAACAGGGCCTTTGGCGGCACTTTATTGAAATGGTATAGTTCGAACTTTGAGTTGATTCTTGAAAAACTAAATACGCTGGCCAACAAAAATGCGCTTGGAAGAATTGCTTCCAGCTTACTCTACTTATCCAATCAGGTTTTCAAAGAGAAAATAATTGAGCCAAGCATTACCAGGAGAACTATAGCTGAACTCAGTGGCTTGTCGATGGAAAGTGCGGTCCGGATTTTATCCGAGCTAAAAGATGATGGTGTAATCACGCTATCAAAGCAAGGCATCCAAATTAATAATTACGATCTACTCCGCACATTCAGCCTAGCAGGGTAAGATTCATGGGATTTCAATCCTGCTGAGTATGTATGACGGCTATTCGCTGTTTTCCATCAATCTCAACAGATACAGGCTTATCGAATTCAACATGAGTGAAGAAGGATTTTTGGCGGATTACCTTTTGTTGGGCTAATAAATCCCATCTGATAAAACTTTCAGCCTCATTTCCCACAGAAAAATAACCCACATTATTGGCGGTTACATTATGGAAAAAATGAGACCCCAGAGATGCATCCAGAGGAAAATCAGGTAAACTGTATTCCACAACGACCTTAGCATTGGAGATTTGTGGCCAATTCACCGGTATACCGATCCATTTATCCCGTGTCCCCCATCTTCCCGGACCAACCAATATGTATTTCTTCTTGTGCTCACGCATCATTTGGTTCAATTCTTCTACTTCCCGTGCCATTTGCTCGGTTTCGGTTTTATCAAAGCGCTCAGGGTCCAGGAAAATAACATCAGTTAAACCATCAATGCATCCATGCCCCATACCTCTTTCAGCATACAATAGCATCTGATCTTTCTGAATAACATCGAAATCAATCTGCATATCATGAACATTGCCCATCAATGGCTTAATCTGCAACAAATAGAATGTGGCCATTCCTGAAGAATCCTTGTTAAGATCAACCGCATATTCAATTTCGCTGGGACAACCCAAGGCCTCTTCAACTATGCCCAGCACCTTCTCAAGAGTTTCTGCCAGAGGTATATAAGAGTGCTTGAGTATATTGGCGAAATTCACCACCCTTGGACCTGCTTTATGAATACCTGCAGTGATGGTATCATTGTTGAAGTCGTAGGTTGATGCAAGGTGTTTGAGGGTTTGGTGTTTTTCTGAATCTGAAATATCCAATGTAACAAGACCTGCATCTTCCCCTTCCAATAGATTTAAATCTTTGTTAGTCAGGTCGATGGCATAAAAATAAGTTTGTGATTGATTGAACTGATCTTTCAATGAAGTAGCAACAATCTCAGGATTTCGATGAGAAAACCGAAAAGTCCGTTCACCCTCCACCACATATTTTCCAAGACCCAGGGCGATCACCGAGAACCCATCTTCAGGTTTCATATGAGATACCGGATAGTAGTTATAGGATTGTGAAACCCCGCTGATGTGCGGATAAAAGTATTTATCATACTGATTACCAACCACCTCTTGTATAATAACCGACATTTTTTCATCCATCAGTTCTGAATCGACGGCTTCAAAATACCCGCGCGCAATTTTAGTAAAAACAGATGCAAATACCATTTTCACTGCATCACATGCCTGAAGATGCCGGGTGTTGATATCCTCATGATTATTGGGAAGGAGATAGGTGTCGAAGATACCTGCAAAGGGCTGATTTATTGAATCTTCCAGCGACCCTGATGATCTAAATGCCAGAGGCTTTGTAATGGACTGCACTAAAGAAAACAACCTTTTCTTGAGCTTATCGGACAGCCTTCCCTTGAGGAAAATTCCTCGTATTTCTGTATCACTGAGCTGACTGAGTGCTTGTGTGTCTATATTGTTCCGTGAAACAAATAACTCAAATTCATTGGAACCTACTATACTCGTTTTAGGAATTTTGATGTGAATATCCTTAACAAGTTGAGTAAAATCAATATTGTTGAGCATGGATATAACAAATGCCAGACCTCTTCCTTTTCCTCCAAGCAACCCAGGTGATAAGCTTACAATATTAGAAGCATCATAGAGTGCTGACTGGGTAAAAGCTACAAGCTTTCCTTTTTGTTTTTTTGTCTTGCCTTCGTTGAGTACAAATAGCAAACTCTTTCTATAGTCTTGAATAGAGCTGTGATCCATCATTTCTACACCACGGATCTTTTTTGAGAGTTCAAACTCACCCTTCTCCCTGAGCCAGGATGAAAAATGTTTGCGAGACCCATGCGTCAATAGCTGCATATCTTTGAGTTGTCTGATAAAGCTTGCTATATCTGCAGCTGGATTTTGAATGGCAGGTTTTCTTTCCTTGGCTAGCTTTTGGTTGAGATTCCCGAGATTCATTTGATGGTTAACAAAGGCATTGATATCCTGTGCTACGGACTCAGCATTCTTATCCATAAATAGCGCTCCCAATTCAAAGGATTGTTGCTGATGATGGTGTTCCCGGGAAGTTAGGACAATCGGTAATACCTTATTCTCTTCTCTGACTGACCCAACAAGATCGAAACCACTGGTATTTTCAGGATTACCAGGCTCCAGGTTCACATCAGCAATTAAGCACATAATATAAGGCTCATACTGCTTGTATAAGGCCATAGCCTCCTCATAAGAAGCTGCTAATAACACCTTTGGCCTGGTCCTGCTTCTGAAGACCTTAAACCTCTCATCCTCTGGCCCTGCATTCATTAACAGCCGTGTTTGATTATGCAGATTATCGTACAATGAAGGGAGAGTATTGGAGTAGTCGTTCACGTCATTTCCAACCAATAAAACCACATTCACCAAACCAACTTTAGTATCATTTTCTACATTATAGCTGTCTTCACAATAATTCACCATGGCGAAAAAAACCTTGGAGTCACCATTCCAAACAAAGACCTTATCAAAGCTTTGTTTGGCAAGCAAAGGCGGGGTCAGCAAACCCACTTCATGACTGTGGTTAAGTAATAAATAGTTGGGTATATAGGCATATTTCTCCCTTACCTTTTCACTTATTTCAAAAGCCTGTTCAAGGAAAACACCTGGCATAACAACTATCAAATCAAAGTGCTTGGTCAGTAGTTCTTCTAAAGCCTCATCCAATCCTGACACTCCTGTGATTCTGGGCATCAAAGACAAATCCTGGTGCTGATAATTACTGAAAATATCGTTTGAAAAACTACCTTCCTGTTCCAGGTTAAAAGCATCATATAAATTGGCAATCAGCAAGATCTCCTTTACTTTAAATGGCATCAAATCATGATACACATCCCTTTCACTGTTGAGCTGCGTCAGAAAGCGATTGAGCAAATGGTAGCTACTATTTGTTTGCCTGTCCTCCTCAGGTATAATCTGAGTCAGCTGACGCTGTTCGCTTTCCTTCGAGTTCAGATGACCCTGAATTATTTTGCAAAGGTTATTAATAAGGTTTCGTTCTTCCAGTAAAAATGGTCCCTCATCAAAATCAGGAAAGGCTTTGTTGTAACATATTTCCAATCGACCCAGTTGCCCAAGGTTGGTTTCAAACGTTTGTTTTTGATTCCATCTGCTTAGCTCATAATCTTCGCATGAAGTCCACTGCTGATCATCCAGCACAATTCTAGCACTACAAAAACTTGAATACTGCCATGCTCTGGGCAGGATGTTACATATCTTCTGGAGGCTTTCATGGATAGGCTTACCTTCCTTAAGAATGTTAACGGTTTGATTTATGGCTGCCAATTCCTTGAGACGCTCTTTGGATGAATCGAAGTTAGAATCCCTAACTTCATTATGGGTCGTTTTTTCCATGCTTTACATCTTTGCGGCAAAGGTATTTCAGCTTTTGTCATGCATCTCGCTTTGTCCATACCAATATCACAACAATACGATTGATAATTATCAACTCCTTTACAAGTAAAACTGTAATGCCCTGAACTGCTGATTATTCTTCTTCAAAAAAGATGGCTTCAATCCATAAACACCCACCAAGATAAAACTAAACAAAGGAAGGTTTAAGCATATTACTGGATACGTGAATCGCTCGTCGCTTTTCCAATTCAGAATACTCAAAATTTACATCCAATAAATTTATAGAATCTGGCTGTATTTATAAAAATAATATATATATTTGCCGCCGCTTACGATAGCGATTCGGGGTATGGCCCAGTCCGGTTAAGGCGCCTGCTTTGGGAGCAGGAGATCGCAAGTTCGAATCTTGCTACCCCGACAATCAAAAATCCTTGCACAAAGTGCAGGGATTTTTTTGTTTGAGGACGTTTGAAAACACCAGTTTTCATAAGGCGACAAACAAAAAAATCCACAAAGCGTAGCGAAGGATTTTTGATTGAATCCACCCCCACCTAAGATCAGCGAGCGAAGCGAGCTAATCTTGGGAATGCAGAATGTAGAATGTAGAGTTTTAGTTAATAAATGACAACTGATGAAATTCTTCACTCCGTTCAGAAAGACAATAATCAGGGAAAATCGTTTTTGAAAACACCAGTTTTCATAAGGCGACAAACAAAAAAATCCACAAAGCGTAGCGAAGGATTTTTGATTGGACCACCCCACCTAAGATCAGCGAGCGAAGCGAGCTAATCTGATGAATGTAGAGTGAAGAATTTTGAATGTTGACTCCTTTATGCTATTTAACAATTAATGAGATTCTTCTCTGCGTTCAGAATGACAAAATATAAGCTTAACAGTCATTTGAACAGCAGTTTTCCTTTGGTGACAAAAAAAACACATCATACGAAACGATGGATTTTTGATTGGACCCACCCCACCTAAGATCAGCGAGCGAAGCGAGCTAATCTTGGGAATGCAGAATGTAGAATGTAGAATGTAGAGTCTTAGTTAATAAATGACAACTGATGAGATTCTTCACTGCGTTCAGAAAGACAATATTCAGGGAAAATCGTTTTTGAAAACACCAGTTTTCATAAGGAGTCGAACAAAAAAACATCATGGAGCGAAGCGAGCTAATCTTGGAATGTTGAATTTTGAATGTAGAGCCCTGTTAATTAGCAACAATTCATGAGGTTCCTGCCTGCCGGTGATAGGCTTCACTTCGTTCAGAATGACATTACAATATCCTATATCGAAGCTTTATCATACGATCTAGTAGTTTTAATTACAATTTCAATAATTATCTCTCCAAGTTTTCATCTTTTACTAAGAAAACTATAATTCGTATTGATAAAAGGCTTACTTTTAGGTACCTACCCAAAAAACCAACCTTATGAGATCAAAAACCTATTACCAATACCTTGCTGGTATAACATTTGCTATTATCGCATTAGTGGCCGTCAGTTGCGACGACGATGGTGATGATATTGTACCTGACCAGGTTCCTGCAGTAACAACAACAGCAGTCTTTAATATTACTGAGAGTTCCGCGACATCCGGAGGCAATATCACAGAAAATTATGATTCTCCCGTCACTGCACGAGGTGTTTGCTGGGGAACTGACTCTAATCCTGATGTTTCAGGAAATAAAACAATAGATGGGTTAGGTATCGGGCCCTTTGAAAGCAATATAACTGGACTGGTCCCAGGACAGGTCTACTATGTAAGAGCCTATGCGACCAATGCCTCAGGAAATGGATATGGAAGCTCAATACAATTTACCACATTAGGAAATCAGGCTCAGGTACCATCGGTAACAACGACCATTGTAACAAGTATTACAACAAACTCTGCGATATCAGGAGGTGAAATCACCTCAGATAATGGCTCAACCGTTACTTCAAGAGGTGTTTGTTGGAGTACCTCTCCCTCCCCTACTATCAATGATAGCAAAACCATTGACGGCACTGGAATTGGCAGCTTTCAAAGCAATTTAACAGGATTATCAACCGAACAATCTTATTATGTAAGGGCTTATGCAACCAATGCCGCAGGAACAGGCTATGGAAATGCATTGCAATTCCAAACACTGGCAGGCAGTAGTACTGTTACCGATGGTGATGGAAATACCTATAACACAGTTACCATTGGCACACAGGTATGGTTAAAAGAAAATTTAATAACTACCAAATATAATGATGGCACAAGCATACCGCATGAAGAAAACGGTCAGGGTTGGCAGCATATGACCACCCCTGCTTATACTTGGTATGATGATAATTATGACGAAATCGGATCAGTATATGGTGCCCTATATAATTGGTATGTGACTGATCCGGCAAGCAATGGAAATAAAAATATCTGCCCGGCAGGATGGCATGTGCCTTCCAAAAGTGAAGTAGAACTTCTAACAGAATATTTGGGCGGCAGTGGTGTTGCTGGAGGAAAACTAAAAGAGGAAGGATCAGACCATTGGGATGCCCCAAATGTGGGAGCCACCAATGAAAGTGGGTTTACAGCCCTTGGATCCGGCGGTATAGGGGCCAACTATAGCTGGAACTTAAGAAAAGCCACAGCTTTCTGGACAACTACTGAAAGAGAAACAAATGAAGACTGGTCTTACTACTTTGGCTCCATCACTCGTCAAAATGACAATGCCGGTACTTCCTCAGCTCCTAAATGGCATGGTACTGCTCTTCGCTGTGTTAAGGATTGATTGTTTAAAGCCTCTCAGGTATCAATTCATTATTGAAAACGTGCACTTTTGAAGCTATGGGCATTGATTATCCTATATAATGAATAAAGCTAAATAGCTTTTAATAAAAACAAAAAACTGAACCATGTTTCAACACATGTTCAATACCAACAACTACCAAAAGGTGCTGAAGACTATCATGATTTCCTATTTGATATCCTTCATGGGGACTGCTATATGTCAGGTATACAATGAACTTCCTGAGAATTTCCCGGAGTTTGAAGTCACTGTGAGTGAAAAGCCTGACCCTGGTTATTATTTTCTGTCTGGTGCATACCTTGGAAATACCACAAGTAAATACATTATTATTATTGACACCCTTGGGTTTCCCATCTGTTTTCAAAAACTTCCTCTCAACAGTTGGGCACAAGGCTTCACTTTACAAGAGAATGGGAATCTATCTTATTTTGGAGGTAATTCTGCAGCAGGCACCGCTAACTTTAAAGTCTTGAATGGCACTTTTTCATTGGTAAATGAACTCAATTCCCAAAACGGTTATATCATAGACCCACATGAGCTGATAATAATGAGCGACAACAGTTATTGGTTACTGGCCTTTGATATAAGGGAGATAGACATGAGTATAATTGTAAATGGAGGCCAAACCAATGCGAGTGTCATTGGATGCGTAATTCAACATATGGATGATTCGAACAATGTATTATTTGAATGGAATAGTTGGGATCATTTCGAGATTACTGATTGTGATACGAATTTTGTTGACCTACAGGGCTATATCATCGATTACGTACATGCCAATTCTATTTCATTCGATAAGGAGTGGAATATCTTGTTATCATCACGATACTTAAATGAAATTACCAAGATTGATAAAAACAACGGGGACATCATCTGGAGGTGGGGCGGTCATCATAATCAATTTTCTTCCTTGCAAGGAGAAGATCCTTTCTATGGGCAACATACCATTGATCACATCAGTTCCAACGACACCTATGTTTTATTTGACAATGGTAACTTTCATGATCCACCTTATTCAAGAGGCTTGGAATTTGAACTCGATGAGGAAGAAATGACATCATCAAAACTAAAAGCATTCAGGCATGACCCTGACATCTTCTCGCCTTCCATGGGTGGCATGCAAAGACTTGACAACGGAAATTCTGTGATCAATTGGTCGAAGGACCCATGCATCTTTACTGAGTTTAACGAAGACCAGGATGTTGTTTTTGAAGTGTATACTGTAGATTCCATTTTTTCCAGCTATCGCGTAAGTAAGCACGATTGGGAGACTTCACTCTTTTCCTGTGAAGAAGATGAACTACATTTTGAGAACACGGAATTGGGAGATAGTTCTGTAATTAGCCTGAATATCATAAACAACCAACCCTATCCGGTTGCCATAAATGGCCACCATATTGGGAATCACGTGTTCAAACTAATTACCGATTTGCCGGTAGTCATACCTGCCAACAGCAATTCAGAGTTTGTGGTAAGTTTTCGGCCTTTATTTACTAGTAATTATGAGAGTGTATTATCCATTTTTCACAGCACTGACACCTCTCGAATAGGAAATCAGATAAGATTAAAAGGGGCTACCATCGTAGGTATCGATGATACGTGTGGTGATAGAAGTTCAAATGTGTTGATTAAACCAAATCCTCTAGTTTCTGAGACCGAAATATCTCTAAAAAACAATGAAGAAATTACTTCAGTTGAGATCTTTGATTCGCAAGGCAGAAGAAAGCTTGTTGAACACATTGGCGCACACTCATACCGACTATCTTCCCAGGATATGAACCAAGGTCAATATGTCATTCGTGTGAGAGGTTCTAAAGGGGTCTATTCAGGTATTCTGCTGGTTGACTATTAATCACAATAAAACAGATATGCTTCAAATGTTCCGACCCTGAAAGCTCTGAAAATAAAAATATCTGACGGTATTAGATTCACCGATCAATAGCAAGGTACTCCTATTCGCTGGCAACGGATTAATTGCTTTTATAAATCCAACTCAGAAATAACTAAGCTACTTAGAAATACGCACTTATGAAGCCATTAACTTTGATTCGCTTCTGGCTTTAGTTATTGGATACAAGCTCGATCCAGAACTCTCCTTAAGGTATTTATGTTGTGATAAATATCATTATTTAGACATTTTCTAAATAACTTTCTTTTTATTAGGTTTGCAGCCGAAATAAACCAGCACAACATTTATTGCTGTGTTGACACTGCTCGCCATCCGAGTTACCACTCACTGGGCGAGATTGAAAACCCTAATAATAACTCAAATCGAAACCTATGAAAAAGAATTTTCTATTCATTACCACCCTATTATCAATTACACTCTTTATCGCCTCATGTACCAAAGATCTTGATGAACCTTCACCAGGTGACCAGTTCCCAGGGGTACCTTCCGGCGATATAGTGCCTATTGAGCAGCGTGAAGCTGCATTAACAGGATCAGCTGTTGGACTTAAGTCAGTTGATGATAACCGAAAGTATTGGTCCTTTGCTGAATCCAAAGCACTGATTTCAGGATGTGGAAGTAATGATGAGCTCGACTTATTAGCTCAGCTGGGTTATACCAGTGACACCAAACTGGCCTTTGGTACTGATGGTGTGATCTATGTCAAACAATATGGTACGATCACCGAAGCAGGTGGATGGTATTGGAGTGATGAAAGTACTAAGGATGGCATTATACTTGCCGCTCACCCATCGGTGGTATTCACATTCACTGTTTTAAATGAAAGTGAGGTGGTATATGCCAGCAAACAATCAGGGGCCTACGAAGACTGCAATAGCACAACGATCATCACTTATGAGCGCATGGTTTATGGAGCTTGCGGCAATCAGGACCCCAATGGATTGTCATCAGATATTAATGCCATCGTGTCTGAAGAAGTTCTGCAGATATTGCAAGGACAAGGTATGGTGATCAACACGGGCTGTACTCCTCCTGATGTTCAGGGCTCCTATGTTACCAAACCTCATATGGTTGAATCCACTACCGTACCAGGAGAACTGCCGGGTTCCATGTATCCCGATTTGTTTTTCACGTTTTCGAACCAGGATCAGGATAATGGTTCTGTACAGTGGGATGCTCATGGTGGTGCAGTTAACCATTATGGCCTTGGTGGATTTATATGTGGTGAAGAAGACAGGTTTACAGTAGTTATCATGGTAGATGTAAAACATGCGGCCTCAACAGCAATTGCCAAAGGAATGGTGATGGTTAGTGGTGTGATCACACCAAGTGGCATTGTTGATTACAAGCAAGCGAACTATATGCTGGACAACCAAGGTGACCCGGACAATGTATTTATTCCAAATAACACCGGTCGTGTGTATTATGATGGGAATGGGATCGCCTCCAGAACTGGTAAGAGCAGTACTCAGCCATTTAATATATCCAGCCTTTTCTGGAGTACACCAGAAGTAGAAAAATAAAACAACATTCAACTATAAAAAAAAGGAATAGTTCTTTGAACTATTCCTTTTTTTTTCGCCTTTGCACTATTCAATCAGTATTCAAGCGGTCATTAAAACTTCGCGTGGAATTAAATTTATTTTGCCTACTTCTTAAACCCGAGGAATCTGTAGTTCAGTGACAGCATAAAGGATTTTCTATCTCCGATAACACCGGCCTCAGTACGTAACATCCAGTGTTTGTTATGCTGGTACTGCATTCCGATTACACCATTCCATTTATCAACCGTTTGTTTATCCATGCCGTAACGAATCGTTGAACTTCCATCAGCGTCTCTCATACTATCTACAATATCTGGCAGGGCTGTTTCATCAACTCTTTCTTTCACTCGATCATGCAAACCATCATACCATTGGTCATAGTTATTTACAATTTCATCCAATCTTTCCCAGGTTTCTGAAGGTAAGGCGTCCTTCATAGTGACCGCACCAACAGTTTCGCTTTTCATATGCAAACGCATGGCGCCTACCCAAACGGCAATATTGCGATCTGGCCGACTCTTAAAAGTCCATGTCTTACCCAATCGCAAACCTAGTACCCTTACCAATACCGGGTCATCCAGCAATTCCGGCTTGTTCCAGGTCCAGTTAGCATCCACAGAAAGCCATACAGGCCCAATGCCAAATGCTCCCATCACACCCACACCTGCTGTACTTACATTCTGCTCAACAATGGATTTCAGCTCAACAGGAGCAACCAGATTTACCTCTGTTATGGATGTCCCATAGCCAAACAGACCATACACATTGAGAAATGGGAATATCCATAAATCAGGCCTTACATTCACTCCATAAGTAGTGTTTCGGTTGTCACCGAAACCAATAAACTCATCCACATCAGTCAATGGTATATCTTTGTTGTCAGTCAACAAACCCAATTTCATATTGGAGATATCAATGCCTTGGTCCATCCAAATTCCATTCAACATTACCCCCATGGGATAAGGAATATCAAAACCTCTTTTGTAGGCACCCTGACCTAATATGGGCAAGACATAATTATATTCTACATTTTTCAGACTATCAGTATACTGCTGGTGCTTTGACCTGACTTTTTTGGTTGCATATTGTGCCTGAGTATGCAAGCCTGAAAGGATTAACAAGGCAAGCATCAATACTCCCAGTTGTTTCATTGTATTTATTCTCATGTTTATAATTATTAGTTGTAGTATCACTTTAAAACTTGAGGAGACTAATTTTGCTCCTCCAGCTTCGATTCTTCCCTTTTCTTTTTGGCCTTACCTGCACCCACAGGAATATTTATTACAGCATAGATAGAACTATTCTTGGTGCCAGAAACATCTTTGAATACATCCAGGAAGCCATAGTAGTATTTAGCCCCAAAAGTCCATCCAGTACCCTTAAACAATGTATACCCAAGTCCTGCGGCTATTCCGACATCGAAGCGATTTATTTTTTCACGGTTATAGGATTTCAATGTGGCATCACTTCCTTCCACATCGGAATCAAACTGGTTCCAGCTCTTATAGCTCAGATTGAATTGTGGGCCCAAGGCCACATACATATGGTTTTTAAATTTGTATTTGATCATGGCAGGCACTTGGAAAGTGTTCATTCTATGGCTGTAATCACCCTCCCAGCGGTCGCCATCCAAGGTTTCATAGATTTGTTCGCCAAGCGTATTCATATCGTTATCCGTAAGATGGTCTACGCCGAAATTTGACTTAACCAAAACGCCTGTGTGCAAAAACCACTGGTTTTTCATTTGGATATTGAAATAGAATCCCAGATTCCATTTTCTGGCAAATGACTTGGTTTCCAGGCCAGAAATATGTGTCCAGTTCACACCACCATCGAGGCCAAATTCAAGACTTTCTGAATTCAATTTATCACCTAACAACAGTGTTATCAAAATTTGTGACTGGGAAGCCATGCTCCCAAATACAAAAAGGACTAAGAATATGTATTTTTTCATATACAGCACTTAAATTAATGTAAGGGTAATTTGTTATACAAAAATAATATATAAAACCAATCCCTTTGCTGTTGCGCATAACAAACTGCAAAGGGACTGTAAGCCATTGATTTTAATAAAAGTCCGTATACTATTTCACGGTATAACCTTTACCTTCCATACAAGCGGAAAAAGCCTTATTAAAGTTTGCCATCATTTCTTTTTCTGCTTGAGCAGCTGCCTGGTTATTATGTTGTTGTTCCATTTCATCGCCAACAACCTTTGCTCGTCTTCCCCTTATACCTCCAGCTACTGCACCGATGGCGGCTCCTTTTCCGGCATCGCCTGCAATGGCTCCAATGGCTGCTCCAGCAGCAGCTCCCCTCGCAGAACCTCTAATTGCCGTTCCATCAGCTGAGCGATCAACTTCCGCTGCTTTCACTTCAGGTGGATTAATGGGATCTATGCCGGTTTGCTCCTTAGCCCATTTATAGCATTTATATTCGTCTAATTCCTGCTGATCCTTTTCCTGATCATTTGCAGGAAACACAAATAGTCCAAGCCCTTGCGCAATGGTTTTGGTGTTCTCCTGTGCCACTAAATCGTTGGTAAATGAGAAAAGCAGCAAGGGTACAATCACTAATAACAATCTTTTCATTTCAATTTGCTTTAAGTTTTAAAAATCATCAAGATGAACAAATACAAATCCCAGCTGCTCCAAGGCATCAGCCTCATTGTAGAAGGTATAGCTTTTAACAATTTTGCTATTTTTTATTTGGTAAATCGTATTGGCCCATAAGCTTACAGACTCCTTACTTTTGTAGGTGATTACTAATTCGCCCCAGTTCGAAACCCATTCTCCTTGATTGTATCCGTCATCCACTACTACTGCGAACGATCTGGAGCGTTTGTAATCGATACTTTCGTAGAGGTTTAACACATTATACTTCCAACTTTCAACCGCCTGGGCTTTTCCAATGGAGTCACCATAGGACGGCCCATAACCAAAATAGTTATCATCAAGTAGTGCCTCCATAGCATCATAGTCGAGGTTTTCAACTGCTTCAATATATTGTTCAACCACAGCTATATTTTCGATTGATTGATCAGCCATTGGACTACAAGAGAACAGAAATGGAATGAACATGAATAAAAGATACTTTTTCATAGCGTATAATCTTTAGGTTTTTAACTTCTAGCCTTATCGAATTTCCACGGTTACTTTTTTGATTTCTCCTGTAAATGTTGTCTCAGCAGGGCCATAGCCAATTCCCAGGGCAACCGGTGTTTGGTTATCAAGTCCCACATCAGCGGTTTCATCAGCAGAGAACATATTGGGCTGGGTTCTATCCACTCGGGCTTCGGCGGTTGAGCCACCGTCAGTGCTTAAAGTGGCCAAGCCACCCTTTCCATTACCGTTTCCATCATAAGCAAAATCAAGTGTTACGGTTGCAGCACCTTCTTTTAATTCTTCATCAACAGTCACAACATAACGTTCGAGCCCAAGGAAGTTATAGGTAAATTCAGGCTTTCCATCTTTCATATATAAGGACCAACCGCCAAAGCGACCACCCTGTGATAGTATGGCACCATTGGCTCCATCTTCTGGAATATCAAGTTCTGCTGTTATGGTAAACGACTTGTTTTTAATATTGATGAAAGTATTCTCCATCATACCTTCCATTCCCGGATATAGTGTAAGCGATGTTCTTCCTCCCATAATATCTGGTCTGCCTGCAATGGCTGGATTGGTTCTTTCCACCACTCTGTCATCAATGGGTAATACATGATAGACTTCTGCCTGCCACATAAATAAACTCTTCATTTCTTCAAGCTTTTCCGGATATTGATCTGCCAGGTTGTTGGTCAGGCTAAAATCTTCTTTAACATTGTACAAATCCCATACATCTTCTTCCAGAGGTGGGAAATCTTTCATCTCCCAAGGCGCTCTGTGAATAGTTCTGGCAAACCAACCATCATGATAGAGGGCTCTGTTACCAAACATTTCAAAATACTGAATCGTATGTCGCTCAGCAGCATCACTGTCATTAAACGAATAAGCCATACTCACACCTTCAATAGGTGTTTGAGGGACCCCATTGACAACTTTTGGTTCAGGCAAACCTGCAACTTCAAGAACTGTAGGAGCTATATCAATGGCATGTGAAAACTGAGATCTGATCCCATTTTTCTCTTCAATTCCATCAGGATAATGGAAGATCACACCATTCCTGGTACCTCCAAAGTCAGAGGCAACTTGTTTGGTCCACATAAAAGGTGCATCAAAAGCCACAGCCCAACCAGCTGCCATATGAGGGAAGGTGTTCTTCAAACCCCAGTCATCCATCAATGGGATAAGGTCTTCTACTTTCTCTTCAACAAAATTGAAATAGGTCATTTCATTATACATACCCACCATGCCTCCTTCGGCACTGGTTCCGTTATCCCCTGCAATAAATATGAACAAAGTATTGTCAAGTTCTCCGATTTCCTCAATGGCATCCATTAAGCGGCCTACTTCGTAGTCCGTCATTTCCATAAAACCAGCAAAAACCTCTGCCTGTCGGGCAAATAGTTTGCGCTCATCATTGGTAAGCGCTTTCCAGTCCTTTATATCCTCAGGCTTATCAGCCAGCTTGGTATTCTCAGGGATAATGCCCATTTTCTTTTGGCGGACCACGGTTTCTTCTCTGATTTTATCCCAACCTTTGTCGAATTTACCTTTATACTTATCGGACCACTCTTTGGAAACATGATGGGGTGCGTGAACGGCTCCCGTAGCAAAATATACAAAGAAAGGCTTATCAGGTGTCATGGATTGCTGGGCCTTCACATAGTTTATAGCCTGGTTGGTCATATCAGTAGTGAAGTGATAATTATCCATTTTGGGTGGATTTACTTTTTTAACACCATCATAAATTAATGGGGCCCATTGATCAGTTTCACCTCCGATAAATCCATAAAACTTATCAAATCCCTGATGGGTGGGCCAACGATCAAAGGGACCAGAAATACTGGTTTCCCAGGCTGCAGTTTCATGCCATTTACCAAAGGCAGCCGTACTATATCCATTCAAGCGTAACATCTCAGCCAAAGGAGCCACACTGTTCGGCAAAGAACCTGTATTTCCTGGATAGGCTGTTGCGGTTTCCATGATGGACCCGGTATTGGTTGTATGGTGGTTCCTTCCTGTTTTGATACACATACGGGTTGGAGAACACAGTGCAGTAGTATGGAAGTTGTTATAACGTAAGCCATTGCGTGACAATTTATCCATAGTAGGTGTTTGAATAGGTCCGCCAAAGGCACTGGTTGCACCCAGGCCAAGGTCATCAATCAAAACAATCACCACATTGGGTGCTCCTTCAGGAGGGGTTACAAAAAATGGTTCGGGAGGCGTGGTTTTCCTCGCATCAATTTCGGTATAGGTATCCGGTTCGGGAACCAAAATCGGCAATACTTCACGGTTAAGTGTTTGTTGTGCAAAAGTTGATAAAGCTGTTATAAGGCCAAATACCAATAGGATAAAAAAGCTAATTCGTTTCATAGTGGATAATTTAATTCTTGCCAGACGTAGAATTTCTGGCCAAGGTGAGTTTACTTAAATCAAAAATAGTAATAATAATCGCACAGCATATCAAGATAATGTTAAATAATTATGAATACTGGAACTTAGAATAACAGCTTCCAGGCTTTATTTTTGCGATTATCCCTTTCCAGGATTTCAAGAATAATATCGTGAGTATCATTCATTTCCGCTTCCAATAAGGAATAAAACCAGATCAGGTCAGTCATGCGATAATAATGATCATCCATCATATTCTCAAAACTAAGATCGTTAAGAATCTTTCTGTTATCAACCTTAAAAGGTGAGGCCGTAAGTGCACGATTCCCAGGACTGTACTTACGGTCTATATTTCTAATGGACACTTTATCAAAGAGGTAAGGAAGCACTATTAAGGTCATGGTCTTTTCAATATCATTACCATATTCGGATGCTGCATCAATATAAGCATCCCAGGAAACCAAATAACTTCGCAACACATCACTTTTCAGATAATTGAGCTTACCCGAATTAAGTAAATCAGTGAGTGCTCCGCGATTGGGCAGGAAATTTGGAGTAAGGAAGGCCACCGACAACAGACTATCAACGATCAACGGATCGAAGCGTTCATAATCCGGGCCCATCATTTCCAGCAATATAAAGGTGCTGTTGGCTATACCGTTGGCCATCTCAGCATTAAAGGCCAATTCTTCCTTATTCATCTCGAACTCCTCACTCAGGTTTTCAAGAATTTCAAGTCTAATCTTATTATTTCGGCGCTCCTGATTCCAGTTGTTGATTTGCAGTGCAATCAATACTCCTATCACCAGGAGAACGACTTCTCCAATGGCATAGCGGGAATAGCGTTTGAAATCATTCTCTTCGGAGAGGGAACGCCGGACTCGTTTCAATAAACTCATAAAATAAACTCCAGTGATGTAATAAGCTCATTATCACGGGTTCCTAGGTTAGCAGGTTAGCAAATATACATTTATAATTTAAAAATGCCAGTGGCGGTAGCTAGATTACCGATCAGCATAGGCTGATTCTTATCGATTTAATTTCATCATAATAAGGATACTTCTATAGATTTATCACTGCCATTCTAAAATAGAAGATAACTTTGCAGCTCATGTCAACTTACGACCTAATTGTAATTGGTGCAGGCCCTGCTGGTTTGCTGGCAGCAGGGAGAGCAGCAGAACTTGGAAAAAAAGTTCTGGTTCTTGAAAAAATGCGTCAGGAAGGTCGTAAACTGCTGATTACAGGAAAAGGTCAGTGTAATATTACCAATGATGCACCCATCGGAGAGTTCATTAAACATGTGTATCCCAATGGACGATTTCTGAAACATGCATTCTCCAGTTTTTACAATAAGGATATTCTATCACTTCTAAATCAATATGGAGTCCACACAAGTCTGGAACGGGGTGGCAGGTATTTCCCGACCAGCCGTGAGTCGGCAGATGTATTGGCGGCTTTATTACAATGGGTAAAAGAGAAGGGCGCTTCCATACAATGTGGCATGCGTGTGGAGCAAATTCTAACTGAGCAAAAGCGGGTTTCCGGACTTAAAGCCAACGGGCAGCTCTTCCATTGCCAGAAAATAGTACTGGCTAGCGGAGGCAAATCATATCCGGCCACAGGATCCAATGGGGAAGGCTACCAACTGGCACAGGCTTTGGGACACACCATTGAAAAAGCACGTCCTGCATTGGTACCTTTGGAAACCACCGCAGATATAGCTCCTCAATTGCAAGGCCTTAATCTAAAGAATGTGCAGGCGAATGTCTGGATCAACGGCAAAAAGGCGGGCGATGCCTTTGGGGAAATGATATTTACCCATTTTGGCCTTTCTGGCCCCATCATTCTTACCTTAAGTCGAATTGCTGTGGCTGCCTTGCAGCAGAAAGACAAGGTAGAGGTGAGCATCGACCTGAAACCGGGTCTTGACGATATCAAACTCGATAAAAGATTGATCAGGGATTTAAATGATCACGGCAAGAAGAAATTGGTCAATATTCTAAAATACTGGCTACCCATGAGTATGGTTCCGGTATTTATCAAATTGCTGGGATTTGATCCAGAAAAGGAATGCCATCAGGTGAATAGTAAGGAACGGAAGAAAATCAGATACCTGCTTAAGAACCTGGTTTTTACCATTAGCAATCACCGATCTTTTAAAGAGGCAATTATTACATCTGGAGGTATTATTACCCAGGAAATCAAGGCCAAATCTATGGAATCAAAAATCATCGGCGGGCTTTATTTTGCAGGAGAAATAATCGATGTGGATGCTGAAACAGGTGGTTACAATCTGCAAATAGCCTATTCAACCGGATGGTTAGCCGGTCAGTCATAACACAGAAAATTTCAAAGCTGCTACCCAAGAATACCCACCGTTTGTGGTTTGATCCACTTAAAGTTAAAGTTTTTCTCCGGAACCCGGATGCGTTCTGAAATCCTCTGCAACCGATCGGGTAATGCCATCAAATAGTCTCTGGCTTCTTCAGCTGTATCAGTAAGACCGCTAACGTTTTCAATTTGCCAGTCTTTGAGTAAACCATTCAAAATATCAATATAATCTTGTGTGGTATATACCATGGCACGTTGTGCAGCATCCGAGAAATAATCAAACAACTCTCCTATTTTCCCTCCGGATTCACGCAAGAAATGCGCTGGCATCACAATTTTCTTCTTCATCATGTCTTCGAAAGCCAGCATCATTTCACTGGGATCTAACTCAAAGATTTGCCTTACAAATTCTTTGTATGCCTTAGCATGCCTCGCTTCGTCAGAAGCAATAAAAGCACACAATTTTGCCAATTGACTATTGCCCGATTGCTTGGCCAAGGTGGCTACCCTTCTATGAGATAGATTGGTAGCGGTTTCTTGAAAGCTCGTATAGGTGAAACTCCGGTATGGATCATTGGCAGTTTGCAAATCAAAACCATCGTTAATCAAATGTTGTGTGGATACTTCTACCTCACGCATATTTACGCGACCGCTAAGGTATAAATAGCGATTCAACACATCCCCATGGCGGTTTTCTTCGGCCGTCCATGCCCTCACCCATTGTGACCAGCCTTTTTTATCTTCCTGATCAATACCCTGTATGTTCATAAGCCAGGCTTCATAGGTAGGTAAGGCTTCTTCAGTAACGGTGTCGCCTATAAGAACAGAAAGCAGGTCGTCATCCATCTCCCGGGCTTGCCCCTGAATTTCCCTAATGGATTCAAAATAATTTTCCTTTGTAGCATCAGGTAGAAAATCAGCTGGTTGCCAGGTTTCTTCTACCGGTTTCAAGTATTTTTTAAGGAAAGAGTCCATCGATTTCTCGAGGGTCTTCATTACCTCAACACGCATATTAAGTAAATTCATGGTCGACTATTATGGGCGCGAAGGTATATTAAGTTAGGGGATCAGAAGCTACTTTTGAGCACTTTATTTATAATTATTCTTAATAATATATCATGACCCCAAGTAAAGGAAGGAGAATAAGTTTCCTTATATCACTATGCCTGAATGTTTTACGCACGGCTTTTGGTACGACGAGCCACATTGGTTTGCCAGGACACCATCTTTGCTTCTTCATCTCGTAAAACACATCGTATACCATCCCGATCCATCTCCACCACGCATTTGTTACAATGGTCGCAATTCGATTGCTTGATCTGCCTGGTTTCCAGCTTATTAATAAACTCAGGATCATGAATTAAAGCCCGGCCGATCACAACAAAGTCAAAGCCTTCCTCAAGTATTTCTTCAATACCTTTCATGGAGTCTACCCCTCCTAAATAGGCCAATGGAATGTTCACCGATTGTCTTATTTCCCTGGCCTGATCAAGAAAGAAATTTGAAGTATAGGGATAGGGTCTCACAATAAAAGGACCAAACAAAGCCATGGTAATTTTTTCAAGCCAGTTTCGTCCATTTTGAATCATACCCCAAAGAGGAACTTTACCCCTCATGAGATAGAAAGGGGTTTTACTTGTAAATCCACCACTTAATATGATGGCTGCACAAGTCCTGGATTCCAGTTCTTTGGTCACATATTTACAATCATCCAGTGTAAATCCACCTTTAAACCCATCCGAAAGGTTTAGCTTAACCAGAACGGGAAATTCCTCTCCTACCTTATCAATTACCGCATCCACAACCTCCAAAGGAAATCGAGCCCTGTTTTCTATGCTTCCACCATAGGCATCACGTCTTTTGTTTGACCAGGGGCTTAAAAACTGACTCAACAAATATCCATGACCGAGATGGATTTCAACTGCATCAAAACCTAGGGTTTTAAGCAAAGTAGCTGCCAGGGAAAAATCCTGAGCTACTTCTTTCATATCAGCTGTGTTCATTGCCTTGGAAAAAACCATCCCTGATAACAAACCATAGGTATTCAACACACGACTTGGGGCCAGGGGCGGATTGACTTTTTTGTTTTTCGAGAAATAACCACAATGGGTTAACTGCATGGAGATTTTTCCACCTGCAGCGTGTACCTCATTGGCTAACAATTTAAGCTTTGCAGATGTCTTCTCTGACACCACCATTTGTTCCTTAAATGTTTTCCCTTTTTCAGAGACTGCCCCATAGGAAACTGTGCTAAGTCCTACCCCACCCTTGGCCAGCGTCACATGGTGATCGATCAATTGCTTGCTGGGTTGGCCCTTTTCAAACATACCTTCATAGGTAGCTGCCTTGATAAACACATTTTTCAGGAAAGTACCACCAGAACCCAATGGCGTTTTTGAGAAAGCTTGTTTCATAATTGATCGCTGTCAAAAAATCACTTGTAGTATGCATCACAAATAAACAAAAATTTGCTTACTCATCATAAATATATGAAGTATGCTGGTTTTTCACTGTAGGGTACCCCTGATCATTGTATTCATAGGAATAACTTATTGTGTTGGTTTGTGTTTCATTACCGTTAGCTTCCATAAATAATGTTGATTGGATCATGGTCACATTGTTAGGATTGGTGTATATTCCTGGCTCAGGGCTAGCGCACCTCCATTGAAATGGGTTGGCTTTCTTATCATATTTGAAACGTGTTTGCTGCATGGGGTCCACACCTTTAGCTTTAACACCATGATAAAGAGTTCGCCTGATCAGATTGCCTCTTTTGTCATATCTAAACTCTATTTGATTGCTTATTTCTCCCTCGTGCCGGTGTGTGGCCATGGTTATTTGATTTCCGTCATAGGTATACGTTGTTGTACCTAAATGATTGGATGCCCGCTTCAATTTTCCTGTCTGATCATACCTATAGGAAGTGCTTTGACTTACATCAAATATCTCAGGACTTGCCCATTTCTCTCTCATTTGAAATGATCTTACAAGCTCAGAGGAACTGCTGTACAAGCCTGGATCAATATACACCTCTTTCTTTATCAACAAGCCTTGATCATCATAGGTATATTTAGTATATATCGATTTGCTTTTCTCTTCCACCAATAAACCTTGAGGATTATAGATATACTCACGAACCAATTGATTATTGATGAATTCCTTTAACAGAAGCGGCTGATCTTGTGCATAAAGCTTCATGGTATTCAAACTTAGCAGCAGGCAAGCCAGCCAAGATACTGTTATAAATGATTGTTTCACAGTCATATATCGCACTTCTTGGATTAACTGATATTCTAATTGAGTCCGTATCCCTCTTTCAAAACACGGAGTACATAGTCCATTAATGACATTTTCTCCTTGGCATAATCACAATTGATTTGAAGCGCCACAGCCATTTGATGATCTGGAAAATAAGCAAAGATGGATACAAAACCGGGTACAAATCCAGTGTGTCCATAAGCATCACCCAGACTGGTATGGAAAACAAAACTCCCACTTCCACAGGAAAGTTGTTCGTCAATGTACTGGCCAGTTTCACTTGGTTTGGTCACAAAAGCGAGGGATTCTTTTGAAAAAGCACTGGCCTCAAAATAATACTTCGCCCATCTGGCTAGATCTAAGGTGGTTGATGCCATACCTCCGCCTGTCCATTCCATTTGAGGATTAAAGACATATTGGCCATCAGTGACCACTACTTTCGGCATTCTGAACATATCAGGAAGCCTGGAATACCCGGTAATTAATGAAGGAATGTCGCGGTGATTAGCTGCATAGGTAGCTTTCAGTTTAAGCGGCATCAGTAATTCCTCGGTAATGATATCATAATAGGCTTGTCCATACACGGCTTCTATAAGCATACCCAGTAACAGATAATTGGTATCCGAATAAGACCAATCAGCACCTGCCGGGTGAACAGCCTCCTTATTGAAAACCACAGATAGACGATCATAATAAGACCAGACTTTATCTGGATTTGATTTCAGGCTATCCCACACCTGATCCTGCATCACATACCTGGGTAAGCCACTGCTGTGTTGTAACAATTGTGCAATGGTAATGTCTTCCATATATGGCAGTTGATTGAGCCAGTCCTTTTCAGGGAAATAATCAATGAAGCGATCCTTCACATTCACTTTTCCTTCATCTATCAGTTTCATAAGCAGGGCAACCGCATAGGTTTTACCCACACTGCCCGAAAACATCACATCAGAAACCTTTAATGGGCTGGCATACTTGATATCGGAAAGGCCAACACTCACCGCCTCCTGCTTTCCTGAGGGGTGGATAAGAGCAAAGCTAATCCCAGGAACTTCATTTTCCTGAAGCAGTTGAGACAATACCTGCTTCACTTTTGGATTCTCGTCCCCATGAAGTGGAGCAGATGGATAGTGGCAAGCAGAGCAAATCACCAAAAGGATGATAGTCGAATATATAAAATACCTCATTTGGCAAGAAAATTTCTTGATTATTAGTCTGAAAAGAAACCAATAACTATACCAGAAAAGGTTATTGATCATTTATTGCAGACTACAGTGAAGCGAAAAGCTAGTGATTAGTTAGTTGCCCTAAAGGTGAGGCTTCAAGTTGCTCCACCAGTAAGTCGGAGGCCATATTATAGGCTTTCATTGCTGCTTTTTCAATGCTGCTACTCCCACCTTTTATCTGGTTTACACTGGTTTTAAAAATCTCCTCATCTTTTGAGACATCCAGCAGCGACATATTCACATCCAGGTAAGCAAAGGCCAGTCCCTGAGCTTTGCTTGTGGTGGTGGTATTTCCCTGAATCTTGATCACAAAATCCGCCTCAGAGGCCTTGTCAACAAAATGAAACCCATGTTCCACCAATTTGTTTTTGAGAGCTGGCTCAATAATTGGAATCTTCAGTGTTTTGCCTTGAATCATTTCTTCAGTCTGGATATATATGGTAGGACGCCTGGATAGCATGTCAATACTAATAGGTGTCACAGGGTTTTGACGGCTGGCTGTCAACCAGTAGGCATCATCTCTGGAAATACCCAGGTATTCTGCTAAGTCAACACCCAATTGAAAACTAATCACTTCATCACTTCTTTCTATAGCAGGTATGAAGACATTTGCCATCCCATTATCATCTGTTTTTCCGTGGGCCAGAAAAGTATCCTCGTCTGAGAATTGCAGGACCAGACTTAGATTCTTAACAGGTGTGTTTTTTTCACTCCTGACTTCAAAGGCCTGTACCTGAATGGGAACCAGAGATGCCTGTCCCATTTTAATGAAATCCGGTTTACTGATCAAGCTCAACGCATATGGTTGCAGTTGCTCCATTTTCACAAGCGCTGAGGGTATATAGTCCAATGACTCTTGTTCAAGCCAGTCTTTTCTAAGACTTGCTTTTGCCACTGCTTTCAACTCCTCCCCTTGCCTGACCATGGTATTGATCTTTAATAAGGAACCCTCCTGCCAATAGTTTCCACCAACAACAAGTGTATTGGATGAAGGATGGTGAGACTTTTGTATGACATAGCCCCCGGCTTTCTTTAGCGCTGTTGTCAGCTCCTGATACCAACGCTTTGAAAAACGGCTTTCCAGTCCTGTGGTTTCATATTCCAGCCTATCAATGACCATCGGCATGTTGATTTCACCCAATTGTAAATACAAGCCATAGGCAGCAAAATAGGCCACCTCACCAATGTTTAGGTCCCCGGCCTGTTGCAGGTTCTCGATGGATTCGATGATGGACACTTTCAGTGTATTGATATCTTCGGCATGAATTTGGGCATACATTTTTCTGTTTAAGGCGATCAACAAGGCTCTTGATTCATCTATGTTACTTATGATCGGCATGGCTTCGTAATAGGATCTCAAAGCATTCTCCTTGTCCCTTTTCTTCTCATAAGCACGTCCTTCAGCTAGCTTTTGTTCTACATCTTCACGACCTGACTTGATCATATTATAATAATAGAAAGCCAGTTCCTTTCTATTGGCAAAAGCAATGGCAAAGACTTCTTTCTTTTTTCTGTCATAATATGATTGTATTGTCAAACCGTTAAGCTGTGCCTTTGACACAGATACACTTTTGGATAAAAAGGCTTCTTCTGACTGCCCGTTGACATTGGAAATATTCAGGCTGTTATTTGTCTGGATTTCAACCTGAATCAATTGTACCAACTTATCTTTCGCCAGAGCTTCATAGGTTAATTTCAATTGGCTTATCTCATCTCCAACGCTTGCTACTCCAGACATAAAACCCACCAGGTATTCAGACTCAGGATATAAAGCTTGCCTTTTGTGGTAATCTGCCCATGCAGGTTTTTGTGCAAATATTGTATGGGATAATGAGAGTATAAGAAATAGCAGGAATATTTTGGAATGTTGCATGTTTACATCTTTTTAACTTGTAATGGTTTGGCTGTTTTATCGGTCTACCTATTTTACATCTGATTTATGAATAAAACCAGTTTTGCTGCCTCTTAACTGGATTTTGTAAAAGGATCCGCTTTTCTCAATGACCTTAAATTCAAGCCCTCCCGGAACTTTAGCCGTTACTCCGGAACCTTTATCAGGCAGTTCATACACTGACACCCTGTCGCCACTGCTGCCTTTTACAGCCACTCGATCTGCCAATGCACTGGCCACCCCGTCTCCTGTAAAGGTATAAGCTTCCACTGGTCTGCCAATATCTTCCAGATACTCATTAAGACCTATACCTGCTTTGGATCGTTTGGTGGCTTCTCCATATTTTTCATTGGTATAGTCTAGCTCATAAGCTATGCCATAATACTCATAGGCATCAGTATAAGAGCCCACCATTTCGTAAAGGATACCCAGGTTATACGCAGCCTTTGGATTATATGGGTCTGCTTCAAACATGGCATAAACTATGGGAAAGGCATGATCCAGGTCACCATTCTGTACAAAGCCCAAAGCTTCCTTTCCTTTGGCTCGGAAGGCTTTTAATTTGATCCTTTCGAAATCATATTCAATATACTGGTATCCAGGCGCAAAATAATCAGTAAACTCTCTGGCAAGCTGTTTTAAACAGCTTTCTGCCATAACTTCGGGTCGGGGAATAGCGGAGCGTTGGTCGTCACATTTTTGCATGGACATGCTTGTTTGAGCAGTTTTAGTTCCAATAATCTGAGCGGTTTCCACTGAGACCATTTTCATGGTCCCTTTAGCGTTGACCACCCGCTTGGTACAATTGGAATTGGATGAGCTTGCCAAGCCAAGAATACTGGTTCCCTTTTCATCCCTATGGTTATAACTTACATTTCCCATGATGATAACATCGAGTCCGAGTATGCGACCCACCTCTGCAGCAGAACCTTCATTGATAGCACCACTCACTGACAAACGTTGCTCTTTCAACACTTTCTGAAGTTGATCCCTTTCAATAACCTGATAAAAATCGGTTTTTACACCTTTTACATAGGTCTGCCCTTCTTTTCCTTTTTTCAGTCCCCAATATTTGCTTTGCTTGTCATAGATACCCCGGTACTGATCTAGCAAATCACTGACTATGAAATCTGTCATCATTTGATTCATTCTTCGGTTATTGCTGCAATCAAACTCCAAAACACCAATCTTTTTAACCGTATAGAATGGTTTTTCAGGTGCTTTGAGGATAAAACTCTCAATGTCCTGTGCACTAAGGGAAAAATTAATAGCACAACAGATGCTAATAATTAGAATGCTAATTCTCATGGGTAAAGTCTTTTTAGGTTATTTTAAAAACGCTTGTTCTTCTCAACACAATGGCTCGTTTAATTTTTTTATAGGTTTTGGTATTTTTCAGTTCCTTAATCATTTTCAATTGTTTCTTTGCTCTTTTGAAATCTCCCAACTCACGGTAGATTTCAGAACGTAGCAGGTAATCTTCCTCACTTTCTGCCTTAAAAATACTAAGAAGTTGTTTCAGATTGCTTCTGAATAATGGCCGTATTTCAGCTTCTTTATCATGCTTCCGAGGCCTCCTTTTATTCCTTTTAATATAGAGTGATAGTTCATTCTGTAATAAAGCATCAATCCAAGAGCTCGGAAAATAGCGGAATTCATTGTTAATCTGATGCCAGAGCTTCATGCGAAGCTCGAACTCTCTTTCTTCCGTATTAGCGAAGCCACTATCCAGTAGCTGCTGGTAATATATGCACATACTTATAGAGAAGTCCTCATCCTTTGCAAAACTCAAATCAAAAATATCCATCACTTTTGGTAGGCCATCAAGCTTATCGTTTGATATACCTTCCTCGTGAGGGTCTTTCATTTTTATATCCGACCTCCAAAATGGTTTGTGACAATCAGAACAAATTAAAATGTTTGAATTGGATAGCATAGGAGGATTGTTTTCCACAAAACCATCTGAATAGGTCTCGCTTGAGTAGACATGGTAAGACATGATCTCATAGCTTGTCATTTCATGCTGGCAAAACGGGCAACTCAGGCTCCGTATAGCAATTGTTGTCATCCTTTGGAAAATAAATTTAAAATTACATTTTTTTATTGTTAATTTTATAACAATAGGAAATTTTTTTTATATTTGATCATAAATACATGAATCTAAAGCACATTTTAACCCAAAAATCCAAACTCACATGAGAAACATTTTATCAGCATTTGCAATCGCCCTGGCAATTGTAATTGCAACACCAGTGATGTCACAATCAGTTAAAGAAATTAAGAAAGACATCCACAAGAAAGCAATGAAAGAAGCAAGAAAAGAAGCTAAAAAACTTAAGAAAGACGGTTTTAAAGTAGCACCCGGTCAGTTACCCATGGAAAAGCAAATTGAAAACACATGGGTCAAACGATACGAAACTGACGACAAAGGAGCCAAAAAATGGTTTGTGGCTGATGCCCGATCAGTGGGAGAAACTCATTCTGCAGCAAAATTACAAGCCTATGAGGTGGCCAAAGTTAATCTTGCGGGGCAAGTAGGCACTGAAGTTGCCGGACTGGTGGAAACCAATATTGCCAATGCCCAGTTGAATGCTGAAGAGGCTGCTTCCATCACAGAAACAGTGGCCACTTTCAAGTCGATTGTAGGCACCAAAATGGGGCGTACCACCACTTTATTTGAAGCAGACAGAGCCATTGGTAAGAATAAGGAAGTATTTGTCACCATTGGTTACAGCTATGCAGATGCCTTGAATATGGCCAAAGACATTATCAGGAAAGAGCTTAAGGAAAAAACAACGATCCAGGCCGAGAAAGTTGACGATATGCTCGACTTTTAACCCCAAAAGAATGAAAAGGCCAAGTAATCTGTTTGCCTGTTTACTTTTTTTCTCAATCCTAATAAACCTATCGATTGCCCAGACCTTCGAGGATTTTAAAAAACAAATTCGAGAAGAATACAGCAGTTTTGAGAAAGAAACTCAGGAAAAATTTAACAATTTCGTATCCGAAATAGACATTGAATTCTCAACCTACTTATCCGAGAATTTTGATGACTACCCTACTGAAAGGAAGGACATAGATTCAGAATCTCCCAAGCCTGAAACCATAATTAAGGCTGAAACTGTTGAATCTATTAGCCAAACACTGGATTATCAGGTGCTGGCTGCCCACATCACCTATCAGGGACCTGTAAGCCCCGGAATAAAAAAGTCGGAAGGCGGATCATTTGACATCAGAAAGGTGGATGTACAGTTTCTGGGCTGGCCACTTTATTTCGAACTTGATGCATCCTTCTTTGGGCTTGAGTTTAACCAGGCAAGTCCTGAGAATATATCTGCCTTTTGGATGGATATGTCTGAATTAAATTACAATGATTTTCTGTATCAGATTGGCGAGGTATCCACCATCTTAAACCTTAACCAATGGGGTTACTATCAGTTGATCAAGCACTGTGGCCGGGAAATCTACCCAAACGATGAGAACAAGCAGGTATTGTTCGAGTGGTGTATGCTCAGCAGAAGCCGTTACAAAGCCAAAGTGGGCTACAGCGATTCTCAGTTGTTTCTTATGCTACCTTTTGTTTACAGCCTCTATAATACAGATCTGGTCACCATAGGTGGGATTGATTATTATGTGTTAAACAGCAAGGGCATATCCATTCAAACCTATGAAAAGGATTTCCCTGAAGCCGATGTGATAATGGATGTCAGCATTGGAAAGCCTCTATACACCAACCCAGCTAAAAAAAGCAGGGATTACAACTTCTGCTACGCCGGTGAAGCTTACACGGTTAATCTGGCCTATGATGAAGAGGTCATCAGGTTTTATGAGAGTATCCCACTATCAGATATCAGGGTATATTTCAATTCCGTATGTAGTGAAAGGACAAAGAATGCATTTACCAATGCCTTTGCTCCTGTGTTAGAAGGTAAATCTGATATGGAATCTGCCAATATTTTACTGGCTTTTGCTCAGCAAGCCTTTGATTATAAAACGGACCAAAAAGCCTATGGCAGAGAAAGATACTTTTTTGCTGATGAAGTGCTTCACTACCCCTATTCTGATTGTGAAGACAGATCGGTCTTATTCGCTTATCTTGTAAAAACCATTCTTAAAAAGGATGTCATTGCTCTGGCTTACCCCGGCCATATGGCCACAGCTGTCAGGATGGGAACCCAAGAAGATGGTTTACATTTGGTATTCAAAGACCAGGTGTATCTGTTGGCTGATCCAACCTTTTATGGAGCCCCCTTGGGTATGGTATTATCTCAGGTAAAGGAGGAGGTTCCTGATGTATATGTTCTCAACTACCAGCTTGGACAGCAACAATTGGCTTCGAAAGCCTGGCAAAAGGTAAATTCCTACGGTGGGTTTAAAGCTGACCGACTGCAGGATGTAGTATTTGATACTGAAAACAACTTGTATATATGCGGTTATTATGTAGGAGAGATGAATACAGGTAGTGAAAAGTTGAATACTCAAGGAAATAACAGGAATGCATTTATCATTAAAATGGATGCTGATCTTCAACCCCTTTGGTTGAGAGGAAGTGAAGGTGCAGGTGACAATATGTGCACCAGTATGTCATTGGGGACTGACGAAAACCTGTATGTATATGGCAGCCTTGAAAACAGGCTCAATTTCACTGGAATATCCATTGAAACAAATGGGGGATCTGATGTTTTTTTGGCTAAGCTTAGCGCAGATGGAAGCACCCAATGGCTTAAAAAAGGTGGTATAGATAAACTTGATCAGAGTTCCGATTTTATGTTTGCTGCCACATTCAATCCTAAAGGAGAGAAAATCAAGGCAAAACTGTATAGTGCCAGCGAAACTTTTTCAAATTATGGTATACAAATGGACCAAGATGGGAACGCCCTCATCACCGGTTCGTTTTATGCCACAGCCGGTATGCGGAGCAAGGCTTATACTAACTTTAATTCCTCAGAACAAGTTGACATACCCAAGGAACTGTATGAAAAGGACTTACAACTTAAAAATGAGGAGTATGAGGCTACAATCGCCGGACTGTTTTCAGCCTTAAATTTATTGAAATCCAAACCTGTTCCCATCCATGGAGGTGACATCAAAACCACCTTCAATACCTATAACAAACGCTTTAAAAATTATGCTTCAGGCATCTACAAGAATTTAGGCCTGATGAAATTTCTTAAAAATGAGCGTGGAATCATTGCCATTAAAACCAATCAGGAACAGGATATCATTCTCGACAAAATCAAGATTAGTCATGATGCCCGGATTCGTATTGTAAAGTATAAGAGTGGAAATATTTTATTGGAAGTATTGTCGGGTATCTATGTGGGTGAAGCCAATGACTGGCTGGATATGAATTCCATAAAACTTTTTAGAGATTCTGGCGACCTGCTGTTTGATTTTGATTATGACAACAGTGTTCGCAAGGTAAACCTTAAGAAAGAAATTCTAAAACAATAAGCATGAAGCTACTTTTTCGAGGATTATGGCTGCTCATAATAGCATTATTCATATGTGCCACATTAGTGGCACAGGAAGAAGAGGAAGAAGAGGAATTGGAAGAAGTAGCTTCTGAAGTGGCCTGGGCCAAGGACACCATTAACTTGAGCCGCTTTCTTGGTTTTCTAAATACGAAACAAAAAGACATCACACTGAGTGATTATTATATTACTGATTCCGAGGATGATAAGGTATTGAAGCACAGCAAGCATTATGTGTTTCATTATATACTATCCCTGGCAGACCTAGGCACTAAAAAGATCAATTTATACAATTGCGAGTTTGTCCTTAGCGAGGGTGCCTATTTGATTATCTCAAATGCCCAATTATCGAAATTTAATATGGTGGGCTGTGTTTTTGAATGCCCCATAAAGTTTGAGAATGCGAGCATTATGGGACGATATCCCATGACCATCGAAAACTGTTATTTTAAGAGTAGTCTTGAAATCAATCACAGCTATTCAGTCAAGGGTAGCATCATGCTCAGAAACAATGATTTTTCTCACACCCTGAGCATCGACATGGGCTTGTCAGAGCTTTTGCTTGAACAAAATCGGTTTTATGCTGACAGTGGTGTTTTTTTGGCTGGCGATTATGAAAGAACACATTACCAGTTTATGCTTGGGACAGAGAGCATTGAAAATGCTGTAATCCATGCCAACACCTTTAACAACAACGGCCTGGATTGGGTATATTCGGTCAGCATGGCCTATGCAGGTCTGGCTGAATTGCAGTTGCTAAAAAACCAAATGTACGCCATGGATCTGAGTGGTGCCAGTATTGAAAAAGCCCTTTTGGTAGATTCGCTGTATGTAAGTCATTATCTGGGGATTTTAAATTTCGATTTTCCAGAGAAAAACACCAATGTCTCGTGGTTCAATCTATCGGGTGAAAAATTTGCCATTTTCAATACAGAAGCTACTGGCATGGTGATTCCTTATCAGGCAAAGTCTGATGAGCAATTATCCAACAACCTCATGTACAACGATTTGATGAGTGCGTACAACAAATTCAATAGTTTATACCAGGATCGCGGTGACATCGTATCTGCCAATGCTTCCTATGTGGAAATTAAAAATATTGAAACACGAAAACAGGCCCATATTCAGTCAACGCATCCTAGCTTCAACAACCTGATTAATTACAAACTCAATGTTTTTTTGAGGTTCTTTTCTGACTACGCGACCAATCCGGGCAAATCATTGATTCAGTCACTATGGGTGATACTCATTTTTAGTATGTTGTATATGATCTCCTTTTCAAGGTGGGATGGCATGAACTATAGGTATTTTCTGAATCAATACAAGAATTTCTCAGAATATATCAGGAACACAGTGCCTATCGAAGATATCTATATCAAGGAAGAAGAAAGCTTGAAAAATGATCTTGAAGTACTTAAGAACCAGTATGTGCAAGCTGGAAAGGAATTACCACGGATTTTAAAACTCCTGGGTGGACCTCTGCACTTTCTTGGCAAATTTCGCTACAGAATTATTCCAAAACTTATCAGACTATTCAATTTCCAACCCAAAGGATGGGAGTTGCTAAGCACAGGACAAAAAATAGGATCAGGCTTAATGATTGTTATCATATGTGTGTGCTTTTTGTCCTATGTACTGGTTGTAAAAGCTTTCAATTCTGTGGTAATGAGCCTGAATAGTTTTGTGGTTATAGGTTTCGGTGCCATTCCTGATGAAACAGATGGTTTTGCTATGTATCTGTCCATTATAGAAGGAATCATAGGTTGGTTTCTACTTACGATATTTACCATCACTTTGCTGAGTCAGGTGTTACAGGCTACCTAGGATCTAGAAATATGAAAGACTCAAGACCATAGGCAGGAAGAAAGATTTTAGTTAATAGACATACACACTATTATGAACCTAAACGATTATGTAAGCTTTAATGAATGGTGGCATTACCTGATCCTGATGCTATGGATCATTTTGCTTTTGTTTTTACTTCGATATTTCAAAGATCTAGAGTCATTTTTTAAAACTAAAGACGAAAAAACCAGTATGAGTAAGCAGGGAAGAAATTTCCTCATAATCTCTTTTGTCCTCGGCATTGCGATGGTCCTGGTCTGGATGTTGAAACCAGCACATTTAACTGAACAAAACAGCCGTTTATGGTGGTGGATACAAATAGGATTCTATGCGGCATTTCTGATACTAATAGCAATAAATGCTATGTGGAGTATCAAAAATTACACTTCCAAAAGCAGCATAAGCAGGATTATACTCATGAGTCTGTTAATGGTAATCTACTTCTACACAGGCATGTTTGGCGGCTTATTTGTAATGGCCCTATTTGCATTGGCTGTCATCATATATTTTATCATCAAGTTCAAAAAAATCCTGAGCATAAAATGACAAACTTCCTCATTTCAATCGTTATTTTCTGTGTATCCGTCTTTTTATTGGCAATGGGTATTCGATATGGAACCATTGGAGCATCGCGCCTGGATGACTACTTTAACAGGAAAACCAATGCATCATTTCATGGGTTCCTGTGGCATTTCCGCATCCCTTTTTCGTTTGGAGTGATTCCAGAGTATTTTTATGCCATCATATTGGGTGGAGACAACTATTTCAAAACCAATTGGTGGGCGCTTAAAGCCTCTTCATTTATTTCCATTTTACTGTTTATAGCCGGTCTTAAAAGCCGATCCATGGTTTTTTCATATTTCAGTCTGAATTTCATTGCTGAAAATGGTTTGGCTGCCCTATTTACCTCTGGTAGTTTTATATATTTCCTGAACCTGATTGTTTTGCTGTATGCAGCATTATTTGGCCTTATTTGCTATGAAAGCTTTAGAATGCACGGGCTATATGGAATAGTCAGGACAGCCTACTACAGTTTCCTGTGTGTTTTAATGGCCAACCTTACCATGATCACCCTTTCATTAATTGTTTTTGTCACTGTGGTTTATGTCGTTATTAAGATCATTGGATTTTTCTTTTTTTCCTCAAAGAAGAAACGTCAGGAGGACGAAGAGGAAGAAGAAACTGCAGGCAGCATACTCAGTGGTGGTTACAGAATCTTTAAACGCGATTTATATGCCTGGGAAGAGGAACGAAAGTCGAATATAACTTATGAAAGTAAGAAGGAAAAGAAGGAGAAAACGGTGAGGCGGCGACCAAAAATAAGCAGACGCATTAAAAAGAAATCAAGCGTAAATAAAGATATCCCACGTCTTCATCCAGACTAAGGAGCATTCATTTATTAATTACAAATAATATTTCCAGATGAATCCCGTAAAGTTACTGCGTCAGAAGATTTATCAGGGGTCACGAAAATACAATTTCAATGCTTCAGCAGACACTGATGCCATTGAAACATTTGAAGTAGCCTTTGGGTTAGAACTTGACCCTTTATTTAAAAACTTCCTGGAGTTGTGTGATGGAGGGATGATTATGGAATATGAAGCCTCTTTTTATATTGACATGACGGAGGATGAGCCAGACAGTCCGAAAAACAGCAGCAATTATTTTTTTACTCTCAACGAAATTCAAGAGTATTATATCGACGCCAAACTTTTCTCCTGGTTTTTTGAGGATGATTTTGAGGGCGTATACCCACTGATTCCCATTGCCAAAACGCCAGATCATCAGCTCATTCTCATGCTCAGCCAAAATATGATGTCGGTAGAATCTCCTTTATTTCTTGCAAAAGAAGGAGATACTGTGGAAAATATTCATCCCTGTGCTGAGAATTTTGACTCCTTTCTTGAAAAATACATAGAACACGATGGTTTTCCTCCTCTACCGATCAACACATATATTTCTTTGTCATCATTCATAAATAATCATGACATCCTTGAAGGCTGTGTGGGTAAGGAATCCTATGAGGCAATTGTTCAACGTACCACAGCCATGATTTCATTGTTTCCCAAAGATGCCTGGGCTTACAATGAACGAGGTATAGCACACCGGGAAAATGGCCACAGAAACCTGGCCCTACAGGATTTTAATACGTCTATCACACTTGAAGAAAAAGCTTTCTTCTATTTCTGCAGAGGAGACCTGTTGTCGGACCATGGAAGCAGTCGAAAGGCATTGATAGATCTGGACATTGCAGTGAAACTTGAGCCCGGAGACCATTTGTATCTATGCTCACGAGCTGAAGCCTTCTTTAAACTAGGACATTACGACAAGGCCATCACAGATTGCAATAGCGTTCTGGCTGAAAACGGGATTGATGAACTGGCATTGATGGTAAGATGCCGGGCCTATAGAGCCATAGGATCGCATGAAAAAGCGGATGCTGATTCTGCCTTACTTGACGACTTACAACGCTAATAAGTATTCTTAATTGGCCTCACCACCAAATTTAAAGCCCAGGCTTTGTTTAGCTGTGTCTTTAGCTTTGTTGGGGACAAATTCTTTAATGTCATCGACATTCAGTGTTTGCATCAGCTTTTTGCTGCGTTTATCTTTGCTCATATCCGCCATCCTAAGTTCCTGATTCCTGGTGGCTTTCTCAACAATTTTCCTTATTGACCTTGCATTTCCAAAGAATCGGTCACGGTTATGATGCAAATAATCAATGTATTGCTGTAGCTTGGCTTGAGCTTCCTTATCCGGTTTAAGACCCTTATCAGCCAACATATTGACGGCAATTTCCAGTAATTCTGATTCCGAAAAGTCCTCAAAATGAAACTGCTGATCGAATCGTGACTGAAGTCCTGGGTTGGATTCCAGAAAACCTTCCATATTCTTCGTATAACCAGCTACCACCAGTCCGAATTCGGATCTTCGGTCTTCCATTTCCTTAATCAATGCTGCAATGGCTTTTTTACCAAAGTCGCTGTTATTCCCTTCAGTTATGGCATAGGCTTCATCGATAAAAAGAATACCACCGATAGCTTTATCAATCAGCTCCTTGGTTTTTAGTGAGGTTTGCCCCACGTAGCCGGCTACAAGATCAGAGCCATCCGCATCTATTAAATGTCCACGCTCCAGCAAACCCAGTGCCTTATATATTTTGGCAATGATTCTGGCCACAGTAGTTTTCCCAGTCCCAGGATTTCCAAGGAAAACGCTGTGCATAGAAAATGCTTTCAGGATGTCGCGATTAATCTCTTTGTAATAGCTACTGAGCTTAATCAATTCTCTTACTTCCTGTTTAATGTTTTGTAATCCTGTGAGTGCGTTTAGTTCTTCTGTAGCTTCCTTCAACAATCCTTCATCAATGGCCAGTTGAAGCTTCTTTTGAATTTGACTTTTGTTGACATCTTCAATATCTGCTGCTTCAATTGTTTTCAGCTGCTTTTTAGTAAGAGTTTCAGGATCAGCATCCTTCATAATACGGATCCCCATATTGATCTTAGCCTCGTCGACAAGGGCATGAGCAAAACGAGCATTTCCGAAGGTTCTGTCACGTTTGCGGTAAGCATCTGTTAGTAAATGCTTAAGGGTTGTTGCCGCTGTTTTGGAAAATGTAACGGCTTTCTTATCAGCTGCAAATTGGGCAATTTCAAACAATTCATCCGGGGTATAATCTTCAAAATGGAAATAATTTCTAAAACGTGATTTGAGGCCAGGGTTGGAACCTAAAAAGGTTTCCATTTCCTTCGGATAGCCTGCAACCATGATGGCAATATCTCCCTCGCCATCACTCATTTCCGTAATAAGTGCGGCAATGGCTTCCGGACCAAAATCGGTATTGGCACCTTCTTTAAACAACATATAGGCTTCATCGATAAACAGTATACCACCCTTGGCCTTTTTAATGGCTTCCTTGGTATCCTTGGCCGATTGCCGGATATAACCCGATATAAGATCATTGGCTTCGACTGCATGCACATGACCTTTAGACAGCAAGCCCATGGATTGGTATATTTTCCCCAATAGTTTTACGACAGTGGTTTTTCCAGTACCGGGGTTACCAGTGAATACGGAGTGCAGGTTCAACTCCTCTTCCTCCTCTATACCCGACTCTTCTCTGAATTGCAGAAAACTCACATAATTGATATAATCTCTGACCTTTTTCTTAATACTTTCCAGACCTATCAGGCTATCAAGTTCCTGAAGAATTTCTTCCAATGGCCTGTCATCCACCAAAATCTCGACGCTGTCATCGTCAGACTCGCTTTTATCAGAAGTTTCAGTCTCAGTGTGGTCTGAAGTAGGCCCACTATCCGTCTCAATCTCCGCATTCGATTTCTTAATCTCCAATGTGTCATTAAAAATACTGGCCGTTTCATCATTTAACAAAGCCTCGTACTCACTTATGCGGTTTATTGCTTTCTCACCGATGCTAAAAGGTATAACGGCTATTAGTCGATCCATAAAAACCACTTCCATGGTGTAGTTGTCACTGACCCAGGTCCCTGCATTGGAACTTCCCCAGCCAGAAGTCACAGTAAACACCTCGCCTGTTTCATCTTCAGGTGTCACTACAAAAAATGAATCACTGCAACCAATGGACATTCCGGTATCATCAAAAATATGGAAGAACATTTCACAATGCCATTCATGGGGTACCAGATTACGGAACCGCAATTCTCCCATGATATAACGGGTTACAGCTTCTTCAAAAGACTTCAAATATACTCTGTCACTAGCATCCAGATCACCTTCGGGCGCTTCATAGGTTCTCAGTGAAAGTACTTCAAAATAAGGATTTTGTGCATTATCAAGGCCATCCATTTGCTCCACATAAAAGCTGGCGCTTCCCACATAAACACCATCAATATAGGCCTCCCATTCATAGGTCCCAGGCTTCCAAAACTTACCTCTTTTATCATCACCCCATCCAAAAGAATAGGTAAATAAATTCTCTTCTACACCAATATTAATGGAATCCTTCTTTTCACAAATTTGTTTGGAGCCACCCTCCTCTATCTTATGGGCTACAATTCTGAGCTCACACTCCCAATTTTTCTCGTCAAATAATTTGTTGTAGAATGACAATTCTGCACTCAAATAGGTGAGTTCCGACTGATCAAATACCCGGCGGAACTTTTTCTTATCTCCAATGGTCCTATCCCAGGCATAGACGCTAAGCGCCTTAAATTTATAATGGGGACCTTCCTTTTTTTTGTTGAAAATCATATGTTTTTACTATTTACAGCACATATTTTTTGGAAGTTTAAAGTTAAAAAGAAAGTCAAACCGCCTACAGTCTCCCATTAATTATAATGATTCCACATTTACAATTTTTCTAAGCATTCCATGATCTTTTTGTCTATTATTGACCTCGAATTGCATAGAGTGAATATATCCATAAAACGCCACAACACTTTACACATGAAATCCAGGATTTATTTCGTTAAAAAATCCACACCATGGCTATTGGCAGGCCTGTTTTTACTGTTAAATGCACCCAAAGGACATACTCAGGAAACAAAACATGTGTTTCAGGGCAGAACATACTTCACTTTGGCCATCAAGCCCATTAAAAAACTAACTATCGATGTGATCCCCGAAATACGTTTCGATGAGCAGTTCAGTATCTCCAAATACCTCATTGAAACAGAGCTCACCTACAAACCCATAAAAATTTTACATCTGCTCGGGGCCTATCGCTTCACCATCAACCCCAGGGAGAAAAAAGATACAGAATACCTTCATCGTTATGGCTTTGGCCTGAAGCTCAGAAATTCCTTTGGTCGTTGGAAACCAGCCCTGAGAATTACCTACACCAATTATGCTGACGACCCAACTGACAAGAAAAGGGAAGATCATTTCCTACGATATAAAGCTTCTGTAAAATATAATATTAAGAAAAGTAAAATCACGCCTGGCCTCGGGCTTCAACTATTCCACCAACTACCTGATTTTATTGCCTATAAACTAAGAGCGAATGCAGGGCTTGATATTAAGCTATTCAAGAAAAACTACATAGCAGTGATTTACAAAGCGGATATATTTCTTCAGGAAGATATTTACAAACATATTGTTTGCCTGGGCTATGAGTTAAAGCTTTAATGCAACGAGCCGATTTTCTGAAGAAAATCGGCTCGTAGATTTTTTATTCCTGGCGGAAGAGAAATTCTAATACTTGACCAGTTTCACTATGCCTGCTTCCTTGGATTGAGTTGATTTCATATGTAAAAAGTAAATACCATCAGACTGTTCTTTAAGGTCCAGCATCAATGATGATTCCATCTGAGCATTCACTTCCATAATCAGTTTTCCCATGGCATCATATACTTTGACTTCTTGTATATGTCCTTCAGCAGCGGTTAGATGCACCATTCCAGATGAAGGATTTGGCTGTACCAACACATCTTTATACTCATGCAATTGGGTCTGCGTAGGTTCAATGGTCGTCCCTTTCAGGACTACTTGCCTGGCAATCCGCTGATGCAGTGTATCAGCAAAATAGGAATCATAATTAAGGGTCAGCACATCATTGAAGTCCTGATCAGGCATGTTTTCAGGAAAGAAATATACAATAACGTTTGCTGTACCTCCGGCGCTGATGTCTATGGGGAACTGAGTGCTTAAATAAAAAGCTTCCAGATGGTTGGTGGCACTGGTAATACTGATATCATGATCAGCATTATTGGTGATAGTAAAAATAATAGGCCAACTCACATAATCATCCCAGTAACCATAATCGATGGTATCGAAATTGGTTTCGAAATAGGGCGTTTGCCAGTCGAATTTCATCACACGATAGGAGCGGCAGCTATCCACAGACAATTCCCATGCAACACTTCCGTCAGCACCAGCTTCAGTTGAGATAATCGGCAAGGAGTTTCCCCATCCAATAATAGTATTTCCGTTGGGTAAGCGTCTGGCTCCACCCTTATTTGAACAATAAAACAAGGGATCATGTGCAAAACTCCATACCTGAGTAGCGGTGAGGTTCACCTCATCAATTTCATACTCAAGCGCCCTTGAGAACTGTGGGTCACGGAAGTTTCCGTTATCATACAAGGTTAGGTTTCCATTGGCAAGCTGCTGAATATCATGCGGGTACGAGAAGCCTACAGTATCATTTGAAAATGTGAACATATTGTTCTGCGCCCTTGGTCCAAATCGCCAAATGATATCTCCAGTACTCCTGTCAATCTTCGTTATTTCATCAAAATGTCTGCAGCAAAGCAGTATATTACCATCAGCAGTGGTATCATAGGAATTCACATGTACATAATCAACGGTTGCTTTTGTAAGGTCGACATTATTGGCGCTGGTGATGTCAAAATGATCCCAGCTGCGCCATTGAAAAATCACATTCTTATCTGCATCAAGTTCTTGTAAAATAAAACCTTTCACGGAAGCATTGGGATTACCACCAGGCACCACAGTATCCATTCCTACGGTTTGCACATCATAGATCATCAAATAATGGTTGCCATTGGCCAGCAATATACCATCGTGGGTATTGGTATTATATCCATTCCCAACCCTTAAGGTATCTACAGGATTATACATATTATCCAGAACCAGAAAATTATTGGGAGATACCGGATGATCATCCTTACTCTTATGAATTAATTGCTGGTTAGCTACTACCTGAAAGCTTGCGGCCTTAATGATCCATTCTCTGAAAAAAACAGGTGTGCCGTAATTATCAGTCATTACTGCATATGTAGTATAACTATCACTTGCGGGTTCATTGCCATAAAAGGCAAGCTGTGGGGCCGGATTATTAAAAGCAGTTATTTCAGGAGCAGGAAAATTCTCAGGAAGGTCTGCGTCACCATATTTGATCAATTGATCGTAGCTGTAAAGTACTTCACGATCGCTGTATTGAGCAGAAGGAGCAGATGTTTCCTCTTGGTCAGCATCCTCAAAAAAGCTATTCAGATGCCTGGTATCCCCAGCTTTTATATAAAAACTAAAGGAAAGGGCTTCAAGAGCATTTCCTGAAATGGTTTGGATCCCCTGACTCAGGTTTACATGAATGGTTTCAGCATAGATATAGGGCTTCGCTGGTTTAAAGATCAATGTACGGCTGTCGCGGGTAAGAATAAGATCACCATCGATAATTCCTGATGCAGAACCTACTACACTGATCAAGTTTACATCTATAGTGTTAGGGTTCAATGCTTCACCATGTCTCAGAGCAATGGTATTCTCGGGATTAATAAATTTTGAGCCAGGCATGGGAGAAACATAATTCCACGGGCTTTGTGCCATGAGGGAGACACTCAAAAAAAGGAATAAGAAAAAGCTGCTAATCTTGGACATAATAATGAAATTTATTGAGTTGTAGTGTGATCGCAAAAATAGTGAATTGGTCTTAAGAATGAATTTTTATAATGACAATTTTTAAACCCATATCGTTGCCTCTGATGGAAAGCAACACAAATTCACAATCAAGCAATTAGTTTTATCCGTATGAAAACAAGTAGTGGTAGTAGGTTATTACCAGTTAACTAGTTTTCATATTTGATGGCTTCTGCCGGGTTGGTGGAAGCTGCTTTGGTCACATGAAAGCTTATGGTAAGTAGCCCCACCAAAACGGCATATATCCCAGCCAACACAATGGATAGTATCGAGATATCAACTGCATAAACAAAGCTGGTTTCCAGCCAGATATCTAGTCTCCACCAAGCGACAGGTACGGCCACAATAAATGCAATCAGAATAAGCCAAAAGAATTCCTTGTTCAGTAACAACAATATATCCAGGGTACTCGCACCATTAACTTTCCTTATCCCAATTTCACGGGTGCGCTGCTCAGCAGTAAAAGAAGACAAACCAAAGAGTCCAAGCAACGCAATAAAGACAGTCAACAAAGCTGTGATATTAAAAATCAGATTTATTTTCTCCTCACCTTCGTACATGGACTCCTGAATTTGAGCCAGGTGGGTATAATCGAAGGGACGTTGGGCTCCATTGTCAATCCAGGCCTTCTCGATATGTTCCAAGGCAGTTTTCATATGTCCTTCTCTCACTCGGGCAGACACATAGTACCTTGGTATCGGGCTAATAAAAAGTATGATAGGTTCAATGGTATTGTGGAGGGACGTAAAATGGAAATCTTTGACAACACCAATAACCTTCATGATCCGGCCACCTTGTTTTTCCAGGTCAAAACCATAATGGATTTTTTTACCCAGAGCCTCTCCTTTCCATCCAAACTGACGTGCAGCGGTTTCATTGATGATCACTGCAGCCGTATCATCAGTACCCATGTTTTCATCAAAATCACGACCTTCAATGAACTCAAGTCCAAGAAGTTCAGGAAAATGATAATCGCATTGGCTCAATATAACGGCAAACTCTTTCATCTCTGACTCCTGTTCCACCAGCATCACTTGAATCCAGCTCACATCACCAGGCACACCAGTAGAGTTGGAGACTTCCTCAATATGAGGGCTCTGTAACAAATCTTCCCGGAATACTTCCACCTTACTTCTAAAGGCAGAATCTTGCAACTCCATGACCACCACATGCTCTTTGTCAAAACCCAGATCCGTATTTTTCAGATATTTGAGTTGATCAGATACCACAAAGGTTCCTATGATCATCACAATGGCAATAAAAAACTGGAATACCACCAGCACTCTTCTCAGCAGTAAATTAGGTTTCCCACTGGCTGTGGTGATACCCTTTAACACCATGAGAGGCATGAAAGATGATAAATAAAAAGCAGGGTAACTTCCTGAAATGAGACCGATGAGGACACTCACCCCTAACATGACAAGTAAAAAAACAGGATTGGATATTTGTTCAAAACTCAGGGATTTCCCTGTGAGCACATTGAAATCGGGCATGAACATATATACCAGCAAGAGGGATATAAGCAGGGCTGCCACAGATAACATCACCGATTCTGTAAGAAACTGCACCACCAATTGGGGTTTCTCAGCTCCCATCACCTTACGCATACCTACTTCTCTTGACCTTCTTGAAGACCTGGCTGTAGCCATATTCATATAGTTGATGGCTGCCAGAAGAAGCATAAATACTGCAACTATCGAAAATATATACACATAGGCCTTGTTACCTGTTGGCAAATCAGATGATAAGGCATTGCCCAGATGTACTTCTGCCAAAGGTGTGGACATGAGTTCAAAAGATGCATTTAATTGATCGCCTATGGGGGCCATATATTTCTGGTAGAAATCCGGGAACTTTTCATGAATACTCTCAATATTGGTATTGGGATGTAGCATGATATAGGTATACACACCTATGTTCCAGAATCGTACCGGCTCCATGCTGTTAAACTCTTCTTCTCCAACTTCTTTGGCTAAAGTGCTCGCTGACAATAAAGCGTCAAATTTCAGATGGGTATTGTTGGGCAGGTTTTCAATTACTGCCGTTATTTTATACTGTCTGCCGCTCGCTGATTCAATAATCTTGCCAATGGGATTTTCCTTTCCAAAGTATTTTTCTGACATATCCCTGGTAAGGACCATGGTATTGGGTTGGCTAAGTGCGCCTTCAAAGTCACCCAACAACAACTTATGGCTAAAGACTTTGAATATGCTCGAGTCGGTAAAATAGAAGTCCTCCTCATAATATTCTTTTTCTTCAAACCTAAACAAGGTATTCCCAGTACCTCTGAAGCGAACAACCTCTTCAATTTCGGGATATTCCATCATCAGAGCAGGCCCCATGGGAATAGGCACTATGGCAAATTTATCATGCTTAGAACCAATGGTAAAATCAGATTCAATGCGATGGATGCGGGGATGGTTTTCATTGTATTTATCATAGGTAATTTCATCCGTCACATAAATGTAAATAAATATAAATGCAGCAAGTCCAACCGTCAGACCAAGGATATTGAGGATGGTATAAAAAGGACTTGCACTGATGTTCCTTATGGCAGAACGTAAATAGTTTTTAAACATCGCTAACTGATTTTAAGCCTAATGAATAATTATTATTGCAGGTTTTCAGACACTACCTGTCCATCGAAAAGATGGATGACCCGGTGGGCAAAGCTGGCATCCCTTTGAGAGTGGGTAACCATTATGATGGTGGTACCGGCCTGATTCAAGGCACTCAGCATATTCATCACCTCTTCACCATGTGATGAGTCAAGGTTACCTGTAGGCTCATCGGCCAAAATAAAATGGGGATTGGACACCACAGCTCTGGCCACGGCCACTCTTTGCTGCTGCCCACCAGAAAGTTGGTTGGGGTAATGCTTCCTTCGGTGTGCAATCTGCATCCTTTCAAGGGCTTCATCCACCAGCTTCTTCCTTTCTTTTGCTGCCATTTTCAGATAAATGAGCGGCAGCTCAACATTCTCAAAAACACTGAGTTGGTCGATTAGATTAAAATTCTGAAAAACAAATCCAATATTGCTTTTTCTCAATTTGGCCCTTTGTTTTTCGCTGTAAGCAGATACATTTTCATTAAGGAAATGAAAGTCACCACTTGTGGGAGAATCCAACAACCCCAGAATATTAAGCAAAGTTGATTTGCCACATCCTGAGGGTCCCATCACGGCAACAAACTCACCTTTATTAATTTCGATGCTTACCTTATTCAGAGCAGTGGTTTCTACTTCATCAGCTCTGAAAATTCTACTCAAATTAGTCGTTTTAATCATCTGTTTCATATTAGGTGTGACATTTAAATGACGGTCATAACACTAGTTGGTTACATCATTCATATTTTAAAGTATCAATGGGATTGGCCCTCCAGGCTATAAAAGCCCGGGATGTAGTGATCAGCATGGCCAACACAAAAGCGATGATGGCTCCATGCAAAAAACTCCACCAGTCCATAGATGTCTGATAAGCAAAGTAATTTAGCCATTCATCTATAAGCCAGTAAGATAAAGGCCAGGCAAACGCAATGGCAACAAGTAATAATCGGGCAAATTCAAAGGATAACAACTTCATTATGGATGCCTCACCAGCACCAAACACCTTGCGAATGCCGATCTCTTTACTTCTTTGGTTGGTCATAAAAGCTGCCAGTCCAAACAAACCCAATAAGGCAATGAAAATAATTACCAGTGTTAGGTTCAACGATAATTCACCCAAAACCTCCTCATCATGATACAACTGTTCCAATTCCTGATCAAGCCAGTTATATTCAAAGGGTCTTGACTTCTCAGCTTCCATCCATTTCTTTTCAAGAAAAGCCATGGTTTCTTTATCATGTGCAGCATCCATTTTAATGGCAATATATTTGAGGAAAAAGCGAATCTCATTGGGGTTTTCTTTAATATTAAGAACGAATGGACCTGCGGCTTCATGCAAAGAGGTGGCATTGAAATTTTCAAAAACGCCTATGATCCTCTCTTCTCCTCTTAGTGATCTGAATTTCTTCCCTATGGCTTCTTCATTACTTGCCCATCCCTGATGCCTGACCATGGCTTCGCTGATAAGCATGCCCTTTTCAGGGTCGGTTTTCATATCTTCAGAATAATCCCTACCCGCCAACAGATTTATACCAAAGGTTTCCAGAAAATCATAACGAACCACCAAAGCAGGATAAAACTGCCATTTATCCTCGGGAAAGCCTTCAGGTCTGAATTCATGGGTATTGTGTGCTACCCCAATAATATCGTCCATGGCAGTTACACTTAGCACTTTGGGATGCTGCATCAGCTCTTCTTTGAAGGCTTCAAAGTCTCTGCTTAATTTGGTGCCACTGATGGGTAGTAATAGCACATTTTCTTTGGTAAAACCTGTATCAGCATTATTTAAATAGTCGACCTGCTTAAAAATATTCAGGGTTACGATGACCAGCACTATGGATATGGTGAATTGTACTACTACCAAAACCTTTCGGCCCAACCCACTCTTAGCCACCTGACCCAATTTATTGTTCAGCACCAGAATAGGATTAAAAACTGATAGATATATGGCAGGATACAAACCTGCCAACAAACCGGTCAGTACTCCCAAAGCTGTAACTGAGATCAAATACCAGGGTTCCAGCAACAGCGAAATATGAATATCTTTATTTGAGAAGCTGTTAAATCCCGGTAATATCACATCAATCAGGATGATGGCGAGTCCCAGGGCAAAAAGAGATAATAAAACTGATTCGAACAGGAATTGATACACCAATTGATGCCTGTAGGCACCAAAGACCTTTTTCACCCCTATTTCTCGTGCCCTACCAGCTGAGGTCGCAGTTGATAGGTTTACATAATTTATGATAGCGATTATCAACAGAAAAAATGCGATAGCCTGTAATATCTGTAAGTAGCTGGCATTACTGTTGGGCTCTATCTCATAATCCAGTTTGGATTTAAGGTGTATATCAGTTAGCGGTTGTAAATAAAGTGAGATATGCTCTTTTTCAGCATCAAAAAAATACTTCTCAACAAAAGCGGGGAACAAGCTTTCCAACTCTTCTTCCTTTGCTTCCTCTACCAATAGATAGGTCCAGCATGGATTCCACACCCAAGTATTTGGCAGCTGGCCACCATAGGGTTTTCTCAATGAGGATATGGAAGCCATCATATCAAATGTAAAATGTGAATTGAGTGGGACATCTTCTATCATCCCGGTAACCACAAAATCCAGCTGGCCTTCCACTCTGAAAGTTTGTCCCATGGGATTGATTTCTCCAAAGTACCTTTTAGCCGTCGATTCTGTGATAACAATGCTATTTATTTCATCCAGTGCTTTGTTTGGGTCACCATAAATAAACTGGTGATCAAAAATCTGAAAGAAGGTGGAATCGGCAAAAAAGAAGCGCCTTTCGTTATAGGTCTTATCACCATGTTGTATGAGTGTCCGGGGCAATTGCCTGTTAAACACCCTGACTACGTTTTTCACCAACTGCGGATACTCATTTCTAAGGGTCCATGCCACAGGAAATGGACTGGAAGCAGAATTCTCCCCCACCCCTTCGAAATCGTGGACATTTACAATTCGGAAAATATCATTTGCCTGGCGGTGGTATCTGTCATAGCTTAGCTCATCGATGATGTATATCCATATCAGGATGAAACTGGCTATTCCAATGGCCAGACCGGAAATATTGATGAGTGTATATAGCTTATATTTCCTTAGGTTACGAAACGCAATTTTTAGATAATTAATCCACATTTTAACCAGGACCTCAATTAGTTTTCTTCAGTTTGCACTTCCTGTATATTTTTCCTAAACACGATGGGAATTTCTTTTTCTGAAGGTGCTCCTATTTCAACCAGTTCCCAGTCTTTATCATAATCATCGATGGTATGTTTAAGTGTGGTTACACGGTTTTCCATATCATTACCTTCCCACCGAAGCAGTTCAACCCTATATTTCATGGTTTTCTTTCGGCCATTGATACGGACATCAATTTCAACATTCTGTTCTTTATCTACATCCGGAATAAGGATCACTATTTCTCTCATAGTCAGGCAGTATTAATTATTCATATTTTATTGATTCCAGTGGATCAGCGGTAGCAGACCGATAGGCTCTGTAACTTACTGTGACAAGTGCAAGTAAGAGGGCCAGTATGCCAGAGGCTGCAAATACCCAATAAGGCATATCTATACGGTAATGGAAGTTTGCCAGCCAGAGATCCAGAAAATAAAAGGCCAGTGGCCAGGCAATGATATTTGCCAGCAACACCCAATAGGTAAATTGTTTGCTCAGCAATGCTACAATACTTCCAACAGCTGCTCCATGTACTTTTCTGATTCCAATTTCTTTTGATTTCTGTTGGGCCACAAAAGAGGCCAGACCAAACAAGCCTAAACAGCCTATAAATATGGCAAGGAAAGTAAAGATTAACAATATATTCTTCAAGCGGGTTTCGTCCACATACAAGCTTTCGTAATGCTCTTTAAGAAAGAAATAGTTAAAAGCTTCATGAGGGAAATCATCCACCCACTGTGATTCAATCTTATCGATAAATTGGTTGACATGCTTGGTTTGGTAGCGAATACTAATATACTCCATATACTCCTGATTCAGATAGAAAGTAATGGGTTCTATTTCTTTGTCCAAAGGCTTGAAATGGAAATCCCTGACCACTCCGATGATTTCACCATTCTCAAAATTGCCGTTTTCATCAAATGAACCGTAATGGGCCCCGATGGCTTCTTCCGGACTTTCAATACCTACTTTTCTCAACACTGTTTCATTGACCACATATTTATTAGCAGTGTCTGTACCATAATCCTTTGAAAAACCTCTTCCTGCCAGCAATTCAATGCCATAGGTCGAAAAGAAATCATAACCTGTGCTGATGATAACGGATGAGATCACTTCATCCATTTTTTCAGTCTTGAAACCGCTGTCTGAAAAATTATAGGCAGCCGGGATAGACCCGGAAGTGGTCACACTCACTACCTCGGGTTGTTGCAGCAGTTTGGCTTTAAAGGTTTCAATATTGTTACGGACATCATTGCTTTCGGTCGATATAACAAAAACATCTTCCTGATCATAGCCCAAAGGCTTGTCATAGAAGTAGTTGATTTGCAGATAGGCTGTTATGGTTCCAATAATGAGTAATATGGAAATACTGAACTGAAAGACCACCAATACCTGACGGAAAGAGAAGCGTGAGCCACGGGCATCATCATTCTTTCTTAAGACCACCATAGGATCGTAGCTTGACAGGAAGAAGGCCGGATATAAACCCGCCAATATGCCTGTACCTAAAACTATCACGACCAATACAGCAAAATATTGCATTTCAAAAAATGAAAACAAACTCAAGTCTTTGTCGGTAAATGTATTGAAGCTGGGAAGGATAATCTCAATGATCAACAAAGCAATTAACAGAGAAAGCAGGGCAATTACATTGGATTCACTTAGAAATTGAGCGATCAGTTGTGGCCGGCTGGCGCCGGATGTTTTACGGATACCTACCTCACGGGATCGCTTGCTTCCCAGGGCTGTAGAAAGATTCATAAAATTGAAACAAGCCATGATCAATATCAGAATGGATACGATACTGAAAATATAAACGGTAGTCATGTTTCCTTGTGGTTCAATATCCCACATGAGGTTTGACTCCAGATGAATGCTTGGTAAGGCACGCATGGTGATCTGATAAATCTCGTGTATGTTATCAATACTAGCACCCTCACCAAGAAAAGCTGAATAGGCAGGGGAAATATGTTCTTCAACAATGCGCTCAAACTTTGGCTTGAGTTGTTCGGGAGTACTTTTTGGATGTATTTGTATGTAGGTATACAGATAATTTGACACCCAGGTTTCCAGTCGATGAGGCAAGAGTATTTCTATGGTTTCGAAGGATGAGATGGCTTCAAATTGGAAGTGTTTTTGACTGGGTAAATCCTTGAGTATACCAGTTACCCGAAATTGCTTCTTATCATCTCCCCACTCAATTTCGAGAATTTTGTCCATGGGATATTCCTCACCAAAATAAGCGACAGCGGCTTTCTTGGTAAGCACGATACTAAATGGTTCTTTCAATGCAGTAGCAGGATCACCACGCTCCAGAGGGAAGGTGAACATATCAAAGAAGCCATCGTCACAAAAGAAAACTCTTTCTTCGATTCTATCACCCAGATGATTCTCAACGGAGAGCTCTATGGGGTAAACCCGGGACATTTCCACTACCTCGGCAATATCATTTTCAATGGTTTTTCCATAAACGGCTCCGGTAACAGGCACATCGAATACTTTTCCATCAAAATTGATGTGGCGTTCAATGCGGTAAATATGGTCACCATGCTCATGAAATTTGTCATAGCTAAGTTCATCAAATACCCACAAGGCTATCAACAATGAAGCAGCCAGACCAATGGATAGGCCTAAGATGTTAATCAGGGAGAAAGAACGGTAGCGTAGTAAGTTTCGAAATGCAATTTTTGTATAGCTCCAAATCATGGATTTGATGTTGTGTAGCCTTCACCTAATGACCTCTGCCCATTGAGGCTTAATCATCCAGGCTACTGAGTTTATGCTTATGATTCGTTCATTTGGTGCTTGTATTTAATTCTTTGAAGGGGTCAGTTTTTCATTAATTACCTGACCATCAAACAACATAATCACCCGCTGTGCATATTCGGCATCACGTTGTGAGTGCGTAACCATGATAATGGTAGTTCCATTCTGATTAAGGTCGGCCAGTAAATTCATGACTTCATCGCCATGGGCTGAATCCAGGTTACCGGTAGGCTCATCGGCAAGGATGAACTTAGGTTCCGACACCACTGCCCTGGCTACGGCCACACGCTGCTGCTGACCTCCTGACAATTGGTTGGGGTAATGCTTTTTTCTGTGTGAGATTTGCATTTGTTCCAAGGCAGTTTCTACCCTGGTTCTTCTCTCCTTGGCACTGAGGCCCAGATAAATCAATGGCAATTCCACATTTTCAAAAACAGTTAACTGGTCAATCAGGTTAAAATTTTGAAATACAAATCCAATATTGCGTTTTCTTAATTTAGCTCTTTGTCTTTCGGAATATCCGGATACATTTTCCCCCAGGAACATGAAGTCTCCAGTGGAAGGAGTATCCAACAAGCCAAGGATGTTAAGCAGGGTTGATTTTCCACATCCCGAAGGTCCCATAACGGCTACAAATTCGCCCTCATTAATATCAATATTTACTTTATTTAAAGCGGTTGTTTCTACTTCATCAGCTCTAAATATTCGAGTTAATTCACTGGTCTTTATCATTTTATTAGGTTTAATAGTCTATTTGAAGATTAATTTTTCTTTGTCACCAAAGCTGTCGTATGAAGAAACGATGACACGCTCACCAGCTTGTAAGCCTTCCATTACTTCATAGAAGTTGGTGTTCTGACGGTTGATACGGATGGATCTTTTGTAGGCAAAATCACCACTTTCATCCAGTACATAAATCCAGTTACCACCGGTTTCCTGGAAAAAGCTTCCGCGTTTGATGATGATGGCATCAGTTTCACCACTGAATGACAAGCGTACCTGAACCGTTTGACCACGCTTAATTCCTTTGGGTGTGTGGTCGTTGAGAAAATAGAGATCCACCTTGAAGGAACCATTGGTGACATCTGTATATATTTTATTGATATTCAATTGATACACCTTTCCTGAATAACTAAATGCTGCTTCCTGGCCAATAAATACACGTGAAACATATCGTTCGTCTATCCTGGCTTCCAATCGGTAACCATCAATAAGGTCAACCTGTCCAAGATGTTCCCCAACTGATTTGGTTTGTCCAATCTCAAGGTTAAAGGAGGATAGCTTTCCGTTGGCCGGAGCTTTTACATAGGCATTCTCCATATTTCTTCTCAACAATCGCATATTATCCTGCATTCTGTTGAGTGAGGTTTCGATATCACGCTTTTGGGCTTCTCTGGAGATGGAGTCCAATTTTTGTAACTCGAGCGATATACCCAGCTGTTTGGTGGTAAAAATAAAATCTCGCTCAGCATCTTCAAATTCCTTGTCGGCAATGACATTGTTTTTATGCAATTGGACTTTTCTTTCGAATTCACGTTCAGCAAGATCGATATGGTATTGCAGCTCCACAATTTCTTTCTGCCGCAGGTATTTGTTCTGTTCCAGCGACAATTTGGTATTCTGGAGGTTGTTAATCTCTGCAAGCATGCGTGTTTCCTGCTCCATATAACTCAACTCCATAGCCGTGTTCAGCAGCTTTAACAACGTATCTCCCTTTTCAACCAGATCTCCATCCTCGGCATAAATGGCTTCTACCACACCCCCTTGAATGGCATCAATATAAAAGGTGTTTTTGGGGATTACTATTCCATCAATGGGTATAAACTCCTGGAACTTATCTTGTGTGACACTCACAATGGTGAGTTGGTTCTGATCGACGTACAATCGGGATGATTTATCACGAAGAAATAATAAATAGATCATTAAGAAGGCAAAGGAGGCAACAGCCAAAATGGTGAGTATTCGCGAAGTCGTCCATTTCTTCTTTTTAACTATCCTATCCATAACAGTGCTTTTTGGTTGACCCCAAAGAACCATTATTGTGCCACCGATACTATTCATCTGTATATCTGAGGTTTACAAAAGCACACCATACTTCGGTAAATCAGAACTGTTCGTATTCGAACGCTTTTTTGTACACAATTGTACAACCAGTAAAACAGATGGTAATGACTGATATTGTGGATGACTAATCAGGCGTGAAATTATGGAAAGTAGCACAACTTACTGGAAAAACAGGTAATTAAGTAAGTAATTACACCTCGTTGATTATCTGTTATTTACAAGGCATAATATCCTGTGTAACCAAATAATTATTCCCATGAGTCTTGACAGTTATTTTTTTTGCTGTATATTTGCTGTGCTTGTTTTGTTTGTTATTTCATAATTGGGCCCACCTTATCGACCGCCCGGTCAAAGGTGGGTTTTTATTTTCATTGTTTTTAATAAGTTTTTTACGAAAAGTATTGACACAGGGTGTTTTGTTCCCTATATTTGTCGTGCTTGTTTTGTTTGTTTTTCATAATTGGGCCCACCTTTTGACCGCCCGGTCGAAGGTGGGTTTTTTCTTTGGCAAAGCTTAGTACTGATCTAGGAGCGTCTGTGCAGATTGTAATATCTGAATACTTCCCTAAATTAACGAACCGAATAGCTGTTACCTTCTTTGGTTAGATAAGTAGATTTGAAAACAGCCTGGGCCTGCTGCAACAGTATGGAAGGGTCTTTAAAACGAGCAGAAAAGTGTCCCAGCAACAATTCACCTGCCTGGGAGTCACTGGCCAATTGAGCAGCCTGAGCTGCTGTGCTATGAAACTTCTCTTTGGCCATCTCTTCCATTGAATTATCAAATGTAGCCTCATGATAGAGTAAATTCACCTCTTTCAAATACTTTGTCAGCGGCGGATGGTAGGCAGTATCTGAACAATAGGCATAGGATCTGGGACAAGGAGCAGCATGGGTAATATCTTCGTTTTTCAACAACTCTCCCTCTTTCGTTTCAAAATCAGCCCCATCCTTTATCCTGCGAATGGCTTCAATACAGGGTTTGTGATCGCCAACAAACTCCTTTTTAATTTTCGGCCTTCTTTCCAACTCACAAAAACGAAACCCCCAGGTGGGTAATTTATGTTTCAATGGAAATGCCCTTATCCTTAGTACGGCATCAGAATACAGATCTTTACCTTCAAAGTCTTCGAGTGGATTAAAAATCAAGGGATAATTAAGTGTGGTTTTTGAAACTTCCAGATGATGGTTGATCAAAGCTTCCAGTGCTTTAGGTGCGTAAATATGCAGTGGTTTTATTCTTCCATATAAATGAAAAGTTGATACAATACCCATAAGACCATAGTAATGATCACCATGCAAATGACTGATAAATATATGGTTGATGGGAGCAAGTTTTAATCTGTACTTCAGCAACTGCATTTGTGTACCTTCTGCACAATCGATGAGAAAGTGTTTGTTTTCGTGAACCAGTAGCTGGGAACTCGGGTTCGAGAAAGAGGTGGGAACTGCAGATCCATTCCCAAGTATGATGACTTTGAAAGTTACCATCGCTTGTTATCTGAATCGTAAAGATAAAAAAAACCTCCCTTTAAAGAAAGGGAGGTTTCTATGCTTAAAAAGAAGTGAGAATCACTAGTTGTTTTTCTTCTCTTCTTTTTCAATTTCAGATTTAAGGTTAGCTAAAACGCCGAGGTCGCCTAAAGTGGTTTTCTCAAGTTTCTCGTTCACCTTCCTAACCGCACGTTTTGAAGATTGTGCATCAGATTTAGCTTTCTCAGCAGTACGAACTTTTGCAGCTCTCTGATCTTCTTCGAATAAACGTGTGTGTGAGAGGATAATCTTCTTGTTATCCTTAGAAAATTCGATCACTTTGAAATCGATAGTTTCATCACCTTTTACAGTGCTACCATCTTCTTTCTTCAGGTGACGCATAGGAGCAAAACCTTCAACACCATAAGGTAAAGATACTACTGCACCTTTATCATTGGCACTGATTACAGTTCCCTGGTGTACGGATCCAACTGTAAATACAGTTTCAAATACATCCCATGGGTTTTCTTCCAATTGTTTGTGACCTAAGCTCAAGCGACGGTTTTCTTCATCAACGTCGAGAACCATAACTTCAATCTCCTCACCGATTTTTGTGAATTCAGCAGGATGCTTGATTTTTTTGGACCATGACAAATCACTGATGTGGATCAAACCATCAACACCTTCTTCAATTTCAACGAAAATTCCGAAGTTGGTGAAGTTTCTCACAGTGGCTTTATGTTTTGAGTTTACAGGATACCTGTCGCGGATATTACTCCATGGATCTGGCATCAGCTGCTTCATACCCAATGACATTCTTCTTTCTTCACGATCAAGGGTCAGAATAACAGCTTCCACTTCGTCACCTACTTTCAGGAAGTCCTGAGCAGTACGCAAGTGCTGTGACCATGACATTTCAGAAACGTGAATCAATCCTTCAACGCCGGCAGCAATCTCAATAAATGCACCATAATCGGCCAAAACAACTACTTTACCTTTTACTTTATCACCTACTTTGAGGTTCTCATCAAGAGAATCCCATGGATGAGGCGTCAGTTGTTTTAGACCCAGGGCAATACGTTTTTTATTGTCGTCAAAGTCGAGGATAACCACTTTGAGTTTCTGATCAAGTTCAACAACTTCTTCCGGGTGGTTAATACGTCCCCATGAAAGGTCGGTAATATGAATCAGACCATCAACACCACCTAAGTCGATAAATACACCGTAGGAGGTAATATTCTTAACTGTACCTTCAAGCACCTGTCCTTTTTCAAGTTTGGCAATGATTTCAGCTTTTTGCTGCTCAAGCTCATCTTCAATAAGTGCTTTATGAGAAACAACAACGTTTTTGTATTCGTGGTTGATTTTTACCACTTTGAATTCCATTGTTTTCTCTACATATATATCGTAATCACGGATAGGCTTCACATCGATTTGTGAACCTGGCAAGAAAGCTTCGATTCCAAATACGTCTACAATCAAACCACCTTTTGTACGACACTTAACAAAACCGTTGATGATTTCGTCGTTGTCATAAGCAGCATTGATACGATCCCATGATTTCAAAATACGGGCTTTCTTATGTGACAACACCATTTGACCACTGCTGTCTTCCTGATTTTCCACATAGATCTCAACAGTATCACCAGCTTTTAAATCAGGATTGTATCTGAATTCGTTAAAAGGAATAACACCATCAGATTTGTAACCAATGTTTACCACTACCTCGCGACTGCTGATGGAAACCACTGTACCATCAATTACTTCGTGCTCAACAATTGAGCTTAAAGTATTGCCGTACAAACTTTCAAGTTTGTCACGCTCTTCAGTTGAGTAACCATCTTGCTTTTTCCCAAGAGCTTCCCAGTCAAATTCTGCTGGCTCATTGGATTTTTCTTCTTTTACTTCTTCAGCAACAACTTCAGGAGCTTCTTCAGCAACAACCTCAGGAGCTTCTTCAGCAACTTCTGCTTTTTCTTCAACTGCAGCTTCAGTTTCTTCTGCTACAACTTCTTTTGTTTCTTCTTCGGCAACAACCTCTTCTTTTACTTCTTCAGCTTTTGCTTCAGCAGCTTCTGGTTGTGCAGTTTCTTTCACCTCTTCCACTGGAGCATTTGCTTCAGCATCGGCTACTTTTTTTTCTTTATCAGACATTTAATATCTCTTGTGTTTCGAAACCAACCATCCGGTTCTGTGATTTGAAACGGGTTTATATTATTGTTTAACCATTTTTAAGAATTTGGATAATAAGGCATTACCCGAACTCCGGACCCCTTAAAAATTGGCCTGCAAAAGTACTCAAAATATTTGAAAATCAAAACCATTCCAAGCCTTTTGTGAAGCACACAGCAGTCATCCTGTGTTATAACTCTAAACTTTGTAGTATCTTTGCCGCCTGCAAATGGCACAGAAGAAAGCCTTAACGCATTGTTTATCAACACATCTAACATCATATCATGGCATTAAATTGTGGTATTATCGGACTGGCCAATACTGGCAAAACAAGCATTTTCAATTGCATGTCGAACACCAAAGCTGAGCGTACAAACTTTGCATTCAGCGCAACCAAATCCAACAAAGGAGTTGTTGAAGTCCCCGACCCTCGTTTATATTCCATAGACAGTTTCATCAAGTCGCTAAAAGTGATCCCTGCCACTGTTGAGATCGTGGACTTACCAGGACTAGCCAAAGGCGCCAGTCAGGGTGAAGGTGTAGGCAATAAATTCCTAGCCGATGTCCAGCAAACGGATGCGCTGATTCACGTACTGCGCTGCTTTGATGATGAGAACCTGGCACATATTGAAGGTTCAGTAGATCCGGCTAGAGATATTGAGATCGTTGATTTTGAGCTACAGGTAAGGGATCTGGATCTGGTGGAACGGAAAATTCAACGCTATGAAAAACTAACCAAATCTGGAGATCCCAAAGCCAAGAAGGGAATTGAATCCTTAAATAAATACAAAGCCCATCTCGAAAACTTTGGCAACGCAAGAACAGCAGAAGTTAATGATGAAGATCGCGAACACATAAAGGATATCCAATTGCTCACCGACAAGCCACTTATTTATGTTTGTAATGTGGATGATGCCTCTGCAGTGGATGGCAACGACTATGTGGAGAAGGTAAAAGCACATGTGGGTGATGAAGGTACAGAAGTATTGGTTATCGCTGGAGAGCTTGAGGCCGAAATTGCTGATCTTGAAGATGCAGAAGACCGCAAAGCCTTTTTGGAATATGCCGGTTTAGCTGAACCAGGTGTCAACAGATTAATTCGTGCTGCCTATACCATTTTAAACCTGCAATCCTTTTTTACAGCCGGCCCTAAAGAAGTCAGAGCCTGGACCATTAAAAAAGGCATGAAAGCTCCTGAAGCCTCGGGCGTGATCCATAGCGATCTTGAACGTGGCTTTATTCGATCCGAGGTGATGAAATATGAAGATTTCATTGATCTGGGTTCCGAGCAGGCTGTAAAGGATGCCGGCAAATTCCACGTGGAAGGTAAAAACTATGTGGTGGAAGACGGGGATATCATGCACATCAGGTTTAACGTATAAGCAAAGCCTGGTATCAATTATTTTTTCTTCGACACATATAAAAGTCTGTTCCAAGCAGCCTAATACTGGTTGCCCATCAATTCCATTGGTTTCACCGGCCCAACCCCATACTATTTTATTCGTCCTTGCGTTAATAAGGCACGTACAAGGAATTACAGAAAATGATTGAAAAAAAGACCCTGGTCATTGGTGGCAGCCAAAAGCCTGAGCGGTATTCAAATAAAGCCATTAGAAAGCTTAGAGGCCATGGAATTGAAGTGGTATCCATCGGGCTGAAGGAGGCTCAGGTTGAAGACATCACCATCGGAACTGGCATGCCCGAATACAATGACATTCACACAGTTACCTTATACATCGGACCTGCAAAACTGGATGCCTATTTTGATTACATAAAGGGCTTACAGCCCAAACGCATTATCTTTAATCCTGGAACCGAGCACATGAGATTGGCAAAAAAATTTGAACAAGCCGATATTGAGACTGTCTTTCACTGCACCTTGATCATGCTTGCAGAAGGGTCGTATTAATATGGTTTACAAAAGCAAAGCTTAGCATTTTATTTTTACTTTTGCGATGTTTTGACAGATAGCCCAAGACAATTAGCATATATGAGCATAAAACTTAAGAAACTCTGGGTTTTTTCAGCCATCCTTGGCTTATTCATATTTGGTTTTCATTTGCCGGTAGTTGCTGAAGACCCACCATGTGATATATTGTTGGATACAGAAGTGCCCGTTTGTCGGGATACCTGGTTTAGTATTCAGGTATTTGAATGCGAAAACTGCACCTATCTGTGGACCACAACTGTTGATGGTGTGACCACTGAGATAAGTACTTCTGAATACATTGACATCAAGATTACGGAAGAAACACTGTTCACTGTCGTAGTCACTGATCAGTCGACTCAGGAAACATGTACGAAAGACACCCTTATTACAGTTCATGAACCCATTTATGTTGATTTTACCCAGCATCAGTTAACCTGTACCAATATTGATATGGACAATGGCAATACTGCGACCATTCAGGCATTTGCAGGCGACGAGTTTGACAATGATGCCTATCAGTACATTTGGGAAGTAAGCCCCATCCAAATATCACCCAACGACTCCTCATTGGCCATCGGTTTAAAAGCCAATCAGAATTATGCCATTAAAGTCATTGACCCCTATGGTTGTATCGAGAAGGACACCTTCAGAACCAAATCCTATTACAATCCTCAGGTGGAAATTATCTACGATCCCAGCGATACAATTTTCGTTCAAAACCCACAAATAACACTGGCGTATAACGATTTAACAGCCGACTCCATCACCATTACCAATATTACCTGGGATTTTGATGATGAAACCGAACCCAGCGGCCTCCCCGACCCCTTGCATGTGTATGATGTGGATCATGATACCACTTTCTACCCAAGCCTCACGGTATATAATGAACAGGGTTGTGACACCACCTTCCACGGTCAGGTCAACATTCTACCGGTGAGGCTTAAAGTACCCAATGTGTTTACCCCAGATGGAGCTGATGATATCAACCAGTCATTTGTAATCATTCTCGATGATAATCCTACCGATGATGAAACCGGAAGAGGCATTAATGCAGGTGGTATTGAAAGGCCCATCAGTGATTATTACGAATCACACAGACTGGTGGTCTTCAACCGATGGGGGCAGGTTGTTTATGAATCCAAGAATTACGAAAACGACTGGGAAGGCGACAAGCTTTCAGAAGGCGTCTACTATTATGTACTTGAATGTAATGGCAGAACCAGAACAGACACCTATAAAGGTTCAGTAACCATTATCAAATAAAACGATTATCATGAGAAAACTAATCATATTAAGCCTGTTCATGAGCCTTAGCGCATTCGTGTTTCAGGCATGTCACAACGATAGCAACGAAAAACTCTCCACCGATGTGGTAAACAATACCAAGAGTGCAGTTGGTGATATCGACAAAGATTCCAAAGCCAACATCTTTTTCCCTACTCAAAAGCATGATTTTGGAAAGGTCATTCAAGGAGAGAAAGTGACCTATAATTTTAAGTTTATCAATACTGGTGGCGCAGACCTGCTCATATCTTCGGTGAGTTCCAGTTGTGGCTGCACCGTGGGGGAGTTTCCAAAAACTCCTGTTAAATCTGGTGAGCATGCTTTTATTGAAGTTCAATTCGATAGCAGGAAACGAAAAGGCATCCAAAGAAAAACAGTAACTGTATCCTCAAATAGCGAACCCAACAAAACCACCTTACGCATTCAGGCAGAAGTGGTTATCCCGGAAGAAAATTAATCAAAATCTCAAATACGAAAACACATGAAATTATTACTCTTTTTATTACAAGCGGAATCAGGTGGTGACAGCTGGATGTCCATGCTCCCATTATTCTTAATCCTAATTGTATTCTATTTCTTTTTTATTCGTCCTCAGACAAAAAAGAATAAAGAGCAAAAGAAATTCCGCGAAGCCCTCAAAAAGGGTGACAAGGTGGTCACCATTGGCGGTATTCACGCTAAAGTAGCAGAAGTAAAAGAAACCACATTGATTCTGGATATTGGAAACCAGATGAAGATCAACGTTGAGAAAAGCGCTGTGGTTATGGACAGCAGCCAGGTTGGCCAGACAAAATAAATCTATTAAGTCAGAAGGAAATCCGGAGTATTAATTATTTTTATGCTCCGGATTTTTATTTTTATGAATAAAATCTTTCAAAAACCCACAATCAATAAAGGGCTTATTCCATCCACAGATCGAATAAAAAGCGACCAGCTATTGTTTATCATCTGCATTGTTATTGCCTCATTATTCTGGTTTCTAATAAAGCTATCAGATCCCTATAGTACAACCTATACTTTTAAAATTAGCTATAATAATGAGCCAACCGATAAGATGCTTACAGCCCTGGAAGACAGCACCATAAACCTGAGTTTAAGGGCCAGAGGATTTAAGATTCTTCAGTTAAATTTATTTGAAAACACCGAGGAAGCCAACATCAACCTCTCGAATTACAAGCTGAATCAACGAAGCGAAACCGAGTATTTTATTTATACACAACCGCTTGAGGAAAGGATAGCCAATTTATTGGAAATACCAGAAACTGAAATTCAGTTTTCCAAAACCACCCTATCATTTATCCTGGAAGATCTTGAAAGCAAGCAGGTGATCGTGGAGGAAAACCTAAGCTTCTTATTTACCGATCAATATGATTTATATGAAGAGGCAAGTATTTCTCCTGAAAAAGTAACCATCTATGGCCCTTTGAAGGTGCTGGATACCGTAAACAGCATTTCGACAGAGCAAAAAACACTAAGCGACATTGAAGAGAATCAAGTGGTAGCCGCCAAACTGATTAACCCAAATCCTGATTTGCTAAGAATGACCCCAGAAGAAGTTAACGTAAACCTGAAAGTAGAAAAGTTCACAGAAACCGTTTTTGAGATTCCTGTTGATCTATCTAAACTGGGTGTTAGTGTTCGTACCTTCCCCAGTAAGGTGAAGCTTTATTGTAAGGTAGCTCAAAAAGATTTCAATACAGTACAGGAAGCCATGTTCAATGTTACACCGGTAGTCAGTGATGAAGACATCAGCAAAAGCGATAAACTAAGGCTACAATTAACAGCCAAACCTGAGTTTGTTAGAAATGTACGCATGGTTCCTACTGAAGTGGAATTCCTAATTCTTAAGTAATGAAACAGCTTGCTGTCACAGGGAATATTGGAAGTGGAAAAACGACCGTTTGTAAGGTTTTTTCTGCTCTGGGCATAGCAGTTTTTAATGCGGATGAGGTGGCCAAAGAACTTTATCAACGTGAAGACATTAAAGCGCAATTGAAAACGAAATTTGGTGATTACATTTTCGCTGCTGATGGACAATTAGATCTTGCCAAATATGCTCAATTGATATTCACAAATAAAGCCAGGCTTGAGGAGGCCAATCAATTAGTTCACCCTCATGTTTTGGAAGAATACCGGCAGTGGTCAAGCGACAAGCAAACCATGCCCTATACCATTTTTGAATCTGCCATCATCTTCGAAAACAATTTGCAATCTTTATTTGACACCATAATTACCGTGATCGCTGATGAGGACGTTCGGACAAAACGCGTGATGGAAAGAAGTGGCATCCAATCAAAAGCTGTAAAAGAACGTATTCGAAACCAAATGGATGAAAAACTTAAGGCCAGACAATCAGATTTTGTCATTGACAACAATGGTAAAACAGCCTTAATTCCACAAATCATGCATATCCACGAAACACTTACCTCTCAATAGAAAAGCCCTGACTTTCATCAGGGCCTTCCATTTATAATTGCATTAAACTTAATCTGATTTCTTATCCCATTTTAATTGGGAGGACTATAAATATTGGAGGCATTTCTGTATCCAGAAGCATTGGTATACCAATCGGGATAGCTTACACCTGCAGTTTCCGCCCATTCAACAAAGTGGTTATAGGCATTGATAATTTGCACCTGTTCTACCGGATAATCGAAGCTCACCGGGATATCAAGTGCCCAGGGCAGGTTATTTGAAGTTTGATAGTATTTTCCACTGGCAGGATTGCTATCATCTGCCCAGGTTCCGAATAAAGCCACATCCATCAGGTCTGAAGGCTCTTGTCCGGCCAGATGCACCTCCTGCCCTCTCACCCGGTCAATTACCAGAAATGGGTTGTAGGGCGCACTTCCGGTGATGGTTGTACTTTGCGGGTTAACAAAGCTTACGTGAACTGTATTGGTATCCGGATCCACATACTCAATGTCGGGTTTGGTGTTAATGAAAGCAGAACCTGATGAGCCTATCATATCAAAGGCATTATCAAAGAGGAAGATTACTGTATTGGCTTGTCCATTTTCAGTTCCATTGGCTGCCAGATCAAGGTAATTATCCGTAATATTGGTTCCTGTAACTGAAGCCACATTGGCTGGATCACCTCCCACAATGAAACCAAAGGCATTCTGCAAACTGGCACCCACAGCTCTTACGGAATAATCGGTGAAAAATTCAACCAATCCATTATTGGAATTCAGCACTGATTTGTATTGATAATCCAATACCAGATCGTTAAAGTCGTAATCACCGGTTCCAGGCCATAAATCCTCAAAGGCCAGTGTACCCCAATCAGTTTCATTGGGATAATACACATTAAAGGCCCGGCTATTGTCATTTGGATAGTCGTCCAGTTCGTCGTCAACCCCATCACCATCACTATCGGTCACTGGTCCTGTTACAACAACGTTATCGTATTGTATGGATCCATTGGCCCGGTAGTCATTGGTCCAGATCAACACTTGCACAGTGGCAGTACCGCTTGGCATAGTAGCCACAATTTGCTTGTTCGTCCATGAAGATGCAGGGTTAGAGTACAATATGCTGTAAAAGTCAATATAAGATCCATTGGCACGCCTTGGAATCAGATACAAATAAGCATATAAACTACCGCCATTACCTTGTTTTCTAATGTCTGCTGAAAAAGTAACCACATCACCCGGACCGGCATCAATCATCTGAGAAGTACCGCCATAATAGTAACTACTGGCATGAGGTGTTCGAACCACATGATTTCCGCCATCATTGTATCTTTCCATACTTCCATAACCATAGGTTGTGAAGTACCATTTTCCATCTACAGGATGGGTAGTATTCCAATGATAGATGCTTCCAAAATCATTGGTTTCAAAATCACCATTGGAAATGGCATTGCTTCGTGAGCTCAGACTAGGGTAGATATCCTTAGAGTTACCAAGGAAATTCAGTATGGATGGAATACTGTCTTCAGGTATTGAATCAGGCTCGAAATAACCATACTCATCACCAAAGTCAATGATAACACCACCTTCTTTCAAAGCAGGATCTTCCTGTAGAGATACGAGTACATCTCCCGCGATGGTTCGTACATAAACTTCATTTAAAGCAGTGGGCAACCTCAAGGTTCCATCATAGGCACCATTGCTATCAAAGCTTCCTGAAGTCAATAACTTACCACCTTCAGCAGGATTCTTATCATAGACATCAAAACGACTACGTAGATCTGTAAAATCCAAACTGGCAGGCATTTGAATGCTCACATCAACTTCAGCACTGGTATTGAAAGTAAAACCATCGGGCACCTGCATATTTTCCATGCCATCGACAGGATCACTTGGTGTATCTTTTTTACATCCATAGGTCAACAGCAACAGAGCCAAAAGACCAATGGACAGAAAGTTAATTATTTTCATAGAATTAAGTTTATGCGTTTCCATAACAACTAGCAAAACAAATGCCAAACCAAACCTAAAATCACAAAAGCCTGCTTAACAGGTGGTTTACTTATCTTATACTTGTTTTTCAATTCCAATTTCTGGAACACTATAATCCAATCTAAATTATACGGACTATTTGTTCCAAAGTTTCCATGCCAGATCGGCCTGAATGCCTAAGAGATCTAAGCCGTTTATGGTATCAGCACCTTGGGCTCTTCCTTTTTTAAGAAATTGTGTTTCTTCAGGATTATACACCAAATCATAGAGCAGATGATCCTTACCCAGAAATTCATAAGGTATATCAGGGAAGCTATCTACATCTGGATACATACCCAAAGGGGTAGTATTGATGATCACTTTATGGTCGTTCAGGAGTTGTTCATTGAACCATTCGTAACAGATGTGTTCAACTTTAGAAGGATTTCTGCTTACAAAAGAGTAGAAAATTCCAAGTTTACGCAACACATAGGCCACAGAATGTGCACTACCACCTGTACCTAATATGAGTGCCCGCGTATCTACTTTGTTTTTAAGCAAACCTTTAACAGTCTGTTCAAACCCATACACATCCGTATTATATCCTGTTAAGTACGGAACACCTTTTTTTCTTTTAACCTTAATCGTATTTATGGATCCTGTTAGCTTGGCTATTTTATCCACCTCATCCATAAACTGATAGACTGAGCGCTTGTAGGGTATGGTAATATTCAGACCTTTGAGACCTTCATTTTCATTAATGAGATCAGGTAGTTCTTCAATATCGTCCATTTCAAAAAGGCGGTACTCAGCATCGATTTTCAAGTCCCTGAACTTCTTGCTGAAATGACCAGGAGAGAAAGAATGACCTAATTTTTTACCTACGATACCGAAGATCTTCATATTATCCGATCTTTTCTTTTCTGTTTTTGTTTGCAAGTAATTCAACAGCTGTTATTGACAGAATCCCTACAAACATAAGAAGAAATGCCATCATTACTTCCATATTGATTTCAGATGGCAGATAACTCTCATAAGATGCCACTACCTTTTCACCCTCTTTAATTATGGCTGAACCCGTGGCATCTAACAAATATAATGGATTTTTCCAAGGCCACAACACATTTAATGATCCTAGTATAAAACCAGTAAGCAAAGCGATGGTTTGATTTCTGTAGTGTTTAAAAACCCACGACAAAATATGAGAAAATGCTACAAGACCAAGCACAGCACCAATAAGAACTGGAAGAAGTATGTTGTAGTCGCGTTCATTAATCGCATCAATAGCCACCAATTGATAGTTACCCATTAAAATAAGCACAAAAGACCCTGACAAACCGGGCAAGATCATGCTGCATACAGCCACAACCCCACAAAGCATCAAATAAAAGAAATCACTATTCTCAGCTGTTGGGTTGATCATTGAAATAAATATGGCAAGAGCAGTCCCTATTACAAATGATACCACAACAGCAATACTTATTTTTTCCACTGTTCGACCAACGAAGTAAACTGAGGCCAGCACTAATCCAAAAAAGTAAGCCCAGATATACACCGGGTACTGTGCAAATAGAAAGTCGAACAATCGTGCCAGAAGTATGATTGACAGTATGACTCCTGTAAACAAGGCCACCAGAAAATAAAAGTCGGTAGTACTTACAAAGTCTTTCCACTTACCCGCCAACAATAGCTTCAGTGCTTTTAAATTGAAGGACTTGATCGCGTGAATCAGTCGTTCAAAGATTCCTGTAATTAAAGCAATGGTTCCCCCTGAAACACCGGGTATAATGTTGGCCACGCCAACACCAACTCCTTTTAATATATATACTAGGTATGATTTCATTTACTTCATGATTCTTTTAATCCAGTTCAATTTATTTAAGTAGGGCGGATAGCGCAAAGGGATATCAATCGTGGTGGATCGGTAAACCAATGGTTTTAAATTGGAAAAAATTTGGAATGAATATTTCCCATGGTATTTTCCCATGCCACTGTTGCCTATTCCTCCAAATGGCAGATTTGAATTGGCCACATGCATCAAAGTATCATTAATGGTTATCCCTCCAGCTCTAATCTTTTGTATCAACTCATCCTGCACTTTCTTACATTTGGTGAAAATATATAAGGCAAGTGGACTGGGTCGTCTGTTCACCATCGGAATAATATCTGTATACTTCTCAAACAAAACCACCGGTAAAATAGGCCCAAATATTTCCTCTGTCATCAGTGGACTACTCAAGGATACATCCTGAACAATAGTGGGTTCAAAGGCGCATTTTTCTATACTGTATCTGCCTCCATGGAAGATACTGGCTCCTTCCAAATAAGCGGCAAGTCGCTTCACGGCTTCCGTTGTGATGATACGTGGAAAGTCAGGATTATCCATAGGCTCACTCCCATAAAATGAAAGTATCACCTCTCGCATTTCTTGCATAAGCTCCTGCGCAACATCTTTATGGACCAGCAGATAATCCGGGGCAATACATGTTTGTCCTGCATTAATAAACTTACCCCAGACAATTCTTTTGGCTGCTTGCTTGATATTAGCATCTGAGTTGACCACTGCCGGGCTCTTCCCTCCCAATTCCAGCGTTACAGGAATCATTTGTTCAGCAGCCTTTTGCATCACCAAACGGCCCACCTTCGGGCTGCCGGTAAAGAAAATATGGTTGAACTTGAGGTCCAATAACTCCTGGGCTTCACTCACCCCTCCTTCAACAATTTTGACAAAAGCGGCATCAAAAGTCTTACTGATGATTCTGGCAAATAATTGGGAGGAATGTGGTGCCAGTTCAGAGGGTTTGATTATGGCTGTATTTCCAGCTGAAATCGCTCCTATTAAAGGTGCGAGGACCAGCATTATAGGGTAATTCCATGGACTCAGGATCAGCACATTACCTTTGGGTTCGTGGTGGAGATAGGATTTAGCAGGGAGCAAAACAAGAGGGGATCCTACCTTTTCAGGCTTCATCCATTTTTTAAGATGCTTGATATGATAATTCAGTTCACCCAATACAAAACCGATTTCTGTACCATAGGCTTCCGTAGGTGATTTTTCAAGATCCTGACGAAGGGCCTCTGTGAAGTCAGCTTCGTGATCCTGAATCATTTTCTTAAGCTTATGTAGCTGAGCAATTCGAAACTTGAGTGAAAGGGTTTTGCCAGAATTGAAAAATAACTGTTGTGCTTCAAAAAGCTTAGGTATGGATTGTTTATCCAACATAAATGGGCAATTTATTCTGCGCTCTTATATATACTGAGTAGTTCAATGAAGCGGGACTCCTGTTCCAGAGAAGGAATCATTTCCAACAATTCTACATTTTTGTCAAAATCAAGTTTCATGGCGGCTTCCACATAATAGAAAGCCTGTTGTACCTTACCCGAATTATACAGGTATCCAGCCAGACGGTACCATAGTGATGCGCTCTCTTTGTTCTTCAGTAAGGCACTTTCAATGACATCGATGGCTGCATCCAAACCTTCGGTGAGTGATACGCAAATGGACTTATTAATCCAGGCTTCAATGTATTGTGGGTCGTGATTTACTATTTCATCAAACAACATTTGAGCTTTCTTCAACCATTTATTACGCAAACATGTTATGGCCAGTTCGTATTTAAAATCATCGTTTAAGGGCATGAATTCGATGGCTTTCTCATAATACTGAACAGCCGTTTTATCCAAGTCTTGTTTCACAAAAACCCTTCCCAAACCGGCCCATGCATCTGCCAGTTTTTCATCAACTTCGAGGGCCTTATTGAAGTAAACCATGGCTTCTTTTAAGTCTTCGAGGCTTTCATAGGATTCAGCAATATAATTATAGGTGATAGCCTCCGCATCCTCGAACTTAAAGGTTTCTTTATAGTAATGGATGGCTTTCCTATACATCTTCAATCCTGAATAGGCATTGGCCAGATTAAAAATGGCAGAAGAGAAATTCTCATCTATGGCCAAGGCAAATTCGTAGGCTTCCACAGCCTTTTCAAAGAAGTCCAGCGCATTGAAGAAAATGCCCAGATTAAACCAGGCTACTTTTGAATAAGGGTTGTCATCCAAAAACTCCTGGAAGAAAAGAATAGCTTCCTCCTCCCTGCCTGTGATCTCAAAAAAGAAGGCAATTTCATGAATCAGATTCTCAGATTCCGGCTTTTCATTTAATGCTGCCTTCAGGTTTTTTATGGCGTTGGGATAATCGTTAAGGTTTTCGTATTCAAAAGCAATGTTGGCGTATATTTCTTCAGGGTTTTCCGAAAGGGGAATGGCATTCTGATATTCTGCAATGGCCAGTTCGTGTTTGTTCATCAAACTATAAATCTCACCTTTAATGATAAAAATCTCTTCATTGGCAGGTTCGATGAGCTGAATCAGGTTTAGAATTTCTAGTGCTTCATAAAACTTCTTTTCATAAGCCAGCAATCGTGACTTACGGATTTTAAATGAAGTACAACTTGGGTGTTGTTCCAGCCCCAGATCAACCGCCTTATTTGACATTCCAAATTCGTGAATATCAAAGTAGTAGTCGATGATAGACTCAAACTCATCCACATCAAAAAACGACTGGGCATCCTCCTGCATCATCGCTTCAAACCGGCTAACCAAATCATTGATTTCCGCTTCCCCAGGCCATTCCATTTCAGCACTCATACAATTCCAATTCTTAAAAACGGAGCAAAAATAACATAAGTCTCCATATGTATCGAAAATATATTGAAATCAGCTCATTATAACCTCAAAAACACCAAAGTTATTAACGGAGTGATTAACAGAAAGTGGGGGTTGTTCCTCCACAATGAAAGGCGGGAAACTTCATATATGACTTTTCCCAGCTGTTAGATTAAATGATCTGCAGGATTATGGCGTGTATCGAAATGACACCGGTTATAAGTTATCAACTGGCTATCATATACATTAGGTTCTTTTCTCAGCTTTCAAAACTGCGAAAAAAAATAAGTAAACCCAAAATACACACTAAGCTTATTATAATTTGCCCTGGCGGTATTATCTCTTTGGCCAAAAAGATCATTTTCAATACTTGGTGAACTCAAGTTGATGATTTGTGGCGAAGATTGATCTCTTCCAAATGAATAGCTGGCACCAAGGCTCAGATCAAAGCTTTGTTTAGTCCAAACAACACCACCAGCCAAATGATAAATATCCCAATAAGTAATGCCAGGATATGAGGCAGATAAGTCTCCCAATGCTTTTCTATCAAAATAATTAAAGTCGGTTCTTATGGAGCTTAACACCGCCAGCTGTTTGTTGACCTTAGTTTGTAGTGCAAGTGCAATATTAATAACCGCTTTATTGGCAAGATGAATATTACTAAATGCTGTAGACACTGCTTCTACATTTCCAGGAGGTATATTCTCAGGTTTTTCTGATGTGATAAGTGAATATTTTGAAACAGGTGCAAACCAAGACGCTTTGGAATAGATAGTTATGGCAGATGAAACATCATATTCTAATCCAAGATCAATGGAAAGTGGTGTTCTAAAGGTTGAACTGACATCTTCATTCCATAAGGAAAGCTTGGTGGAGATTGAATCTTCACTGGGCACATTATACATATAAGTCCGGGTTAAGCTCGATAGCTGAAAAAAACCAAGGTTAATTCGCGGCAGTGTCAGGTTGACTCCTAGTTTGAGGCGTTCCTGTTGATAGGACAAGCCCATAAGAATAACTATACCAATATTCCTGAGAGTCATTTGTTCACTAAATATCACATTGCCAATCAACTCTGTATTAGGTGAATCAGCAAGAACTTTATACACATCAGCCATTTCAGTATACCTGTATTCCATTGAACGTATGGAATAAAAAACAGAAGCTCCAATACTAAAATTCTCTCCTTGTTTCCTGCCATAACCTAGTCCCACCCAGGTATCCCGCAATCGGTTATAGTAATCCACCACTCCCACATACTCTTCTTCACCTGGATTTGATTTAATAATATCAATGGTTTTGTTATGCTTATAATTCGTACTTACAAAAGAAGCATCTTTAGTAATAGCAGCCACAGTCACTGTTATGGGTAATTTGGGTACTTTCTTGTTAAAAGCGATGATCTGTGGAAAGATATTAAGTTCCCTGGAATGAAGGTCAAGGTCCTTCCCTGCTCCATTTTCTATCCGCAACCAGGAAAAATAATAAGCATCAGAAGAAAGGGAAATTTTGGAGTTTTTTATAAATCCAAGCGCACCAGGATTGTAGTAAATAGCGCTGTTATCGTTGTCAGCTGCAGTTACCGCTCCACCAAGCATGGAGGATTTTGCTCCAACTTGAGTATTCCAGTAGTGAAATTCCTGTGAAACTATTTGTTTTGATGCACTTACGAACATCAATAAAATTAATAAATAGCGTATGATAATTAAATGCATGATCAATTAAATAATATCATCATTCCGGTTGTATCTCGTCCATAGTCCATTGTGTTATGCATTCATCAATAAAAAGTCACGGACATGTTTTTATTTTTCGAGAAAAGTTTCATAAATCGTAATCAGAGTTTCAGGCTGGATCTTCATTGTTCCCACAAACGGATGACTCAAAGTCAGAATGAAATAGACGACCACTCCAATAAATGCGCAGTAAAATCCCAATAGTAGTAATGAGTTTCTATTAGGTTGATAAACCGAGAACAAACCAATGGTGATTACAAAGCCAAAGAGTGAGATATAGAAAAAGATGGGTGGATCTGTTTTTGAAGCATATTGGCGCATTTGACGATAATCTGATATTTCGTCCAAATCATCCATCAGATTAGCTCGTAGCAACTCACCTTTCTTACTGGCCGGATTTAGATTTAATATGTCTTCTTGTATTTCTTCTGCCAGGTGAAAGGTGGACATATCAAAACTATTTTGAGACAACTTATCCCACTCATTCTCAATAATAGATTTTGTATATTCTTTCAATTTATCCATGATCAGATTGGCGTCAGTTGTCCCATACATCTCCAAATCACTGTACATATCCACAATCTGAGCAGCTTCAAGATCAATGGAGTCACTCAGCTTTATTAATTCTGACCTCACATCTGCAAATGTCAGAGACAACAACAGCGCAAGCAACGCCCCACTAAGCCTTAGTAGCTGACTTGCTATTTCTTTGTTTTCCGGGACCAGGTTCTTTACGATCAGCCATCTTGTAAAGGCATAGGAAGAAAAACCGATCACAAGGAATAATGTGATAAATATCAATAGCCCCAGGGCAATGGGTAATGAAATTAATGTGGATATCATTTACAAAAAGTGTTTGAGTTAATTGCAAGCACCAAGCTTATTAAACCTTCTGTCATTTCTAAGATCAAGAACATATTTATCTACAGCTATACCGGCCATTTGCAAGTCATCGATATCCCCATCTTTTTCAACAATCAGACTCAACATCTCATCAGTTCTCTCCTTGTTCCTTCTGTCTTTTTCTGCAATTCCTTCTAACCAGATACCGGTGAGGCTATGGTCTTTATTCCCGGAAGCCTGTTCTACTTTGAATAGCGCAATGGCTTTTGGGTGATTGCATTTCAATAATTCCACATAACCTCTAATATTATCCTCACCAAAAGCACGAACCAATGCCTCGAATTCCTTTTGTTGATGCCTGTCCATTGCATTTCCTTCCAGAAATCCGGCAAATGCACCCACACCAGCTCCCACTGCTGCACCTTCAACCACATCGCCTAAAAGATCCCCGGATCCAAATACTGCTCCAGCAACAGCGCCAAGGAGCGCACCTTGTTTGGCACCCGATTTTGCCTGCTCACCTCCTCTGGATTGAGCAAATACACATGTTGACATCAATACTATACTTAGTGTAAAAACTAAACTGATTTGATATTTTCTCATTTCTATTTTATTAATTGATTATTAGCATTTCATTTATAAGCATGATCAGATGAATTTTATTACTTAATGCATTCTCTCATAAATCCCATATTTAGTCTACAAGGAATATATTCAGACCAAGACTTACTGTATGTATATCATCCTTAAAATTGCCATTAAAATATGCAGTTAATTGCATTTTGGGCAGTAATGCGTATGAGACGAACAATTCCTGAATATATCTATCATAACGTTCATCAGATAGATTATTCAATTGGTAAATCGGTGTTAGTTGTATGAATAAATCTGCAGACAGCACAATGGGAATGATGCTTTGGAAGGTAACGCCATGAGCTTCTTTAACACCTGCTTTTAATGCAGTATCACTTAAGGGAGTTGAGGCATATTGATAGGAAACAACAGGAAAAAACTGTATCCAATCAGCAGCCATTAAACCCGCAGTAATACCAGGTGAAATCAACCATTGATCAGAGCCCAAGCCATTCTCAAAATTAGCTGTTGGCGCAAACACATCAATGGATGGACCAAAGGCACCAAAAAAACTATCGTAATTCTTATAGGGTAAGTAGAAATATCGAGCCCTGAGATCACCCAATCCAAATTTGTCTGTTCTTGAGTTGTATAAAAGCGGAATTTCGGCAAGCAATAGGTGGGCTTCACTTGGGGCATACATTAACTTGCCTCGGTAACCCATAATGTTTTCCGTAGGCCGATTGGATATTTCAATTGTATTATCCAACATCGAATAAAAATTTGTGGGTTTTGATGCGTCAATATCCACATGCTCCTGTGCATAGGCGCATTGCATCAAAACCAATGATACTGAACATATTACCCATAACTTCAGAAGCATAACAGCTTTTTTCGACTTCATAAATTATTCTGTAATTTTTAATACTTCAATAGCTTCTTTTAGATCAGGATCATAGGCCCATAAGGTTTTGGTACCATCTTTAATTGTCCATTGAATCCAATAATAGGTATCATTGTCTTTCCAGTAAATGGAGCGTGCAGGGCGAAGAAAATCGAATCCGCTTTCCTTTAAAACCGCAAAAGCATCGTTGATCTCCTGACTAGCCAATAAAGAACCCGGCACTATTTCCATTTCATGCCCATGACAACACCCCCCATAGGCCATTTCGTCTTGTAACAGGAGGTTTAAATTTGCTGCGTCAATAGCATTATCCATACTTTTATTAGAAATCTCAAAATCGACTACCTCATATTTGCTCTCTTCAGCAGTCCTGTCAAAGACCAGTTGACCACCCACAAAAGTTAATTCTACCTGAGTTTTATAAATGTCATCCACGGGAATCTCAAAAAGATTTTGATCCAACACTATAAAATCGGCCAGTTTACCTTCTTCAATGGAGCCAACCTTTTCAGCCCAATCGAAACCCAGACATTGTGCACTGCCTAAAGTATATGCTTTTACAGCTTGTTCCAGACTAATAGCCTGTTTAATATTATGTGTAGCTGCACTTGAAACACCGGGCAGTTTACGGGTAATCCACGTTTGCATATACCAAAATGAATTAGGTTCAGGAATTATTGATGAAGGCCAATCCGAACCGAAGCCAACTGGAACATTTGCATTGATGGCCGCTTTTACATTTAATTGGTTTTGATACCTGTGATCACCTATAGGGTCTTTAAAAAGCGTTGCCAATTCAGGAACATCCACACCAAGTGCTGGCGAAAAATCCACACAAGCATTGGGAATAAGAGAAAGCCTGCCTAAATCTTCAGGCAAGGCCATTACGCAATGAGACATGTGCAATACAGGGCCATTTGTACTGGTTTCACTGCTGATCGATTCAAATATATCCACGAGTTCTCTTGCTGAACCGTCGCCCATTACATGAACGATTACACCGATGCCATTTTTATTAATTCGTTTAATCGCTTGCTGAAAAGATTCCTTAGGATGGTGGGCTGTTCCTTTAAACCCAGGCTTGCCTTCATAATCTTCCAGTAACAGGGCTGTATAACTATCCAATGCACCATCATAGAAAATTTTAATGCTTCGGCCATCAATCATATCCGTTGTTTTATCTTTCCAACTCAAAGCAAATTTTTCTGCTTGTTCAGCCGAATGAGGAGACATATGAGACCCCCAATCCCATGAAATGATCATCCTTAGACTAAGCTCGCCCTGATCAGCTAGTTTCAATGCTCCATTTGCCCAGTTTTCTCGCCCTTCTGCCAGTTTAACAAATGTAATTCCATATGAGTTGTGGAGCTTTTGTATTTGCTTAATGCCAGATGCCAAGCGTTCAGGACTAGTTTTCGGAATAATGGCCTCCACATGTGCCATTGCATACTCATCGATTCTGCCTGTTGGCTCTCCTGTAATATCATCCTTAGCATATATGAATTTATCAGTTACAGGTGTATTTTTATCAATGCCCACTAACTCAAATGCTTTGGAATTTAGCCATGCACTGTGCCCAGACTGACTGATGAGATACACTGGTCTGTCTGAAACTATTTCATCCAGCAATTCTTTTGGGGGATTATCATCCGGGAAAACTCCAAGGTTCCATGGTCCACCTCTAATTATTTCCAGATCAGGGTTTAAGGATGCATAGGTTTTCAATTCCTCCAGTATCGTTTCGACCTTATCAGGCTCTTTAATGAACAGGTTAGCTTTATCATCCGCTCCATTTAAGGCATGATTGTGTGCATCGATAATTCCCGGCATAGCAAACCGCCCCTTCAGATCGATTATCCTGGTATTCTTACCTACTAATGCCTCTATTTCATCGTTACTTCCAGCTTTTAAGAATTTCCCATCTCTAATAGCAATGGCTTCTACCCATGGCTGAGATTCATGTACGGTGTAAATCTTTCCATTTGTGACAATGGTGTCAGCTTTTTCTTCCGGAATTAGAAGGCAGGAAGTAATGATTATCAATGATGTGAGTAGTATTATAATCTTATTCATATTTGTAGTTTTAAATTTGTTACAGCTTAGAACGACTTTAGCCGTCAAACTCATTTAGGATCTCAGTTTTCGTTAGCTAATCGTTGAGTATAAGAAACGTTAATGATCTCGAAGCTCTTAGCTATCAAGTTGTACTGAGCCACCTATGTTTTTTATACATTGTTGTAAAACGTACTAATGCAATACTATTCAGTAGCTTTTGCTCGATAGTACTTTACAATATCTATTGTGGCTTCGTAAACTTTATTGAAATGTTTAAAAGGGGCTGGAAGTTTACTGTTTAACTGGCTATTTGCCGCTACAATAATTCCTGTTTCAGGGTCAGCCCAAATTATTTGACCACCCCATCCACTATGTCCAAGTCCAAAATCATTATGAATAGCAGATTTATAGTACCTGCTTTCAATAAATGTTAAATCTGCAGGAACTGGCTGTCCATCTGTTTTAGATTTTTCTCTATCAGCTATGGAGGCTTCTTTATTTTCGATTAACAAACGTCCATAACGAGCAAAGTCAACCGTTGATGATAACATGGAAGCCCCAATCATAGGGAATCCATCAAAGTCGGTACCCATATACATTATATTTTGTCCTCCAACTTTATGTAGCAAATCGCGAACCTGCTTCTCTAATGGAATGCCAGTTGCTTCCTGAACAATCAAACCTAATACATTTGTATTGATAGTCGCATAATTTGAAATCTCTCCTTCATAAACATTAGATTTAGCTCCAGGTGCAATTTGAATTTCCTGTACAAAATCCCTTAGTGTTTCACGCTCATCATTTCGTTGCAATCCGATAACTCTTTCATCACGATCAAACATCTTAAGAGCAGCAGGGTCTCCTGTATATGCAGCCAATTCTGCAACATTATGATTGACTGCCATTGAAGCTACATCACCTACTGTTCGCCCTTTAAATCCTAGACCAATATTTGGAATATACTTCTCGACCTTGTCATTTAGTGATAATTTCCCATCTTTTAAAGCTTGATTTAGCAGTATGTATCCCATAGATTTTGTGCTTGATTGATCAGAGAAAGTAGTATGCCTGTCATGTCCATTTTTATAATGCTCCAACAATACATCTCCATCTTTTGTAATTACTACAAGTGCAGAAACTCCTGGATGGTCTAAAATTCGTTTAAGGCTTGGTATTTCAAACAAGTCATATTCAGAAGCCTGATAATTTAATGGATACACGTCCTGAGCATTAACGGCTATTAAATTGGGCATAATACTATGCAGGTTAGCCAAACCTTTCGCTCTTTGACTCTTTTGCCATGTGTCAATATTTAGCACATCCGTAGATGCACCATTATAAATTGATTGCTCAACTTTGTCTATTTCTTGAGCATTTGTTAATGAAATAAATACCAACTGAAATACAAATAGTGCTTTTAAGATTCTTAATTGATTCATGGTTCTATGTTTTTTTATTTAATATTTTATGCTGAAAATCAAGTGAAAGGTACTTATGGTTGAGCGTATCGAACTTGTATGTTTTACAAGGAAGAGATTATTTCACTAAGGTTTTTCTTCTTTATAGAAAACTTTCAATTCTGCACTATTCCTTTTAAAGTCTACCTTTCCAACTTCTACTTTACTAATGTGTTTCATGGACAATCGCTTTGACAAATTATCCAGAAGCGCATGATAATTACCCTCTTCCAACAACTCAAGCTTTTCAAAAGTGATCAATTTAAATGTGTGTTTGAGTTGTTTATTGAGGAATTCGCCAAAGTATAAAACCAGGATTATTAACAAATCCCAGACTATATACTTGGTAAAACGGGCCTTCACCAATCAGACCATCTAAAGCTGCTATACCTACCGAGGCAAACAGATAAACCATTTCCCGAATCTCGATGCGCCTGCTTCTAAATCTGATCAATGTAAAAAGTGCAAACAGCCCAAATGCAAGTCCCAGGCTTAGTGTGGTTGATTTCAGCAACAAACAAAATTGAAAGACCACCGCTCCTACTCCGAGGAACACTAAAATGAACTCTGGCTTTCCTCCTCTTTTATAATACAAGAAATATGAGAGGCAGAAGATTAGCATTATGCTATAGACAAAATGCAATAGAGCTTCTAAATATTCAAATGTGATAATTTCTGCTTCCATACTAATTAATTTAAAATTGTTGATACAATCCAAATGACATTCCTATGTCGGATCTTCTATTCAAGGCCCATCCCAGGTCAATACGCATGACAGGTCCATTGGTAATTTTGGTAAATCCGAGTCTCAAACCTATACCTATACTGTAATTAAGATCCTGCAGATTAATTTCCACACCCCTGTTCCACACATGACCAACATCACAAAAGCCTACCATACCCAAGCGCACAGTCAGTAGTTCAAGATTTGTGAAAATTCTATCTTCAAGGTTTAACAGCAACAGCTTATCCCCTGTAAATTCCCTAGCCTTATAACCTCTTAGTCCTGATGCTCCTCCAAGTATGAATTGTTCTGATTCTTCCAGATAAAAAGCATATTCGAATTCCAGATTAACAGCCAAAGTATTCCATGATGACAGGCGATTATAGTATTGTATATCTGAGGATATAATATGGGTACTGTTGATATAGTTTTGATACCCAAAGCCTACAAACAAATATTGGTCGTTTTTGAATTCAAAACCATGGTTGTGATCGATCTCAATTTCAAATCGCTCCACACCAATAGACATAGGAAAACCTGCCCGACCGATGGAAAAGAAGGTTGAATAACCCAGGGTAAAATCTTCAGTGACTGTGAAATTATCAATATGATTGTTTGTGCTAAATGTCTTATTTTCAACTTCAAAGCCAACTATTATTGCGCTTACTAATTCATTTTCCGGCAGTGGGGTTGTTGTTAACTCTTCGAGTTTGCTATACGTTTTGTCCTTGTATTTATAACTCAAATAGATTTTCCTTTTCTTATATCTTTCTCCAAATGAATAGCCTGCTTTAGCGATCACACCAAACTTTTCATATCTCAATCTGCTTATTTCTTCACCACCATAAAAAAGTCGAACCTTTTCATCTAGCTTTTCATACGAAAGGCTGTATAAAAATCTATCATCAGATGAGAGGAATGGCTTTTCAGCTTTTCCATAGAAAGACTCAACCAAGGTACCCGAATTGAATTCAATAAAGGCGGTAAGTTTTGAGCCAAACAGTTGGGGATCATAATAGCTGAATGTCCAGGTATTTCCTATATCGGATTCATTAAATAGCTCTGCATAAACGATTTTACCCAAGCCAAATAGATTGGACTCTTCTATTGAGGCTCCGATTCCGATTAAGCCTCCTCCCGACTCAATGATATAGCCCGGAATAAGACTCCAATAATCCTGTGTTTTGACGTATATATCTGCTGTATGGTCTGACAAGGTATCTATTTTAATATCGGATCTTTGTATAAAGTATAGTTGTCGTATTTTTCGCTCAGTCTCCTTGATCAATTCCATATCCAGCGTATCATCACGCTTCAACAGCAATTCTCTTTCAATAACCTTGCTTTTCGTTATTATGTGCATTCTATTCATTAACTTTTTATACCCTAGGGCATTTGAATCAAACACATTGTGATTGTCTATTTGGACGTCATTGATAACTATTGGGCTGGAATTATTCTGACAGTGAAGAGAGATAGAAAAACAGAAAGAAACAAATAAGATGAGAACGATTATTAGTGTTTTCACATGTGGTCTTTCTGCAATACCTAACCCACGGCATCTATCCAATGCAGTGAGTTAGGGTATTGGTTTGTGTTATTATTCTACGGTATAAATTGTTGCATTTTCCGCATTATCATCTTTTATTTGATAATCCAGATGTGTTCTTTCCCTGTCTCTGCTTTTTGTACCTCCTCTGGTTGTTCCACAACTAGCAAATACAAATGCGGTTATTGCAAAACCGGTAATAATCAAACTGAGTTTTCTAAAATTAACTTTCATAATAAATAGTATTAAGTGAATAAATATTATTGAGCGCTGATTACCAGCACTTTCTGTAAATGTGTTTTTTGAGAAGACGTTTATCTGTGATCGTGCGATAAAACTCTGTTATATATTCAAGAGACTCATTTTTATGCTCTTCTTCAAGAAGCATATTGCTCTCTATCAATCTCAAAATCTTATCTTTATTATGGAGGAATAGTTGAAGTAGTGAATCCAAGTCTGGTTTTTCCATGCAATTACCAAAATACAATCGGTCACGAACACTTCTTAAACCATGTTTCCTATCTGGTTTGACATAACTTGCATTAACCAGTCCCGAGAAATCAAAATCATAGGGTACAGCAATTGGAGTAGCCTGTATATTTCCTTGTCTGCGGATAATCTTTACATTGTGCTGACTACTCACTCCGAAATCTGTATTTCCAATCATATATTGGAAAAGTGAAAATAAACCTTCACTTTCGTAATCCAGATCTTCGTGATCAATACCTTCTGTTTTAATAACTACACAATTGTTGCGTCTGGCCATTTTTGATTCATTTTCGATAAAAAATGCAAGACTTGAGTAATGTTCATCACTATTGTCTGCATTAACCACCGTCAAGTCAATGAGAAATGTTTTAAAACTTTGCTCTGTTAAGGATTCATATATTTTATAGCACATATATTCCTTCAGAACATATTGATTATAAGCATTGGTCTGATCGCATTGGTTCACCAACTTCATTGATCCTGCATTATCGAAAACATCCACACCATAGTCTTTATCGGTGAACTTTATTTTAATAGGAGGCAATTGGCAAATGCTTTTTCTATAAACCCCTCTTGATTTAACCTTCACCTTTTTGGTTCTCAGAACACCCTCAGAATCAGTATATTTTATCTTCGCAGGCATATAAGTCTCTGTATCAAATTGTTGCTCAAACAAATCAAAACTGGCATAAAGAGTTAATTGAAGAGGGTATTCGGTGGTGAACCTTTCAATATCCGAGTCTCGTTCCAATAAGCTGCTCTGGCCTGAGGCCACAGTTGTTACCAGACAAAATACCAAAGCCATCAGCCCATGGGTAAAACCATATATGATCCATGTATCATTCCTGGCTATTAATATTTCATTCGTGTGGTTCATTCTTTTATTCCCAATAGCTTACATTTACTTCCAGTTGGTTATCATCAAGACTAAGATTTCCAACGACCACTATGTTTTGCCCAATTGATGGCATACTTCCATTCTCCGGGAAATCCAGTACTATATCTCCCGTACCATCATTGAACCAGAACTCATCATTGTCATCTCCATACTGAGAGGTAATTTTCCCTTCAAAGGCAACAGGATTATAGAGATACGCAGTGGGATTGGCTTTAACAGTACTAATTTTGTGGAAAGTAAAATTTGGCGGGGTAGTTGAATTCTCACCTTCCCAGCTACTTACATCAATTTCAAGTTTGCCGTCATCATATTTAACTATTCCGGTGATGGTGGCCTTCTGTCCAATAGTCGGCAGTTTACTTTCCGGGAAATCAGCCCTGATTTCACCTTCGCTTTCGTCCTTGAACCAAAATTCATCCTCATCAATCTGAGCAACTACATATCCGGTTAAGGTTATTGTATGACCCAAATAGGCGCTGGGGTTTGCATTAATTTTAGCCACCGTCACAGTACCTGAAGGTGGTGAAGGTGCGGGATTATCTTCTGACTTTTTGCATCCTGATAGGGAGGCACCGATAAAATAAACTATACATGCAGCTGTTATCATGTGCAGCATTTGCATGGATTTAATTCTTCCTGATTTCATAAGTTTTACTTTTAATAAGTTAAAGATTGATTTATTATTCGGAGGATGCTCAAATAGGCCGGTGACGTTCCCGGCCGATATGAATATCCCACCTAATTGCTGAGGAACAACGCCTTTCCTCTTATGTACTAGTATGCCATTAGTTTCTTAACTAAGCTCTCATCCATTGCCATACCTAGTTTCTTTCTGATCCGGCTTCTTGCTACATCAACACTTGCAGGTGTGTGGTGTATTATCGATGATATTTCTTTACTCGACATATTCATTCGAATGAGGGCGCACATTTTCATTTCGTTGGGAGTTAATTCAGGATGGTCTTTGAGAAGTCGATCAAAGAATTCATTGTGACTGTTAGTAAACTTCAATTCAAATTCGGTCCAAACAGCTCCTACGAGTTCATCTTTCAGTTCTTTCAGAATCTCCTTTATTATTTGTTGTGACCTATCCATCTGATATATATTAGTGAGTTGTTTTTGTAAATTCTGCCTATCGGACAGACACTTTTTTGGTAGTCATGATTTGGTTATTACGAAGAATGCTTAATATGTAAATACCTTTTGGCAAGCCTGAAACATCTATTCTTGATTTTGACAGTGATTTTTCCTGGAGGACAGTTCTGCCAGTTAGGTCAATTATGCTGATATCAGTAAGGCTTCCCTCATAATCAACATAGAGATAATTGCTTACAGGATTTGGGTAAATTCGCAGGTCAGACCTGTTTTGCTCAGTGAGTCCTACTCCACTATATTCAACCCACCCGTACGCTTCAATTTCCTTTGTGTTATTCTCGGTATCAATTATCCCAAGAACATAAATTTGTTCCGATAAATTTGGGTTTGGAACACCGTCTTCAAAATCAATATTGATGCTAGCTGACTCATCTTCATAAATGCCCTCTCCATCGTTCATATTTGTCCAACTGGAAACTGCACCAGGTACAATGGCATAAGTTCCATTGGGTGCCGCATTGGCTTCTTGCACTGTCCAGGCAATATCTTCTGATGGAGCCGGAGGTGTTCCGCCAACCGGATACCAGTAATAGACATCTATTTCCTTCGTATTATCTTCATAATCCACAGTCCCAAGTACAATAACCTCTTCGGTAAGTCCAGGTTTATTTCCTGATTCAAAATCAATCGCTATAGAACCTGAATTGTCGGCAAAAATTCCTTCACCATCATTTTCATCAGTCCAACTGGTTACCGTACCGTCTAACAAAGCAATTGTACCTGGGTTTGCTGCTAAAGCCTCAGCTACAGTTAAAACTTCTTCTGTTGGAGGCGGCGGTGTTGTACCACCTTCTTCAACCCAATATTCAACGTCAATTTCAAGCTCATCCCTTGAGCTCTTTTTATCGTCATCTTCAACTCTGCCCTGAACCGCAACTGACATACCTACAATAGGTAAATTCCCAGTTTGACCATCACATTTAATAGTACAACCTCCACTGGTAATGTAAAAATCATCATCGCCTGACACGGATTGCACATGTCCCTGAGTGATGACATAGTCATTATTAATAGGATTAGCTGTTATTTGACAAACTGTTTTGGGTGTTTGAGCATAGCTCAAGGTCGAAAATCCGACAATTAGGAAAAGTAAGATTCCAAAGTGTAATTTCTTCTTCATGATGTTAAGATTTTATTAGTTTATACTGTTAAGATTATCATTACCTGCACTTAATTGATGTTGAACAGATAATGTCGTAATAGTATTATAATCAGCGATCTACAACAAATAATTCATCTTAACATCATCTTAACAGATGGTTCATAAATATGATCTATATCATAAAACAGAGTGATGATTTCTTAACATCATCATAACAAGAAAAAGAAGAGATATTTTAGACTAGAAATTAGTTAAGAAAACACTAAGATTTTCTTCTGTGGGGAGACTAAGTTTTTTTCTTAATCGGCTTCGGGCGACATCCACACTTGGTGGTGTAATATTAATTATTGAGGCAATTTCTTTGCTGCTCATATTTAACCTCAGCAAAGAGCACATTTTTATATCACTTTGACTTAAGACTGGGAATTTCGATACAAGATTATCATAAAATCCTGGGTGAACAATATGGAACCGCTGTTCGAACTCCTCCCAGGAATCATTTTTCAGACCGTAGTTCAAATCTTTAATGGCAGAATTAATTAGGTGTGAATTTTCAGGCTTAAAGTCATCCTTTTGTTGCTCAAGGGATACGCTGATTTTTGAGATACTTTCATTTTTCCTGGCAAGGAATAAGGCAAAGTTGACTAATTCGCGGTTTTTCAACTCTATTTCTTGTTGCATGTTCTTACGTTCACGACGAAATGTAAGTACTCGATTAATGAGAGCAAGAAGCAAAAGAACCCCGATAATTCCAATACTAAAGATTATAATCCTCTGCAGGCGATTTTGTATATCCTGGAGTTCACGTTCACTTTTCATTTTTTGAATGGCTAACTCCTTTTGAGCAGTTTCAAACAAAACCTCATATTCTGCAATCAAATTATTATTCTCTTCAGTAAATAACGAATCTGTGACATGAATATACATTTCTCTATAGCTAAGAGCTTGCTGAAAGTCACCAATGGTCTTATAATAGTCTCCAAAATTCTTATACAATTCTTTGTTTAAGTCATTGGATCTGACCGAGTCAGCATATAGTTGAGCCATGTCGAGATAGTATTTCGCATCTTCTAGCTGTCCATTAGCCAAATAGTTTTTCGCAATTCTGTTCGCTATCTCACAAATTTTTGAATTATCATTTTTCTTCATCGCACTTTCCATAGCAGTCCTGTTGAACTCAGCCGCTTTTGCATAATCCTCTATGGCAAAACTGAGCTTCCCCATATTCTGATAATAGAGGTATCTGTATGACTCAAATTTCTTTTCAACCGAATAGTGATCAAATTTTTCAAAATATTCATTTGCTTCTCCGTATTCTTTGAGGTTAAAATAATCGACACCAATATTGTTAAATAGAAATAAAACATTCATTTCAATACTTCTATTATTCTCGGATTGCACTTTACCCATCTTCGCTAGATAATCCTGCAAAATATTCAAACTGGTAGTATCAAGATCCAATGCCAAACTATGCTTGTTTAAGCGTCGGTATACATTAGCCAGTGAGATCATGGTTGATGTTTTAGCAATCCCATCATTCTCTTTATTGGAATGATCTAGTGCCAGGTTAAGATAGCGTAATGCAATATTATATTGAGACTTCAATGCATAGCTTCTGCCCAGATCGTTAAGTGAAGATCCTATTAAGTCTTGGTTTCCAATGAGTTTTGCCAGCTGATAGGCTTTTGTTGCATAGAGCAGACTACTATCCGTATCTGTTCTGTAGTACATATAGGAGATCTTGACGTAGGTACGGGCTTTAATACTGTCATCCTTAGTTTCTATCACCAATTTTTTCAGAGAATCAATAGATTGATGGAAACCTTCTCCCTGCCCAACACCAGATAAGCAGAACAAAACCAGTAGTAAAAGTATTGAGGTTCTCATGAGGCGTAGCGTTTGTTGAGAATTCTAAAAATATGGAATTTCGTCTTACTGCATGTGTTTTAAGTAAAAAATTCATATTAATTCCTCTTTTCTCTTCTATCATTTAATTACATAATACATCATACATTCTTCTCCCGATATCTGTCGGGACTACATTCAAAAGACTGCTTCGGCATTCTTCCTCGCAGTGACGGCAATACTTTTTCAGTGATCTCACATAATACATAGACCATAATACATAATACATCATAAATTACCCCTTCCCCGGACTAAATCCAGGGTAACTGATGGATTCTGTAGCCGCTAAGGCTGCTATTGTTTCTGAGGCTACTGTGCTCACTGCGATTCCAATCGTAGCCTAAGTATTCCATATTTCCTCAATACTCATTTACCATATTCGATATTTCAACATAGTACATAGACCATAATACATAATACATTCTTCTCTCTTCTCCCGATATCTATCAGGACTACATTCAAAAGACTGCTTCGTCATTCTTCCTCGCAGTGACGGCTATACTTTTTACAGTGACCTCATATAATCCATAAACCATCATACATTTCCCCTTCCCCGGACTAAAGTCCAGGGTAACTGATGGGTTCTGTGGCCGCTATGGCTGCTATTGTTTCTGAGGCTACTGTGCTTACTGCGATTCCAATCGTAGCCTAAGTTTTCCATATTTCCTCAATACCCTTTTACCATATTCGATATTTCAACATAGTACATAGACCATAATACATAATACATTTTTCCTCTTCTCTCTTCTCTCTACATTCTACATTCAAAAGACTGCTTCGTTATTCTTCCTCGCAGTGACGGCAATACTTTTTACAGTGACCTCACATAATACATAGACCATAATACATAATACATTTTTCTCTCTACATTCTTCTCTCTTCTCCCGATAGCAATCGGGACTACATTCATCCTTCATCTCACTACATTCATTAGACTGCTTCGTCATTCTTCCTCGCAGTGACGGCAATACTTTTTTACAGTGATCTCACATAATACATAGACCATAATACATAATACATTCCAAACTTTCCTTAGGTTTGTCCAATCAAATTTTAGCCATGACACTTATCAAATCCATTTCAGGAATCAGAGGCACCATAGGGGGCCCGGTTGGAGAGGGACTAACCCCAGTTGACATCGTAAAATTTACTGCTGCTTTTGCCAGCTTAATGAAAGGCAGGCAGCCCGGGAAAAAGCTGCAATTCGTAGTGGGTAGAGACGCCCGTATCTCCGGAGAAATGCTGGAACAACTGGTTACTGCAACACTTTCAGGAATGGGAATCGATGTCATCAATACAGGTTTGTCCACCACACCTACAGTGGAAATGGCAGTAATCCAAAGTCAGTCTGACGGAGGCATCATCCTCACCGCCAGTCATAATCCCAGGCAGTGGAATGCTCTGAAACTACTTAATGAAAAGGGTGAATTCATCAATGCAGCAGAAGGGGAACAAATGCTGGAAATCGCTACCCAAGATGAGATGATGTTTGCTGAGGTTGATGAGCTGGGAACTATCACTGAAGACAAAAGTTTCATCGGCAGCCACATTGAAGCTATTTTAGCGCTTGGCTTGGTCGACATCGACAGTATTCGAAAGAGAAAATTCAGAATAGTGGTTGATGCAGTGAATTCAACTGGTGGCATCACTATCCCTCCCCTACTTAAAGCCCTGGGCGTTCATGATGTTACAAAGTTGTACTGTGAACCCAACGGCGAATTCCCTCATAACCCCGAACCGCTGGCAGAAAACCTTACTGAAATAGCTTCTGTAGTTAAAGAAAAAGGTGCAGACCTTGGCATTGTGGTGGATCCTGATGTGGACCGTCTGGCTTTCGTTATGGAAAATGGTGAAATGTTTGGGGAAGAATACACATTGGTGGCTGTCGCCGATTATATCCTTCAACACCATAAGGGCAATACAGCATCCAACCTTTCTTCCACTAAAGCCCTGAGTGATATTACCGAAGCCCATGGCGGAGCATATTTTGCATCAGCAGTTGGAGAAGTTAATGTGGTGGAGAAAATGAAAGAAGTAAATGCTGTTATAGGTGGTGAAGGTAACGGGGGAATTATTTATCCTGAACTTCATTATGGCCGGGATGCTTTGGTTGGTATTGCCCTATTCTTAAGCTTGCTTGCAAAAAAACAACTAAGCATGAGCCAATTGCGAGATAGCTACCCCAACTATTATATTTCGAAAAACAAAGCCAATCTCAAAGCAGAGACTGATATCCATGCGCTTTTTAAGATCATAAAAAAGAACTATCAAACCCAGGAGATTCTTACCATCGATGGTGTAAAAGTATTATTCGAAGATGGCTGGGTTCATATGCGCCCTTCCAATACAGAACCTATCTTACGGATTTACGCGGAAAGCATAAGCCCTGAAAAGGCAGATGCCTATGCTGATGAGGTTATCCGCCTGATTAACTCCAATATATAGCCAAGTACAAATAGGAGTAACAGCTGCAAATTAAATTATTTGAAGCTCGTATAGCTTTCTTCCTGATTTCACATAGGAATCTACCGAAAACTCTTCCTGAGATTTTCGTTTAGGCTATGGAGCCATTAGTGCTCTATACTATGCATGCCTTTCTTATGGAGATACAGGCTGCCTGTGTGAGTTTGAAGTTTTAAGCACTACCAGCTTATCATATGCTAAGTAATTCTTAAACATACTTCTTTGTTAATAAGTAGGCATTTATCAACAAGGAGGGCTTATCCGTAGTTTTTCCTTAATTTAGCATGGCTTGTGTGGAATGCCAGCTTATGCGAAGAATTCGAAATAGAAAGTTCAAAACGGTTACTTTTAAGTTGTCAGCCCGACAAATGAAATCACTTCGCAACTATTGCAGGGCCAGAAAGACCACACCTACCAAACTCATCAAAAAAAGCATCCGCAATTACACCGAGCATTTCTTCAAGGAAGTTCCTGAAAAGTACCACACCACCCACAACCAGCTGGACCTTTTTGATAAAGAGAAGGAAAGCCTGTCGATGTTTGATTAAACAAACCTTAGCGTTGCTCTCGTTGCTATTAGGGATTCGAAATCCCGAACCTTTGGGCTTCGGATTTGATATCCACTCTTCTTAACTTCCGGATTACAAATCCGGAAGAGCAGGCTTCCATCAGCTAATAACATATTATTTCGTTTTTCTACCCCGCCACCAGGTGGCAAGAGACGAACCGGTAATATTCATCATGGGGCCGAAAATAGCCGGGGCCAGTCCAACTGTTGCCACTTTACCCATTTGCAGGGCAAGCCCTGATGCCAGCCCACCATTTTGCATGCCTACTTCAAGGGCAATGGTGCGGCAGTCTTTCTCTTTGAGGCGCAATAGTTTTGCTGCAGAATATCCAAGCGAATACCCAAATAAATTTTGCATCAAACAGGCAAGTACCAGTAGGAATCCAACTTCAAGCAGACTGTCGCGCCCGGCAGCAGTTATTACAGTAATAATAATGCCAATTCCAAGCATCGAAATCAACGACAGTATTTTTTCAAGCAAGTCCGGTTTTTACTATTTTAGTAGCACCAAGCTAAAAACCTGCGGCATATCTAAACCCGCATGCCTGATACTATGAGACGAATCTTACCAAGACTGGCAATTAGCCTGATCCTTATCACCTATAGCGCCCTTTCACCAGCACAAGATGCTGAATTTGAGGAAGCGTACCTGAAGCCTATCCTTACTTATTCAATAGCCGGCCATACTGATAGTTTGAATCGATGGATCGACAGTGCCATGGTGGCCGGTCAGAGACTCAACATGAAAGATATTGAGCACTCGTTGTTTTCGGAGATGGGTTCTTATGCCCTGAGTGCCAGAGAAGTTGATCAGGCTATATACTGGTATTACCGGAGCATCAGGCATAAACAGGCAAGTGGATTCGAGGACATATGCACGGATGAAACCGGACTGGCCATTGTATTTCTGGAAAGAGGGAATATCGATTCAGCAGGCTACCATTTGCAACTTGCACACGACAACTGGAATTCGCTTTATCCCGACAGCATTAATTCTGCCCTGCAAAATATTAGCGGCTGGTATCATATGGACCAGGGTTTTTATGATACAGCTCTTGAGTACTATCTAAAAGGTCTGAAAATGGCTGAGAAAAGAGCCGACACCTCAGGGATCATCTATATCTGTCTGAATATGGGAACACTCTATGGCCAGATCGACCGCCCCGATGAGTCGCTGGAATCGTATTTGAGAAGCCTCAGACTCAGCAGCCTGATCAATCACAAAATTGGCATGGCTTCTTCCTATAGCATAGGCATCATATACCAGAACCGGGGTGAATATGAGGAAGCATTGCGGTATTATACTGAAGCCATACCGGCCTGTATTGAACTCGGCAGAAAGGATGATCTGGCCAATATATATAACAATATGTCGAATGTATATATGTTACTTAAGCAATTCGACAAAGCCGTTCAGATACTCCGGCCTTCCATCCGTTTATCCATTGAGGAAGGCAACCGGCGGCAACTGGGAATTGGGTACGCCAATCTGGGAAAGACCTATGAGCTGATGGGCCGCTTAGATTCAGCCCAGTATTACTATCAAATATCTGAGCAAATCATGGTCGAGATTAAGGCTCTGAGACTACAGAGTCTGGTAGTGCAAATGAAGGCCTATGCATATGAGAAAGCCCATAATTTCGAAGAGGCTTACTATACCTACCTCGACTACGATAAGCTTGCCGATTCAATCATCAATGAAAGGGTGGAACAACAGGTTGAAGACCTTAAGCTTAAATATGAAACCAAGAAGAAGGAAGAGCTCAACCGCCAGCTGCAACTCGAAATTGGTCGGGAAAAGGAGCGTTCCCGCTTTCTTTATATGATCAGTTTGATTCTGGTCTTGCTCGGTCTCCTGAGTATCCTACTTTTTATACTTATCAGGAGACATGCGGTTACCCGCCGAAAACTTGCTGAAGCAGAGGCGAGACAGTTGGAGGCAGAGGTAGAGGCTCAAAAGCGTGAACTCAGCTTATACGCCCTGTCGATATCGAAGAATCTGGAATTCGTCAACAACCTGATTGAAGATTTAAAAGAACTCAGCGAAAATGTGGATGAGAAAGGAGTCGGGCCCTTGAACCGTATTGTCGGCCAATTAAAACAGCAACACAATGATTCCGGCTGGAAAGAGTTCGAAAAGCGCTTTTCAGACATCCATCAGGATTTTTATCAGAGTCTGCTTACCGAATACCCGGATCTGACCCTGGGAGAAATCAAACTCTCTGCCTTTTTGAAGCTCGGCATGAACACCAAAGAAATCTGTGCCATCACATTTCAGAGTGTCAGAGCGGTGGAAGCAGCCCGGCTTCGTCTGCGAAAGAAGCTGAGATTGCAGAGTGGTGAGAATTTAACTGCATTTTTTCAGAAATACTGATTATCTGCTACTTAAGTCGTTTGCCTTAGCAGTTCCCTCAACAAAAATCGGCTCTGTTGTAGTTTTGTTGTAGTCGTTTTTTTGGCATTGACGAATCTTGCTTCTACTTTCACATCATCAAATGCCTGACCCGATGCCAGCCCATTTCACCAAGCCTAAAAACTACATAAAACCAAAGAAAACTCTTAGGGAAGAGTTGAAGGAACTGGCCAGGCATAACCACCAGCGAAAAAAGACTCTGGCACAACTCATGAACAAACTTGACTCGATTAACAACAAGATTCATAAACCCAAACATTAATGCTATGAAACGATTACTACTCTGTTTTTTACTCTTTTTTTCATTTATTTCAACCCAACTGATTGCTCAGGATAGAACTGACTATACAGTTAAGATCCTCTCTGAACATGAACTTGATTATCAAGGAGAGATCATTGATTTTTCATCCACCTACTGGATGGGCTACAGTTGCTTTTTTGAATGGTACAAAGGTGGCACAGAGTTCGATCAGGGATACTTTCTGAATCTCAAAATGTTCGAATACGATAGCGATGGAATTTTTGAAGTTGCGGCAAAAGCACAGCTCGCACATTATCAAGAGCTCTATATTCATTGGAGCGTCACCAGTTGTATTTTAAACAACCAACTGGTAAGCTTGTATTACTATAAGGATTACGATGAGCATAAGTTTATCAATACCCATTTTCTGGCATCTCCTTACGCAGAAAGCAAGATGAATAACACTTCTTTTAACTATGAAACCGACCAGGGCATCGCCTCTGCTGTTATTAATGACACTTTGTATTTATTCTTCGTGGATCATGCTGACGGCAAGGTCAAATACCTGAACGGTCTGTTAGAAATACCAGAACATGATTGGGAGGCTCCTAAGATAGAATGGATATCAAGCGAGGCCATCATCGTTTCCCACAGTCTGAAGGCTCATGGGGGGCTAAGTGCCTGCTCCTATGTTGACAATGACAATAACAACCTGATTATGCTGGCTTATGCCGGAGAAGAAAGCGATGGAAGCAATGAGATCAATATTTTTAGTGTCAGCCCTAATGATTGCGATATTTTCAAACAAATCGATTGCGCCGACGGACATATAGTTGAAAATCCGGCCATTGAACAGGGAAGTGTAAAGGGTGGCAGCAAGCAAGCTTATAACTTCCAGATTGGTTACAGTGCGACAGGGCTTCATGCAGATAAAGGTCCACTTCGTTGTGAAATGAACTTCGACACCAAGCACGTAAGCGAATGGGAAATAACTCTATTGCCTGATGACCAATACGTAACCGCCAAGAATGCTGCATTTATGACCGGTTTCAAAAAAGAGTCGTTCAAGCGGGAAAAAGAATTGTTTTTGATGTTTCCAGCTGCTTATCGTCCATCGGTCTGGGCCATCAATTGGGAATCCGACAAACTGATTTATCACCGCACCAAAGAAGAGGTCCCGCCCATCTCAAATGCTACCAAGTTTTACGATTTGATTGTAGTAGCCGAGGGTGCCCCACCCTATGCCCTAAACGGCTGGACACTGGGAGATCAGGGTAATAATATTGATCCACCCTCTGAATTTGACTTTACACAGTCAGAGGAAACCTCCATTAGCACCACCACTAAATACGGTTTATCAGCTGAGATGAATATGGGATTCGGACCGGTAACGGCTGGTTTTAAAATGTCCTTTGCTGAGAGTTCAGGTACTACCAAAACGGAAACTTTTTCGGTAGATGAACCTATTAAGCCTCCCCTGGCTGACAAAGACTCGCTCGGGCAAATGTTCTACTACTATGTTGCACCCACTGTTGCCCGTGAACAATGGCGTCTTTGTGACTGGGATGGTGATCCACTGACTCATACCCGGAACCTCTTCTTCTTCAACTTCAAGGCTCCTCAACTTAAGCGCATTGCCTACAGCCTTAAACATTACAATCACTCTCCCGACGCCAGCAACTTACATAGCTATCAGGGCAGACATGTTCAGGATATCGGCGGGATGGAGCTGGTGAAGTTTAAAGAAATGGATCTGGATATTGCGGCAGGTGGTGGCTCCGGATCCATGGATCTCACCTTCTCAGAGACACATACTCAGAGTCAGGATATAAGCTTCACTGTAAGTGTAGGTATTGAGGCCGAATATGATATATTCAGTGCTTCATCTGAATTATCTGTTGACCTGGAATATAGCCGAAGCAGGGAAACAAAGTGCGAAAAGGGTTTTCACATTGAATGGGACAATCCTGCCCCGGCAGACCAGAGCGATACCAATAATATTACCAGCTATGATGCCTATGTGTATATCATGAAGACCACCAGCTCGGATGCTTACTATTTGATGGATGGCTTTAAAAACTTCAGGCCTTTCTTCATTACCTATGAGGTAAATAATATCCAGACAGGAGCTTTTGGCCATGAAAGCGTGGATGAGCTCATCAAGAAATATCAGTTCAAAGCTTATCCCAACCCAGCTTCTTCGATCTGCATGCTACAATATCAGCTGAATACCCCAAAAGAAACCCGGCTACAAGTGTATTCATCAGGCGGAAAATTAATGCAGGAGAGCTCTGCCGGTAATCAGGCCGGCCTACAGGAGTATCAGCTGGATGTTTCCAACTATCCTTCGGGGCTTTATTTGATCAATCTGCAACTGGATGATGAACTCATCCAATATAAAATACTTAAACCTTAACTAATCAAAAAGCCCCGGAATCCGTTGATTCCGGGGCTTTCGTTAGATTCTTATAACATAATACAATCCATCAGGGTCGTTTTCCTCTCCACCAGGTGGCAAGTGATGAACCGGTAATATTCATCATAGGGCCAAAAATTGCCGGGGCAAGTCCCACCGTTGCCACTTTGCCCATTTGCAGGGCAAGCCCTGATGCCAACCCACCATTTTGCATGCCCACTTCAAGGGCGATGGTACGGTAGTCCTTTTCTTTAAGGCGCAGTATTTTGGCTGCAAAATAACCTAGTGAGTAACCAAATACATTCTGCAATAAACAGGCAAGTATCAATAGGATTCCTACCTCAAGCAGACTGTCGCGCCCGGCAGCAGTTATTACGGTAATGATTATACTGTTTTTCATGTATTTACAAATCTGCAATTTCTTTATTTATAATCCTTCTATTTGGCAGACCAATTTAAAGGAATGACAAAACACTTCTTTATTGTTGCTGTTAGGGATTTGAAATCCCTAACTTTTGGGCTACAAATTTAAAATCCGCCTCTCTTAACTTCCGAATTACAAATAGGATGAGCGTGGGCATTATGTAGGTCGCATACGACAGGCTCAATGTGACCAGTAGGAAAAGCCCTTTGCGATTCACTGCACTTCTTTGCTGTTAGGGATTTAAAATCCCGAACTGATGAGCTGCGGATTTGAAATCCACTTCAATTAACTTCCGGATTACAAATCCGGAAGCGCATGAGAAGAGCAATGAACTTACCTTTTCATTATTTGCTCGAATGGCGTACGGTTGAGGATGGAGCGGCCCAGTGTAATCTCATCAGTATACTCCAACTCATCACCAATGGCTACTCCCCTGGCAATGGTCGTCATTTTAATTTCAAAATGCTGCACCAGCTTATAAATATAAAAATTGGTGGTATCTCCCTCTACAGTTGCAGGTAAGGCTAGAATGATCTCACGAATTTCTTCCCTGTTGATGCGTTCCACCAACTCCCTTATAAATAAGTCGTTGGGACCAATCCCTTCGATGGGATTGATGATTCCTCCCAACACATGGTATAAGCCGTTAAATTGGGCCGTATTTTCAATGGCCATCACATCCCTGACATCCTCTACCACACAAAGAGTATTCTCATCTCGCTTGGGATTGCTGCAGATTTCACAAAGGGCTGCATCGGAAATATTGTGGCATTTATCACAGAAAACAATCTCTTCCTTCATTTTCATTAGGGAGGTTCCCAAACCATTGGCAAAATCTTCATCTTCGCGTATGATATGCAAAGCCAGACGCAAAGCTGTTTTTTTACCTATGCCCGGCAAGCGTGAGAGCTGGTTTACTGCCGATTCCAATAATTTCGAAGAAAACTCGTTCAATTTTCAGTAACTTTGATGGACAAAAATACATTATTTAATCACCTTAGCCCAAGAATATGTACAAGACGCAATGGCTGATCGTTTTGATCGCTCTCATGAGTCTGAACCTCAACGCACAGGAAGTCAACCAAACCGATGGCAGGGGCATGAAGCAAGGCCAATGGATCAAAAAACACAGCAATGGCAGCATTCGTTATGAGGGCCAGTTTCGCGACAACAAACCCTATGGTACTTTTAAATATTACTATCCTACCAAAACCCAAAAGGCCATTACCCAATTTTCCGACGATGGCATCATAGCCTACAACCAGAGCTTCCATGAAAATGGCAAAATGATGGCTCAGGGAAAGTATATCAACCAAAAGAAAGACAGTACCTGGAATTACTACAGTGAAATAGACGGAAAACTGATTTCATCTGAAACATACAGCAATGGCATCCTGAACGGCCCTTTTATTTCCTATTATCCCGACACAGGAAAACCATTGGAAGAAATCATTTATATCAATGGTAAGAAAGAAGGTGCACTGAGGAAGTATTTTCCGGAAGGAGAAATCATGACGGTTGGAAGCTACAAAAATGATCTTTTAGATGGTGCATTTACACTTTATTACCCTGATGGCAGTACACAGGTTAAGGGACAATACGAAAACGGCGAACAAAGCGGCGACTGGATCTACTATGACGAGGAAGGCAACGAGATAGAAATGGAGGACTTTAAAAAGTAGTCAGTCAAACGGTTTGTAAATCATTTAAACTTTCTATTACCCGGTCAGTTTTCCCGAGCAAACGCTCCCTGGATTGGTGCCCCTGAGAAAGCAGCACACAGTCAACACCCAGGGCATCTGCCACTTCCAGGTCGTGCAAACTATCCCCTATCAGCAGCACTTTGTCCTTAGTGTATTGCAATGTATCCATGTAAGCAAGCCCATTATCCAACTTACTACGTCCATAATGGTCGTTAATACCAATAACCTCATTGAAATAATGTCGAATACCCTTCTCGGTTAAAGAGGTCTCCAAGGCCTGATGTTCCATGGCGGACAAAACGGTCTGATATAAGCCTTGTTGCCTGGCCCACTGCAAGATAGCATGCACCTCTGGGAACAGCTTTGCCCTGTGTATGTTATTATAATACAACTCGATAAATTCAAGGGCTGGGACCTTAAAGTCTTCCTTTTCAAAATCAAAGCCTGCTTTCTCATAGTAGGCCTTCACGGGAAAGGTAAATATCGACCGGTAAATGTCATCGGTAAGAACAGGTAATTGTCGTTTTTCCAGTAAAAGGTTCATGCATTCCACACATATGGACACATCATCCAACAGGGTTCCATTCCAATCCCAAATGATCGCTTGTTTCCCATCCAATGCTCTCATCCTAGTCGCAATATCTGAGCTTATCTTCCAGATTAGGCTTTCCCAGCCCCTGAGCTATTTTCCAATCCTCACAGGCGCCGGCTTTATCCTTATTATATGATTTTGCCAGGCCCCGGTTGGCATATGCATCCGCATAGTTCTCATGGAGGGCTATGGCACGGCTGTAATCAATGATAGCCTCATCATACTCTCTGAGGTTCATATAAGCATTTCCACGCTGGTAGAAAGCCTCAAAATTCTCCGGATAGATAGCTATAGCTTCGGTATATTTTGTGATGGCTTCCCTGTGTTTTGCAAATTCGACCAAGTGTCTGCCTTCTTCCACTTTTTTGTCAGAAGCCTCTTGTTTTGAACCACAAGCCAGGAGGAATACCAGACCCAGGGCCATCGTATATTGAATTATCTTATGCATGCTCAGAATTTTTCACAAAAATAATGAATTGTAAAAGCCGTGAAGCTATAGTCGGGGAGATTATGAACAAATCGCGTGCGGAGTTATGGATTATGAGTTTTTTTGTAAATCGTATTTGGAAGCTAGAAATTGGAAACTGGTTATTAGTTATTGGTTAACGGTAATTTGTATTTGGTAACTCGTCATTGGTAACTGGTAACTCGTTATTGGTAAGTGGTTAATAGAAATTAGCTATTGACAATCGGCATTGTATCGCTTATCGGTATTGCTGGCACTGGCGATGATCGCCTCATAAGCCTCCTCCAATGTTAGTCCCTTATCCGTGTTCCTTTTCAACAGATATTCGAAGGTAGGGCCATCAGGGTTCCCATACTTTTTAATATCACGATCTTGTAGTGCTTTTACTTCTTCCTTATTCTGCATCATAAAGCGTGCATTAATACGGGCCTGATGTCTCATTTCATAAGCCTTATGCGCCCGGGTTTCAAGTTCTATCCCATCCTTTTCCCATTTTTCATTGATGACACCAATGGCTACAATCTGAAAATTATACCAAAGCCGAATTTCACAATTGGTTTTGGGAATCGCAATTAAATTGGTTTCAGGTGGAAGGGCCGGAATCCAGATCTTACTTCCCACCTGAATGGCATTGGCACGAGCTATTGGCGCAAAACTTTCATCCTCTGCTGCCTTTCTTTGGGTTCCCTCAATGATGCGATAATACAAATGGGGATTGCCATAGGCTGTTTCGGCAATACGGCTTAGCCAATCAGCTTCCTGAATGATGTAGCTGCTGTTGGCTTCCTGTGCATGGGTTTGCTGTGCTAGCTGTGTTAGGAAAAAAAGTATTAGCAGAAATTTTATTGCATTTTTCATATTATGTGTATTAGGCTTTTCCAGGGCAGTGTGGGTTTTATTATCACTTGAAAGTATAATATCCGGACGACCAATAACAAGCTGGGCATAGCATGGTTAAAGGACTAGCTGATTTTGCATGGCTCAACGAAACAAATGTCCACAGTCGCCATGCATAGACTCTCAAGCGTATAACAACAGCCAATATCCAGTCAGGAGGTCAGTTGAGACTATTCTTATTTATCAAAGCTCTCCAAATAGAAATTCTGCTTCTTTTGGCTTTTGTTATCTTTCTTACCCTTAATATTATAGATAAAACTCACTATAAAGTACTGGGATTCGTTCTTTCTTCTATTGCTCTGACTGTATCTATAATTGTTATCATCAACCGCATCAAGGTCAAGTCCGTAAGCATAGGTATTAAATACATCTGATAGTTTAAAAACCAACCGGGCTTTTTTATCCAGTATTTTTTTACTCAGTGCAAGATCCATATAATACCTTTCAATATATGTACCCATCACAGAAGGCAGCTCAGACCTGTAATACGCAGATAGCTGCAGGTCAAAATCATATGGAATTTCAAATTTACAAAAAACGCTAGTATTCCATCCCAAAAGGCTTTTATCAATTATGTTGTTTTCATGTATTCCTTTTAAGCTTGTGTAGAATATATCCGTTCCCATATTGATACTCCACCATGCATAGGGTTTATACATCAGCGAAACTTCTGCCCCTAAAAGTTTTGCTTGCTCCAGATTCATAAATGTCACGATGAGGGCGCTATCGTTTGAAGCTGACTTAATTCTTGAGATAGCCTGGTCAATATCACGAAAATAAACAGAAACTGATCCGGATGCATGATTGATAATGAAGCGGTTGCCTATTTCGATGGAGTTTACAAATTCCGGTTTTAAATCAGGGTTTCCAATATGCATATTCAGCAGATCAGCATATTCATCTGTAAATGGATTAAGCATTTTTATAGTTGGCCGGTTAATTCTTCGTGAATAGCTTGCAAATAACAGGTTAGAATTATTTAAGTTGCCTGATACACTTATGGAAGGAAAGACATTGAAATAATCATCTTTGAACGTATTGTCTTGTTTATTATTGGTGTACTCAGCTCGTATCCCAGCCTGAATCTCCAGGAACTTAAGCTTGATGACGGCATTAATGTAGATTGCCTGTATTTTTTGAACATAATGGAAGATATTGGACAAGGAGGTATCTTCCATCCATCCCTTAGTATTATAGTTATAGGACTCTGAATAGAAATCATTTAGAAGATCTTTAACATTATAATTATAGCCTGTTTCTATTTGTGTTGAATCGCCCAGGGGATGTATATAGTCCAAAGAATAATCTGTATTCTTATTTAACTGCTTTGAATCTGTGTGTTGAAGTCCCGGATTACTACTGGTCACCTCATAAAAAAGTGTATTATCCATTTCATGCAACTGGTCGAGTATGGAATAATGAATATTTGCTTTCAATGCTTGTCCACTATTTCTGAAACTGTAACGGTAATTCAGGTTTCCATCAACAATGAAATTATTAAGATAGATGTCAATATCTTTCAAGGAACTATACTCAACAGACCCATTCTTATTCAGAGTTTTATAATTTATCTTCCTGTCCGCAAAGTTATTTTTAGCAGAGCCTATCAAGGTAATTCCAAGTTGCTGGTTTTTGTTAATTGCATATCCGAGGTTCGTGTTGACAATCAGATTATTAAGCCTCTCATCTTGTCTATCATACTGATAATAATTAAAAGCATTTGGGTTTTCATAGTTTTCTCTAAAATGCTCTTTAGTTTGAAATTTCGTTTTATGATTATAGCCTGCATTAACAAAGAAAGATGTTTTTCCCTTTTTACCTGAATACCCAATATTTGCACCCAGAGTTTCAGGATATCCCAGATTCAGCATCACTGTTGCATTTTTATTTTCAGAACTCCCTGATTTTAGAACAATATTGATTATCCCCGACATTCCTTCTGCCTCATGGCTTACCGAAGGGTTATTGATTAGCTCGACTTTCATAACCTGATCTGCAGGAATCTGATCCAGGGATTTTACAAGTTCTGACTTTACTCCGTTTAACAGGATAGTGACCCGGTCGCTTCCTCGATAGTGAATCTTTCCATCCACATCAATATCCACGGAAGGAATGGACTGTATTACATCAACAGCTGATCCACCGGTGAGTGTAGTGTTTTTAGACACATTGATCGTTGTTTTTTCAACAGCCGTTTCTATAAGTCTTTTCTCTGCTGAAATTTCAACTTCATCCAATGAAAACTCCTTCTTTTGCAAGAATACATCTTGTCTGGTTTTTTTGTTCTGAATATCGATGACAACTTCGCTGGAATGATATCCCATATAGGAAACCAACAGTTTGTATTTCCCGGGTTCAATATCAGAAATTATATATTTTCCATGGCCATCAGTAAGCACCCCTAGAGTAAAGTCCGAATGAATTTCAGCAAACAATTGAACTGATGCAAAGGGCAAAGCCTGAGTTGAAAGGCTATCTCTAACCTGACCATATAGCACACAATCATCTATAAGTGCAATGGAATGGGCTCTCCCAATAAGTAAGAAAATAAAAAGCGTCAAAGCGATTGTTTTCTTAAGCAAAAGTGGTGCAGGCATTTTTGGATATTGTTTGTAACAATACTGGAATAGGGTTTCTTGCTTTTATCTACAAAACTGTTAATTGTCAACATATTATCTGTATGCTGTATAAGAGTACATCCTAAGCCAGATACAGTTTTCCGACATGTTTGACAGAATTGGTCTGAGAGTCTGACAACTCCCTTCTAAGCAATCAAAAGTAGTCAGGAAAGCGTCAACATCCTAGCAATTGTCAGATCAAGATGGTAATTTTTAAGCCTTATAAATATGAAGCTGAAATCGCTCTACAGCATCATTCTACATTCTCCCCATCTTTCTCCTCCCCTCCTAAGGAAGGATCAATTGATATTGACAAAAGTTAATTGTTAGTCTCATTGTTTATCGATCTCATTATTTATCTCATGGAGCTTCCTGCATGACACGCCATAAACAGAGTATAGAGCATAGAACATCATCCATAAAATAGCAAAAGCCCCCCGCGAATCGCAGAAGGGCTTTGCAGAACAACCAGAAAAGGGCTATCGTAATTTCAGGAATTTCTTTGTTAAGACTATACCGTCGTCAGCCTTTATCTGAAGCAAATACAGACCTTGAGGCAAGGTCTCGGTTGGCAAGCTAAGCTGCTGTTGGCCTGAGGATAGATCAACAAACTGTGAGCTTTGCAACTGTCCATAAGCATTGGAGATACTAACTGCAAGGCTGGCAGCTTGCAACACCTTAATCTCTACACGACTTTCATTGAGTACCGGATTGGGGTATACATTGCCCACCTCATCAAAATAGATGGATCGCTGCTCTGATAAGCCAAGTACAGCCTGGCCATTTTTAACAACAATGGATATCTCGGCGGAAGCAGATTCCTCAGAAAGTGTAATCTCAACCGGAATGGTTTCAATACCTGCAATCTCAGTATGGACAATATAAGTACCATAGGCCAGATCTCCGAAATCAAAGCTACCGTCTGCCTGGGTTTTAAAATAACCAAGGGGTTCGTTGTCGGTATTCAAAATCAATATTTCTACACCTTCCAATAATCCTCTGGTGGCTTCTTCCGAAACAACACCACTGATGTCACCAGGTCCGTTTTGCATGAATACCACCTCCTGCATTAGCACATCATGACTCCATGGTCCATAGAAGGCGAAAATAGGCCAGGCATTGGTCCAGTGTATGGCATCCAAATGGTAAGTGGGCACATAATTGTTCCAATAAGCGGATCCATCAGTGAGTTCTGCCAGCACAAAATACACTGTTTGATCTACCGGATCCACTTCAAATTCATAATAGCCGTTATCACCCATAATAGCCGTGGTATCAATGGGTATCACATTGTTTCCAATGGTGTCGTAGCTCATCAATGTAACTACACCCACATCAGCAAACAAACTATCAGCAAGGTATACATGACCACTTATTATGGCTGTATAGGTACTATCTTCTCCTACCCACAGAAGCTCTGTATATTGGGTGAAACAATTATTCAAGGAATCGCTGGCATATAGTGTAACTTCATACCAGCCATTTTCAGGAAAGATATGGGTAATATTAGGTCCGCTTCCTGAAGTCCCATCACCAAAGTCCCAAAGAAACTCGGGATCATCAGAATCCATCAACACACCTTCAAAATCATATTCGAGGTTCGTCACCTGTTCATATTCAAACCAGGTATAACAATTTACTACTGTATCATCATACACATACACCTGTTGACAATAGGTACTCTCACAAGAGTCAATTATGTTGCTGATACTCAAGCACACATCATACAAACCGCCTTCAGCAAACATATGAATAGGGTTTTGCTCGGTTGATGATGTTCCGTCACCGAAATTCCAGAACCATTGATCAGGATTACCGGTACTGATGTCCACAAATTGGAATTCCATCATATCACCCCAATTGACAGAATCCACCGGGTAAAAATAGAAGTCGGCCTGGCAATCTGAACTACCATTGTTTAGCTCCACTGCTTCACAAAAGGTACTTGTGCAGTTACCCAGGCTATCAGTAATGGTCAGGCACACCTGATACGTTCCATAGGCATTATACCAATGTACAGGGTTTTGTTCGTAGGAGTAGTTTCCATCACCGAATTCCCAGAACCAGTTGGACACGCTATCACCATTGGCTGTATAACTTAAATCATAGAAACTCACTGCAAACATATCAATGGGATCCTGCTGATAGTAGAACATAGCCTGACAATCACCCGGCCAGGTGCTGTCGCCAATAACCCATACAATCTGCTCAACTGTACTAAAACAGTTAGTGTCACCTTCTATGGTAAGGCTTACGAGATATTCACCCTGAGCAGCATATGTATGTACTGGATTTTGTTCTGAGGAGCTTGTTCCATCTCCAAAAGACCAGGACCATGTGTTTGGATTACCCAAAGATTGGTCATAAAATTGTAAGGTGTAAGAAGCAGGCTCCTGTAAATAATAGAACATGGCCTGGCAACCACTTCCGGTAGAGTCAGAACAAACTTCAAAGTCAGCAATTAATTGCATGCTTGTATCTGAATAAAACATGGTCTGTGATAACATCATTCCATTGCAATCTGGTGTTGAAACCCATAGGTAGCCCATGTCATTTGCAGGCACATCAAAACTGTCTTCATAATATCCGGTCTGGTCGGTATACACCGTATTGTAATAAAAACCCCAATTGGCACTGTCGGTCATAATCTCGACCATGGCTCCCTCAATGGGATTTGAGGTATTCACCTCTTCGACTATCCCTGAGATGTTTACCGTGTAAGTCTGGGCACTGACAAAGAGACCGAAACTGATTAAAATAATACTAAGCAAAAAATTTTTCATGGCATTTACATTTAATTAGTTATGATTGTATGCCCCTTTCAATTTATGTTCTACTAGCAAGACAGCGTTCAATGAAAACGTTGCCTCCTTATGGTTGATTTATTATTATTTTTTTTGTTTGGATGAGTTCGAACTCAGTACTGAGCATCTTCAATACATATACACCTGAATGTAACACTCGTGTATCAACAGTCAATGTCTGCGCTCCATGATACAACTCCAATTGACCAGCCCATACCATTTGACCTCGCAAATTCCACAGGCTGATGCTAGCTGAAGAATTATCAGGGCTTACAATGTTAAGATGGAGCCTATCTGAAGCAGGTACAGGGTAGAGTTCAACTATTTCTATTTCTGCATTGTTTTGGCTATCCTCAATATTTGTTGGATGTTGACAATGCACCATCATTTCCAGGCCAGAGACACCAGGTTCAGAATCTGTCAGCGCAAGGTTTACATAAGGACTATAAAGTCCTGTGTATTCAACTTTGACACTATAGTTCCCCATGCTCAATCCTGAAAAACTAAAGTCACCCTCTGTATCCGTATAAGTGAATTGCACTACTTTGTTGTTATTGTTATACAGTTCTACCAATTGTCCACTTAAAATAAAACTTGTATCATTAAAACAACTGAAGTCACCACTTATGTACCCTGAAATACTTCCCATACCGGATGGCTGATCGGCAAGGGGTCTGAATTGAACATTGGTGGCAAATTGCAAAGAATCATTAAGATCAAAGATGGCTGCCTGCTTCCAATCTGTTGCATGGGTGAAATAAGTGGGCGCATAATCTTCGTAATTAAGAGCCCCTTCATGCAAATCAACCCTAACCAGGTACTCTCCGACTGGTTTATTCAAAAAGGTATAATAACCATATTCCCAGAAAACCCGTTCCTCCATAAACTTCCAGCTATTATTGATCTTACGATAGAGGTATGCAGATGCCATATTGCTACTGTCTCCTGCTTCTATATTCATGGGAAAATCTCCCATAAATACCTGGCCACCAAAATTATAGTAATCCATTGTTTCAATGGATTGACACAATGAATCCGTACAACCATCAATGGAGTTAACCACCAGACATACGGTATAATCACCCCCATTTGCATAGGTATGCTCAGGTTGTTCCAATGTACTGATCTCACCATCTCCAAAATCCCACAGATAGGTTAAAAGCTCACCCTCTGATTGATTGATAAATCGATAGGTATGTGGCGTAAGGTTCAAAGTATCAAGCACAAGCTCGAAACCCGCTTCACAATAGCTGGTATCCAAACTTACGACTACGGTTTGACAGACAGAATCTGCACACAGGCCATTGCTGCCAAAAATTTGCAAGCAAACCTCGTAAGTGCCGACAGAATCATATTCATGCATGGGTGACTGTTCATAGGAATCCTCACCATCACCGAAGGTCCAGTACCACACATCGATGGATCCTAAGGACATATCCACAAACTGAATGGTGTTGGAAGGTAAACTGTCGTGATGGGCAATGAAATTAGCCTCACATTCAATATCTCCCACCATCACTTCCATACAATAGGTATCCGAACACATGCCTAGAGAATCAATAATCTGCAAGCACACAAAGTAAGTTCCTGAAGTATTAAAGTTGTGTAAGGGATGCTGGGTAGTATCAGCTGTTCCATCACCGAAGTCCCACAACCACTCAGATGCAGCATATGACAGGTCTGTAAATTGTATACTAAAGAGATCAGAAGGACTTACTGGCTCATAGGTATAAAAAGCCTCGCAAGAAGTATTTTGGAAACAGAGAACAAAATCTATGGAATTCAATGTATCCGGTATTTGAAACGTATATTCATGCAATTCGCCCATACAGTCGAAAGTGGAAACTGTAATTGGGCCCGGTGTACTATCCGTTTCTATTGACAAAGTATAGGTACCGAAAATATCGGTAAAGCCCAAGTCGTAATACACAGAGTCTTCATCAGTCAACCAAACGGAATGACCCCATACCGGCTGCATGGTCAATTCATCATAGACTATCCCCTTAAATGTATAGGTTTGTTGAGCATTTGCAACCATTGGCACACTCAGCTGGAGCAATAGCATCAGGTTTATGGTAAGTATTTTTTTTATCATCTCAGTTCCTTAAAAGTCATATACAATTCCGAACCTAAGCCCCATAGTATAAGGCTTCACAACACCCAATTCAGCTTCAGTCTTATAAATACCATTTAAGTATTGTCTGAATGAGAGCTGTCCCATAATGGAAACCGATTGGGTAATGGAGTAATCCATTCTCACAGAAGCCATCCATTGCCAGTTGTTCGATACTCGCTCAGGAGTCAGTCGTGTGATTCCAATAAGCTCACCTTGCGAGGGGTCCAGTGGATAATCATTGGTGATGGCACTTTTCATTAGCATACTAAATATCACGCCGCTTTCGACGGTAGCCCTGAAAGGTTTTCTTTCCCAAAAAACGAATCCAATTCTCAGGGGAATATTTAAATATTCATGTTCGAAGGTGGGTGTAGCATGGGTATAATGAGTCACACTATCGAAAACAGTTACTTCTTTGGTGTTGTATATTAATTCCTGTGTAGCTTCAGGGTCTACCTCAAATGAGATCACCTTATGATAATACCCAATGCTATCCAGGCTTTTAAAATCGATACGGTAATTTGCTTCCTCATTTACGAACTGGTACTCAAGGCCAGTTTCGATGTAAAAGCGCTTCATCTTATGACCAACGGCCCAGTCAAACGCATAGGTGAATTGATCTTTTGCATCGGGATAATACATCATGGCGGCGCTAGCTCCCAAGCCTGTATACAAATGGAATTCCCTGCGTTTCTTCATATAGGCCTGCACTTCCAGTGGATCGTTTTTTGGAGGTATGCTATAGGTAAAATCCAGTGCCAACTGATAAATCGACCGACTATTCATGCTGCTGATTTCCAGCTTATTTCTTGTCACATCATTAGAATACCCATGAATTTTGATCGCTTCGTTCTCTATTACATTGATTTCTTCAATTGTAGTAGCTGTTGGCTCGGTATTGCTTTCTTCTGATTCAGAGGCCATCACTGTCATTAGATCTGTCTTTTTCGGATCAACAGATACAATGGTATTACTTTTCTCAGTTTCATCTGACTCTTCCGCAGATTCTTCAGCAATTTCATCCAGTCCTGAGTATGTCAGGATTTCTTCTGATGAATCGATCTGGTCATAGTTTTCAATTACTATTGATTGCTCGGTTGATTCGTAAATCCAGTAAGATCCACCGGCTAACAACAATAAGAGAACAACAGACAAACCGTAGAATAGTCTTCTTCTACCTGTGGTCGGACCTGCAGGAATACTGGATGCAAGGCCATCCCACACCTCTTCAGGTGGGTTTAGCGTCATCCCTGAAACCTCTGACTTAAACAGATCGTCAATATTTTTATATTTTTTCATACACTAATCTTTTGGCTTTGGTGTATTTCTATTTTTGACCTCAGCATCCGCCGGGCTTTTGACAACTGGGATTTGGATGTATTTTCGCTTATTCCGAGTTTATCAGCAATTTCCGAATGCTTTAGTTCCTCAAATACATATAGGCTGAATACCATTCGATAGCCGTCGGGCAGGTTTTGGATCATCGTTAACAGGGTATGGCTTGAGATCACTTCTTCAAGCTCGAGGCTTTGCTCATCAGTAGTCAATGCCTCATTGATTTCCTTGCGGGATAAATCAAGCTCCATGGCGTGGGCATACTTCCTGTTGGCCTTATAATAATTAATTGCAGTATTTACCATAATCCTTCTAATCCATCCTTCAAATGATCCCAGTCCCTTATAGGTATTAATCTTTTGAAATACTTTAACAAACCCATCCTGAAGCACATCCTGAGCTTCGCTGGAGGATTTGGTATAGCGATAACAAACAGCAAGCATAAGCGCGGCATACTTATTATACAGCACATTATACGCCTTACGATTGCCCTTTTTACACCCTTTTATAATCTGATCGTCCGAAATCATCAAGACCTTGCAATTAATTTGTAGACAATCAACCCTATGAGTGGTTGCCTACAGATCACATAAAAATATGGCATTTTCTTAGGCATTTTTGAATAATTACGTATTTTCGAGCAAGAATCAACTTGCATTGAAGGAAACCGTTAAGTAGTTAGCTAGCCAAATACGTTTATGACGACGAATGATCATACACCACATCAAAAATCAGAAGCCTGGTACAAAGGCATCATCGATCATGCCAACGGAGGTATTTTTGTGTTGTCTGATGGCAACATCATTGAAGCCAATCAGGCCGGTTGTCAGCTATTTGGAGAAGAATCAGAACACATTATCGGCAAAGCATTTTATCAGTATGCCCCTACCCATCAAGCCAATGGAAGCTTATCTAAAAATGTTTTCCAAACCTGGCTAACTCAAACCACGACATCAAAACCCCAACAATTTGATTGGATACTAAAGAATAAAAAAGACGAAATTGTATATGTTTGCGTCAGTCTGTCAAAACTTGAAATGGCTGATAAAAATGCCACTGTTGTTTTGGTGAGAGATATCAGCACAAGAATCCAACTGGAAAAAGACCTGATTAAAGAGAGAGAAAACGCTGAGATTTCTGACAAACAGAAATCCACCTTTCTCGCCAATATGTCCCATGAAATCAGAACACCTTTAAATTCCATCATAGGATTTTCTGATCTACTGTTGGATGAGGACACCACAGATACTGAGAAAGAGATGTATTCAAAATTAATCAGTACGGCTGGAAAATCCTTACTTCAACTTATTGAAGACATCATCGATATTTCCAAAATTGAAGCCGGTCAGGTTAAGATCAAAAAGAGCAAGATAGAACTGAATGCCTTGTTGGATGAAGTGTATCACACATTTGAGCAAGAGAAAGCCAACCGACAAAAGGATAACATCGAATTGCGCCTATCCAAAAAAATGCCGGATCAGGAAGTCACCATCTTCACGGATCCTTTCAGGGTTCGTCAGGTATTTAACAACCTGCTCACCAATGCCCTCAAGTTCATTGATGAAGGTTTTATTGAGTTCGGTTACACCACACTATTTGGAGAATTTATCCAATTCTATGTGAAAGATACAGGCATCGGCATTAGTAAAGACAAAAAAGACAGCATTTTTGAGCAGTTTGGACAAGATGATTCAAGTTATGACAGGAATGAAAAAGGTACCGGACTCGGGCTGGCCATAAGTAAATCATTTATTGAACTGCTTGGTGGAAGAATCTGGTTGGATACAGAACCTGAAAGAGGATCTACCTTTTATTTCACCTTACCTGTGGAAGAAAAATTACCTGAAGTAGCCCAGAAATCGAATTTGGCAAGCAGCAAAAACTGGTCAGAAAAGATTATCCTAATCGTGGATGACGTAAAAGACAACTTCCTTTTTTTAAAAGGTGTTCTACTGGAAACCAAAGCTCTGATTCTTTGGGCAAAAAATGGAATGGAAGCAGTGACTATGTGCAAAAACAACAGAGACATTGACATGGTATTGATGGACATTCGCATGCCCTTACTTAATGGTTTTGAAGCCACTAAGAGCATCAAAAGTTTCAGACCCGACTTACCCATTATTGCGCAAACAGCATTTTCAAGTCCTGAAGATGAAGAATTATGTTACAAGGCAGGATGTGATGACTATATAGTCAAACCCATTCATAACGATCGCATCATTACGATGATTGACCAATATCTGGAAGCCTGATATTGATTACATACACTAAGTTACCCATTTGAATACCGAAGCCAGGAAAATATTATTGCAGTACTGGGGATTTTCTGAGTTTAGAGGACTCCAGGAAGAAATTGTGGAAGCGGTGCTTCGCCATGAAGATAGTCTTGCCCTGCTTCCCACAGGAGCAGGAAAATCCATATGTTTTCAGGTTCCGGCCTTAATGATGGATGGTTGCTGTCTGGTCATTACACCTTTGGTAGCTTTAATGAAAGATCAGGTGGGCCGCTTAAGGAAGTTGGGCATTGCTGCTGCTGCCATATATTCCGGCATGCATTATAATGAAATTGAATCGGTTTATTCCAACTGTGTTCACAACAAATTCAAGCTTTTATACGTATCGCCAGAGCGACTCGTAAATGATGTGTTCAGAGATGTGCTGGCACGGATGAAAGTTAGCTTAATTACCATTGATGAAGCACATTGCATATCACAGTGGGGTTATGATTTCAGGCCACCTTATCTTAGGATAGCAGAAATTAAAGAATACGCCCCTGACGCATCTGTATTGGCACTAACAGCTACTGCGACACCTTTGGTGGTTGAAGATATCTTTACGCAATTGAATTTTAGCAGCAACCAGCTTTTCAAAAGTAGCTTCGAGCGCAAAAACCTATCCTATAATATTGCAAAACAGGCTGATAAAACAACAGCACTTACCCGATTGCTTGAAAACGAAAAGGGCAGCTCCATTATTTATGTGAGGAGCAGGAAGAAAAGTCGGGTCATAGCAGAAGCTTTACAACACAATAACATCAGTGCAAGCTTTTATCATGCAGGACTTGATACTAAAACCCGCGATGAAAGACAAAAACAATGGACCCTGGGACAAAAAAAAGTAATTGTGGCCACCAATGCTTTTGGCATGGGGATCGACAAGGCAGATGTCAGGCAGGTAATCCATTACGATCTACCCGATTGTATTGAGTCCTACTTCCAGGAAGCAGGCAGGGCCGGCAGAGATCTGAAACACGCCATCAACACATTATTTTATCATGATGATGACATTGTGAATGCCAAAAAACAGCTGCAAGCCAGCTACCCACCACTTGCCAAAATCAGAGACATCTACACTGCATTGGGCAATTACCTTCAAATTCCTGAAGGGAGCAATAGCGAGATGGGCTTTGACTTCAATATTGGATCCTTTGCCAACACATACTCCTACGGCATTATGGAGACATATAGCGCCATCAAACTATTGGAGAAAGAAGGCTTTCTGTTTTACACAGAATCAGCAGGACAGTTTTCCCAGTTATTCGTCCCCATCAAAAAGGATGTGTTGTATCGCTTTTTGGTTGATCACCCAGGCTATGACAATGTGTTAAAAGAAATACTTAGATCCTATTCAGGTGTATTCAGCGATTACATCAATATCAATGAAACATTGTTAGCCAAGCGTGCGTTGTTGCGAAAGGAAGAGCTGATCAAACAACTTCTTCACTTAAACAAGCAGAAAATCATATCTTATATACCCATCAAAACGAAGCCTCAGCTGCATTTTCCTCCGGGAAGAATGAGTACAAAGAACATTCAGTTTTCCAAAGAAAACTATGAACAGCTGAAATCCAATGCAGAAAAACGACTACAAAGCCTATTGAACTTCATCACCAATGGTTTGGAATGCCGTAGCCAGCAATTGCTGAAATACTTTGGCGAAAAGAACCCCAAGCGATGCGGTCAGTGTGATGTATGCAAGGAGAAAAACAAGGCCCAGCTCAATGATATGGAATTTGAGTCCATAAAAACTTCCATTCAAAGTGCATTGGAAACGAAAAATATGCACTTCTATGAATTGGTAGCTTCACTGAGACAATATGATGAAGACCATCTCATTGCCGTAATCCGCTGGTTACTCGACAACAAACAAGTCATACGTTTAAAAGATGAGCGCATGCAATGGCACAAACAAATGGATATCTTATTCTAGAGAACCCACCCCAATATATTTTTAGCTAGTTTTGAAGAAAAAACATTATGAGAGCATTTACCATATCACTGTTACTATTTACTTTCATCTCCTATTCAGCCACTGCTCAAAGTGGCAAACGACATTTTGCTGCTCTGGGAGCAGGAGTTTCACTTCCTCTTGGAGATTTTGCAAAGACAGATGTTAAGGACTCAACCAGTGGATTTGCCAAAACGGGGGTAAATATCCAGTTCACTTACGCATACCGTATTACACACAACCTGGGCATTCAAGGTCAGATCACATACAATTCCAATAAGTTTGATTACAGTTCATACGAAAACGGGCTTGCAGAGCAACACCCGGATTATAACAATAGTGTTGAGGCAAACAGTAATTGGAGCAGTGGTGGTATACTGATCGGGCCTTACCTAAGGTTTCCTTTGGGCAGCCAGTTGTCATGGGATGCAAGAGCCTTATTTGGAATTTATGGTGCCTATTCACCAGACCTTGTGGTTCATGCCACACCAAAAAACTCTACAGAAACTTCCGACTATTTCATGAATTCGGGTAATACCTTTGGTTTTGGTTATAGTTTGGGCACCGGTTTTAAATACCAGTTTTCCAAATATTATGTAATGCTTTTCGCTGATTATGTGAATGCCTCCTTATCCTTTGATAATGCCAGTGGCTGGGATTGGGAAAACAAACCATACACCACTAGCTTTGAGCAAGACATTAACTATATTTCAGTGACAGTTGGGCTGGCCTATTTACTCTAAACACACAGCCTTGAAGCTCCCGAAGTCCTATTATCTGACCACCGATGTGGTTGGCATAGCCAAAGGTCTTTTGGGTATGCGTCTATTCAGCAATATAAACGGTTATATTTCTTCGGGAATCATTTCTGAAACAGAAGCCTATGAAGGCGCCACCGACAAGGCTTCACATGCCTATGGAGGAAGACGCACAGCCAGAACAGAAGTATTACACCTAAGTGGAGGCATCAGTTACGTCTATTTGTGTTATGGTATTCACCATCTGTTTAATGTGGTCACAGGTCCAGTTGACATACCTCATGCGGTGTTGATCCGAGGTATTATACCCGATTTAGGTATAGATGAAATGTTGAAACGTTGTGGAAAAAACAAAGCCAACAGATCACTAAGTGATGGCCCGGGTAAAGTATCCAAAGCTTTAGGAATTGATATAAGCTTTAATAAGCTCGACCTGGATGCTGATCGTATATGGATTGAAGGTGATCCAAACGCTAAGAAAAACTTCAGAATTAAAAGCAGTAAAAGGATAGGCATCGATTATGCAGAAGAAGATGCCCTCCTGCCCTATCGGTTTCAAATGATGTAATAGTCTCTTAGATTTATGACAAAATAAAAACGCCCTTCAAAAATTTGAAGGGCGTTTTTATTAGGAGTTTTCCAATGCTTATTTAATCACTTTGGAAAGGTCAGCGCCTGCTTTAAATTTCACCACTTTTTTGGCAGCGATATTTATTTCTTTACCGGTTTGTGGATTCCGGCCTTTGCGTGCAGCTCTTGTTGATACAGAAAATGATCCGAATCCTACTAGGGCAACACGGTCACCACTTTTAAGTGCGCCACTTGTGGCTCCTACGAATGCATCGAGTGCTTTCTTTGCGTCTGCTTTGCTTAAATTAGCTCCAGCCGCCATTGCGTCGATTAATTCAGCTTTGTTCATTGTACAAAATATTTAATTAACACTAAAGGTTTAACGTTAACAAATATAACCTATCCAAATTAAAAAGCAAGGAATAACGCGGCAAATAGCCGGAAAATGTTGAAAACTGCGATTTTTTGTTAATAAAACCACTCTAAATAAGGCTAAAATGCCCATTTGTTAAAGGTTTCAGGAGATATCCAGATCAAAAAAACCAAGATTTTCGCTAAAAAATCTGTGATTTATGCCACCATCCAATCGTCATTTATAGAGAATCCTTTCAGAAATGCTTCGATTCCCATCCGCTTTTTACCAGCGATCTGAATATCAATAATATGTAAATAGCCACCGTTAACAGCTACTTTCATATAGCTATTTCCGTCACTTAGGACACTGCCAATTAGCAGTGAGTGATCTGTTCTTTCTTTCATCACTGCAAACACCTTTATATAATGCTTTATTTTCTCAGGTGATAGCAAATGGGTATGTGAAGCCGGAAAGGGATCCAGTGCACGAATAAAATTGAATAGTTCATCCAGAGGTTTTTCCCATGATATTCGACAGTCCTCCTTAAAAATCTTCGGAGCTGGTTTTAAAGCTTCTTCCTGAGAGAAAAATTGATCCTGAGGTGCCGGTGTATAATTCTGTTTCCTTAAAGCTTCTAGGGTTTTTACAACCACCGATGCTCCAAGATGCATCAGCTTATCATGTAAGACACCGAAGGTATCTGAATCAGCAATGGCCATCCGCTCTCTGAGGATAATTTGGCCGGTATCTATTTTCTCATCCAACAGGAAACTGGTTACTCCAGTTTCTGTTTCTCCATTCATAATGGCATGATTGATGGGTGCTGCTCCCCTATATTGTGGTAATAAGGAGCCGTGTAGATTAAAGGCACCCATGGAAGGCATGGACCATACCACTTCAGGGAGCATGCGGAAAGCCACCACAACAAATACGTGTGCATCCCAGGCTCGGAGGGCTGACAGAAAATTATCCTCCCTAAACTTTTCCGGTTGTAGAATGGGTATATCTCGATCAAGTGCATATTTTTTCACAGCACTAATCCCAACTTTCCTACCCCTTCCGGAAGCTCTGTCGGGGGCTGTTACCACACCAACTAACTGATAAGAAGCGTCGACAATGGCTTCCATAGATGGTACAGCAAAATCAGGTGTCCCCATGAATACAATGCGTAGGTCCTTTTTAGGTATTTCCATCTTGATCAGTTTAAGGTGAACTAAAAATAAAAAAACCTGACAAAATATGCCAGGTTTTAATCTCTTAAAGTAACTGAGTTTAATTATTCTCAGCTTTTACTTTTGCTCTTGTAATATATCGATCGATATCTTTGGCTTCTTTACTTTTCAGATAATTGGTTTTAATCTGAGAATAAGTATTTTCAGCTTTCTTATACTCTCCAATCAATTCATAAACCTGTCCGGCTTTAAACAAAAAGAGAGGAGTGGTGAAATCATTGATATTTTGATTGGCAGCTTCCATATAATAAGCAGCAGCCTTTTTGGAATCATTGAGTTCAAGGTAAGCATCACCAATGGCGCCTTTGGCCATGGGTGCAATCAGTTTATCGTCGGCGCTAAAATCTGACAGATAATCGATAGCCTGTTCAAAATCGCCTTTATTTAAAAAGCTGATTCCAGCATAATAATTGGCCAGATTACCTGGGGCGGTCATGCCATATTCATCAGCTATATCAATAAAACCTAGGCTGTTACCATCACCATAGAGCGCTTTATCCAAAGAGTCAGATTCAAAGTATTGCTGTGCAGTATACATTTGCTCCTGGGCTTCAGTTGTCTGAGGTTCCAGATAATATTTATCGTATCCAAAATATCCAAGGATAATAACTACTATAATTCCAACAACAAGACCGATAACCTTTTGGTTACCCATAATAAATTGCTCGGTTCGCGTCAGAGTTTCTTCGATATTTTCCAATCGCTGATCGCCTTTTACATTTTGTTCCTTCTTAACCATACCTATTTCAATTTGAGGATGCAAAAGTATATTTTTCTACTCAATAATAAAAACCCCTCCTATATTTTTTAATTTTGTGTTTTCCACAGTGTTATGAACAAGTCAAAATAAATAAACATCTGCATAATGCCTTAAAAATGAGAATATTTAAAATCAGCCTCCTTTTAGTGCTTATGTTGGCTTCTTCGAGCGGCTTGAAAGCCGGATGGATAATCTTCGAAGTAAGCACCAATGCCTTTGGAATTAAAAACTTCCAAAGCACCTTTATTCAGAGCAACAAAGTTCGATTTGAAACCACATCTTCCATAACCATACTCGACCTTACTGAAAAACATGTAACCATGATTTTCTCAGAGCATAAAGCCTATTGGGAAGGAACTACCACCGAGTTTAAGAAAAGCACATTGGAGGCTTTTCAATCACAGGTAGCATTGGCTTTAGGATACCTGCCAGAGTCCGAGCGTATGTATTACCAGCAGAAATACGATACCATTTTCAACAACCTAAGAGGAGACAGCCTGAGCATCAAACCCAAGGTGAAAATTATGGAGACCGATTTATTTGACAGCATCAACTCCTTTTATGCCCGACAGCATGAGGTTTATGTGGATAGCATCCTGGTTGAGGAGATTTGGGTTACCCAGGATATCAACCCTTATTTGGATATAGAAATTAAGGACATGATTGAGTTCACTAATCAACTCAATCCCATGGACAACAGAAACCAAATGACACAGGCCGAAGCATACAACCAACTCATGACCAAAGGAATGCCGGTAAAATCAGTTGAGTATCAGGATGGCGTGGTGGTCAACCACACCGAAGTGATGAAGGTATCACAGAACACCTTCAACGACGAAATATTCAGGGCTCCCAAAGGCTATCGTAAGGTTTCTTTACTTGATCTGATGAATATGGAGGTTATTGAAACTGAAGTTGATGATCAATGGTAGTGTCATGAACAGCATCAATTACGTATGGAACAGCGCATCAAAACACAATTACTCAGCCATTTAATGGAGTTTCTAACAGACAACAGGCGTGCACTCTTTGAAAAGAACATCGAAAATCGCACCAAACACATTACTGTGGTTCTGGAAGATATCTACCAACCCCACAATGCGAGTGCAGTTTTACGAAGTTGCGACCTGACCGGCATACAGGATGTGCATATTATTGAAAATAAGAATACCTATAACCCCAACCCTGAAGTTGCCATGGGTGCTTACAAATGGGTAAGCATGATCAAATACAATGCTGAAGAAAACAATACCTTAGTTGCCTATCAAAAGCTTCGAGAGCAAGGCTATACCATAGTAGCCACTACACCCCATCAAGATGATTTCTCCCTTGACACCATGCCTCTGGATAATAAAATGGCCATAGTTTTAGGTACTGAGCTTAACGGACTTACAGATGTGGCCATATCCAATGCTGATACCTATCTCCGAATTCCTATGTATGGGTTCACCGAGAGCTATAATATCTCAGTCTCAGCAGCATTAATCCTATATCATTTAAGTGACAAATTAAGGAAGTCGGACATCAATTGGAGGCTTAGTGAGGAGGAGAAAACTGACATACTTTTAGAATGGACCAAAAACACCATCAAAAAGTCAGACCTCATGGAAAAGGAGTTTTTGAAAATGCTAAAATAGTGAGTATAAATTTGTAAGCTTGGGGTTTTTTGGTAATTTTGAAGGGTAATATTAATTTATCAAAGCAAAAAAAAATGGGAAAAGGCGACAAAAAAACAAAAAGAGGAAAAATAATCATAGGAACCTACGGTGTTAGCAGAAGGAAGAAGCGCGACAGAAAGTATGTACCTGCTCCTGAACCTGCCAAACCAAAGGCCAAAGCAGCTGAAGAAACACCCGAAGTAGAAGAAAAAGCAACGCCTGCAAAAAAAGCTGCACCCAAAAAAGCGCCTGCAAAGAAAACCACAGCGAAAAAGACAACAGCGAAAAAAGAAACCACAGCTAAAAAGCCCGCAGCTAAAAAAACTGCAGCCAAGAAAACCGAAGAAGCTCCGGTTGAAGAGGTGAAAAAAGAAGCCGCTCCTAAGAAAGCTGCTGCCAAAAAAGCACCGGCTAAGAAAACTGCTGCTAAGAAAACAACTAAGAAAGAGGAAAAACCAGAAGAATAATATTGTTTTACACCATGGGAAAGCGGGTAACACCCGCTTTTTTTATGTCTATCAGGCAAAATATTTGATCACCAGGTCTTTAAATGCATCACCCCTGTGTTCAAAGTTTCTGAATTGATCATAGCTGGCTGCAGCCGGAGACAACAAACAATAGCAGGATGGTTTTAGCTTCTCTTTTAGCATCATGACTGCCTCTTCCATACTGCTGACCTGCAGCAACAACTTACCGTGATCAGAATCTTGATCGAACAAACGCTTCATTTCCCCGCCTGATACACCAAGAAAAATAAAAATACCCACATCGGAGTGGATTAAAAAACTAACCAGACTTGTATAATCCAAGCCACGGTCATAGCCACCCAAAATCATGGCGTCTACCCTTGGCAAGGCTTTTACAGCAGCTATGGCAGATTCAGGTACCGTTGAAATACTATCATTATAAAAATGGACACCTTGATAAGGTCCCAATAACTCCAGTCGATGGGCTAAGCTTCGAAAACTTTCCATATGGTGTACAGCCTCACTCATATTGATACCAAAGGAGGCTGACAGCAGAACTGCTACTCCCATATTTTTCATATTGTGCATGCCCAAAAGCGACAGTTGACCTGGTTTTATCCTCAAAAACTCATGACTTATTAGGTTTTTGCAAGAATCCTCAGTCACCAACATTGATGTTTGTTCATCAGAACGGGATGATACCAGCATATCCTGTCCTTTCGGCCTCTCTTCCAATGCCTCTCCTATGATTCGAATGGCTCCTGGTTTCTGGTTTTCGAAAATTTTCAATTTTGCTTTCCTGTATGCTTCATAAGTGTTAAAATAATCGAGGTGCTCAGGAAAAATATTGAGTATTACAGCATACTTTGGTGAATGATGCGTATACTCCAATTGATGTGCTGATAATTCAAAAACAACTATAGTCTCACTGGTAATTAAATCCAATTGATCAAAGGCAGGCACACCAATATTTCCCAGTAACAGGGTGGGTTTGTTGGCAGACTTTAGGATATGATGGATCATACTGGCCGTGGTACTCTTGCCTTTCGTCCCGGTTATCCCGATGCATTGATCACCATAATACTTCAAGAAAAGATCAGTTTGTGAAGACAGCACCGTATGATCTGCCATTTTTACTCCATTCAACTGAATTCCAGGGGATTTCAAAATAAAAGTATAGGAGGCCATGCTATCCAAGTAATCTTCACCCAAATGAAGTTGCAGCTTTCGGTCTTTTGCGATTAATGGATTGTTGGTTAGGTTCGGATTGCAATCAGCAATACCAATGCTTACGTCAGGAAAGCTTTTGCGGATATACCGATAACTAGATTGGCCTTCCTTTCCAAAACCGAGGATTAGTAAACGTCCACCTGAGGCGAATAACCCATCAAAAAAACTATCCATTCTGAGCATTTTTTATGATAGTTTCAAAGCGTTCGGGTAATAGATGTTCATCGTTACACGCATTCATGGCTTCCTCAAATGCAGCCAGCATTTGATCTGATGCGACAGACTCATGTCCATATTTCCAGAGCGATAGATTCACTTCTTTTGGGGTACCCACACACTCAAATGGCTTCACTTCCTTCACACCTCTCAATTCATCCATAAATAGCTTTAGTTCTGGCTTTTGAACAAGATCTTCACCAAAAATAGCTAACAGGACTTGCTTCTCTACAAAAGGTGAAAGTATGATATAGGTAAACAGGCATTTGGGACAATTGCAGCACCAAGAATCTGTTTTACTGCCCACATTACAACTTCGAAAGCCATTAAAGTGCCACGGATATTTAGAAAATAAAGCGGCAATCTGTAATTCACTCAGGGGTCTCAAAAGACTGAAATAATGCAATTCCGGATGCAAATATTCCTTCAGGTACTCATTGAAATCATGCTCAAACTCAAAAGATTTTGAATACTGGTGATTGATCTTTGTCCCCGGAACTGTGCTTTCGTTGGCACTATTTTCATTGGACAAAGCCACATACATGGAACCCGATGCATAAGCAGCAAATACACTCACAAATGCCAAGAGCGAGGAAAACGGTGTATGACCATTCAAAAAGCCCCGGGTATTAAGGTCCAGCATCAAAGGATCCAGACTTCTGTTAACTACCAGGGCATCATTCATGTGAAAACCTGCAGATTCTATGGTTCGTACTGAAGCTTCACGTGGGTTAAGGATAAAAGGCAGGATCTGAAAACCTTTATCTTTTAACAGCTCCAGGCTTACCACGGAATCTTTTCCTCCGCCTATGGGTACCAATACCTTTCCATTATTCAGACTATTGCTATTCAATTTCAAGCTATCTCCTTCAGAGTGAATTTCCATGAATTGATGCATATCAGTCTCAATACCATTGAGGTAAAAGAACTCGCCCAAACCATGAAAATACAATTTCCTCCACCAATCCATTTGCCTGGCGGATAATGCCTGGGCTTTAATGTATACCATGGGTGGACAAGCTAGTTTCCAATAGCTGATTAATTCCACCATGCCCATGTGAAACACAAAGCTATTGATTTCATCATCTGACAATTGGCTATAGCTTACCCCTTTTGAAGAATGAAACTCCATTTTGGGATGAAACTCACTTCGATCGGCCAAGGAAAAATGAAATTCTACAACAAGCCCTTTTCCAATTCGATTAAAAGAATAACTTTGATACGTAAAGAAGGGATATTCTTCTCGAAAATGCTCAAATTTGGACTGAAATTTCCTTCTTTTCAATGGATATGGTATGTTTTTTGATGGAATAAGGTTGTAAAAATAGTGCAAATACTCCATCCAAGCCCAAAAGCAGAATGAAAGAATTTGATAAGTTCATACGGATTAAAACCAACGAAGTAAAACCCACCAAAGGCCGATTGCTACTTTCGGAACCCTTGATGGGCGATTTTTATTTTGGTCGGTCTGTTGTGCTTTTGGCTGAGCATAATGACGAAGGTTCCTTTGGGGTAATCATGAATAAGCCTGTGGAAGCTCGTTTCAATGATGTGGTTGAAGACTTCCCATCATTTGACGCACCCATATATATCGGAGGTCCTGTGGATACCAGCAGCCTCTTTTACATTCATACCCTAGGTGAAGAGATTGAAGGCGCCATTGAAATCATGGATAACCTGTATTGGGGTGGCAACATCGAGATTGTCAAAGAAAAAATGCTCTTAAACACCCTCGATAATAATGACATCAGGTTCTTTATAGGTTACTCGGGCTGGAGTGAAAACCAGCTCAATGCTGAACTCAAGCGAAATTCATGGCTCATCAGTGAAGCTTCAAAAGATATGCTTTTGTCAACCGATCCCAAACTCATGTGGAAACGACTGGTTGATTTGATGGGAAATGAGTATAAATTCTGGAATAAGCTCCCTGAAGATCCAGCAATGAACTAGGGTTTAAAAGACATTTTCAATAAAATTTCCGATGACTCCCGGGACCAGAATAATGGTATAAATGATCCCAAAAACCGATCCCCAAAAATGGGCATTGTGTCCGATATTATCCACTGATTTTTTGCCCATATAAGCTGAATATCCTAGGTAGAGGATACCAAACACCCACGAGGGCAAGGCAAAAGGAATGGGAAAAACGAACAATGACATGGAGGGGTGCACCAAAATACTTGCAAAGACCACAGCAGACACTGCACCAGAAGCCCCTACAGCATTGTAATAGGGATTGTCTTTGTGTTTTCCAAAATCATATAAGGTGGAGAACAAAACACCACCGATATACAGCAGCCCATAATAGAGAAACCCCTTATAGCCAAACAAACCAACAAAAGCTGTTTCGACAATTCGTCCAAATGAGAATAAAACATACATATTGATGATCAGATGCAACCAACCACCATGTATCAGTGCATGACTTAAAAAGCGATAACCTTGTTTCTTGTGCTTGACGAGCCATGCATTGAACTTAAGATTATTGAAAAGCTCCACATTCCCAAACGCCATTATGGAGATGATCACTGTAAAGGCTACAATTATGATATTCAAACCCATAGACTCAATCTGTTGCGCTTTGTTCGGTATTGGTTTTGGTATGATCTATTTCAGATCCCATGGTACTGTGTGGAACCACATACACTATAAACATGACTATGGTTGCGGCAAAAACCCAGAAACGATGGCTAGGCTTTGATTTCAACCTTATCCAGGCAATTAACCAAAAAACAAAAACCACAGCCGTTTTATTATCAGTAAGGTCATGACCAAAAGGCCAACCTGTCCAATAGGCATCAAAGGCGTATTTCTGGACGATGGGTCCCAAAATAAGTCCGCCAATAATCAAGGTTAAAAGTGCAACACCTGTAAAAAAACGAACATCGTTTCCTCTCACCAATGCCTCGAGACCAGCACGCCAGGAAAACAGCAAAGTCATTACCATAAAGAAAATATGAGGAGCCAGAACTGACCCGGGCACTGCACCTTTAAACCTGATGATTACAGGCTCGTCGGTTAAACTGATGGTCTCTCCATCAGCTAAAATGTGAACATAATACTCCAGCTTCCCGGCTGGTGGCTGATTGGGAAGACTTCCTGACAGTCCTGTTTCGGTAACTTCCATATCAACTGTTGTCCAGTCATCATAACTCTTATATCGCTTATAGGTAATCTGGCCACTTATTCCCCCTTCTGTTGTTTTCAGAATCACTGGGGCATCAGCCTCTCCTCCAAAGGATGTGAGTAGTTTATATTCCAGCAGTGCGCCATTGAGTTCTAATTCACCTGTTTTCGGATAAGTGGGCCCGGTGGCTCTTTGATATAATATCATTAAAATTGTAAGGGTAACAGCTACTACCCACAACCACCTGTTTCTTGCTTTAACTGTCATATTTTCAATTCTCTTGATGAATAATATCTTTGTTACTGCACCTGTTATATTCCAGCTGTGTAGTTACATGATGGATATGGAATTCATGAACCAGCAATTCCTGAACAGCATCCATAATTAACTGACCTTTACTCAAAGGAATATCTTCGCATACCTCTACATGCCCTTCAAAATGAATCTCCTGATCGGTCAGGTTCCAGATATGTACGTGATGCACATTCTCAACTCCTTCCAGTGTTTTAATCTTTGCGACCACCTCATCTAAGTTGATTCCTGATGGGGTCACCTGCATGAGTATTTTATAAGTCTCATACAGCACTGCATAGGTTTCCTTAATAATATACAGACTAATCAGTGCTGTAATTACCGCATCTATCCAATAAATCTCATAGAAAAAGATTAAAATGCCACCAATAATTACCGCTACGCTTGATAGGGTATCCCCAATAAGATGCAGATAGGCTGCTTTGATGTTGAGGTTATCATCGGAATGCTTTCTCAGCAATATCACACTGATAAGATTGGCCAGTAAACCTATAAAAGCGACCACAAACATGGGCACACTTTTGATGGGTTCCGGATCCATAAAACGTCCGTATGCCTCATACAAAAGATATAGGCATATGGCAATTAAGGTAACGCTATTGAATAAGGCTGCGATAATCTGAATGCGCTTGTAGCCAAAAGTATGTGTATTATCTGAAGCGCGACGGCTAATTTTCAGTGTAAAATAAGTGATCACCAATGCTACTGTATCACTCAGGTTGTGTATGGCATCAGAAATTAATGCCAGGCTATTGGAAAAGATACCACCAATAAATTCAGCAAGAGTAATCGTTCCATTCAGAATTACTGTGATCAATAACTTCCTGCCTTCAATCTCCTTATTATGATGGTGGTGGTGCTCCATTTTCCAAATTTCTCCTTAAGTCCCCTTGGCTTACAACACTAGTTCTGTCCTATGGCATCATAAAACATCTGGTGGATGTTTGTCCTAATATCCAACTGAGAAATCTTGTTGTTATGCATATCGGGAAAAATCCGATTGGACAAAAATACATAAACCAAACCATTTTCCGGGTCAGCCCAGGTATAGGTCCCTGTAAAACCCGAATGGCCGAAACTTGAAGGAGAAGCGCTGCGGCAGTTGGAACGGTGTTCTTCAAACTCCAATAATGGTTTGTCAAAACCAAGACCCCTTCGGTTATCATCTTCATGGAAATATACCGTATTAAACTTATTGACATTAGCGGTACTCAGAAACTCACGGTTTCCATAGGTTCCTCCATCCATGATCATTTGCATGACCACAGCAACATCATAGGCATTTCCAAATAATCCGGCATGACCTGACACACCTCCCAACATGGCAGCCCCCTGGTCATGAACATCACCGTGCAGCAACTGATGGCGAAACACCTTATCATCCTCTGTCGGGATAATTTGTTTTAGTCCGAAAAACTTTCTGGGTTTAAACCGCAGCTTATTTGTACCTAGTGGGGAATAGAAATTATCATATACATAGTCATCAAAAGGTGTATTGGTCAAATGCTCAACCATAAGTTTCATCAGATAAAAACCCAAATCGCTATAGCTGTATTCCTTTTCCAATAATTCAGAGTCTAAGATTTGCTGCATGATATGGTGGTTATACTTCTCCCGGATATACATATTATTCGCCACCCGTACCGGAAACTCCTCTGAAATTCTGGAGCGATAGATTGCTGTATCCCAGACATCGGCTACCAATGTCTGCTCAAAATAAGGTATCCAGTTCTTTAAACCTGACTGATGGGTGAGAACTTCTTTGAATCCCAGGTCCTTTTTATTGCTGTTCCGTAAGAACAATAGATAATCCGAAACTTTCCCGTCAAGGTTAATCTGACCTTCATCCACCAGTTTAACCAGACTAATTGTGGTTGCCAGTATTTTAGTCAATGAAGCCAAATCATAGACATCATCTGACTGAACAGTCAGCAGGCTATCGTAAGTATGATAACCAAACTGTTTGTGATAAAAAATGTGTCCATCTTTAGCAGCAAGTATTTGACAACCAGGGAGCGCGCCGATATTAATGGCATTGTTGGCTGTACTGTCTACTTTGGAAAGAATGTAGGGGTCGATACCAAGTTCAGTGGGACTTGCATAGGTCAACCTGGTTTTTGGAGTAGGGACACCACTTCCCGCATCCATTCCCGCCACATCAACTGGCAATTTTCCATGTGCAGCCCGCATACCCAAGATGATTTCGGCTGAATATTTCTGATAAAAAACCTTATCCTGATAGGAAACGATAACTGCTTTAAACTGATCAAGCCCGTTGAAGTAGTTCAAAGCATAGGGGCTTGCAAAAACATCCAACACAACAGCTTTTCTTCTTGACAGATGTTCAACAAATTGGATATCACCATCCGAAATTCCAAATTTTCGACTGGCTGAGATGTTGGTATTTAACAGGCCAACTATAATTAAGTTGTTATCCTGAACGGCTTCCAAAGCCCGTTGTCTTTCCATGATACTCGCATCATGCTTAAGACGAACTACTACCGGCTTAAATACTTGATGAAAAGATTGTTCAAAGGCAGAAGCTTTGTCATCACCGATGATTAGCAAGGCAGGTTTCAGGGTATCCGGGTAAGCCAGAGGTAGCAAATTATCATCATTTTTTACCACCGTGATGGCTTGAGCACCTAGCCCATGAACTGTTTTTTCATAGACGGTCTGGTTCAAGTCACTCATCAGATGGCTGGTATCTACCTCCTGCCTCTGCCAGGCTCCGCTGAAATATTTGTATCTCAGAATTTTTTTACAACTCCTTTCAAGCCGTTCTTCCTTTATTTTTCCGGATTCAAGCTTTTCAACTATTGAATTGATAGAGGCCTCCACATCATCAGGCATCAACAATATATCATTCCCTGCTTTAAAGGCAAGCAGGGCGACTTCCCCTTTATCATAATATTTGGTAACCCCTTTCATATCAAGGGCATCTGTAACCACCAAACCCTGAAATCCCATCTTCTTTATCAGTTGTTTTTCGATGACTTTGGAGGACAAGGAGGTGGGCTTGTTTTTGGATTTGTCTATGGCAGGTACCGAAAGATGGGCCACCATTACGGAAGTTACACCCTTGTCTATCAGATATTGAAAAGGTACAAATTCGACCTTCCTCAGATTTTTCATCTTGGATGTAACTACGGGCAGGGTTTTATGAGAATCACTTCTCGTATTCCCATGACCAGGAAAGTGCTTGGCACAAGCCAATACACCTTCATCCTGCATGCCCTGCATATACAATGCTGCTTTTTCACCCACCGCCGTTGGAATGGACCCAAACGAACGCATACCAATAACAGGATTGGCTGGATTATTATTGACGTCCACAACCGGGGCAAAATTCATGTGAATGCCCATGCGTTTGCATTGCCAGGCAATTTCCCGTCCCATCTGGTAGATCAGGCTGTCCTCTGTAACAGCCCCCAATGTCATTTGCAAGGGGTATTTTACCGTTCCATTTAAGCGCATGCCTATGCCCCATTCAGCATCCATGGTAACCATTAAAGGGGTTTTAGCCATCCGGTTCCAATGATTAGTCATTTGGGCTTGTGCCAGGGCTGATCCCCGAAAGAAGGCAACACCCCCGACATTAAAGTTTTTAACATACTTATCGACCTCTTTTATGAAGGTTTTTTGACCTGAGTAATTGGCTCTCACAAACACTAGTTGTGCCACCTTTTCTTTCAAACTCAAAGACTGATAAACAGAATCGACCCACTGCTCACTGTCCTGGCTTGCCTGATAAGCAAGACTTTGTCCCTGGATATTAATGAACGAGCCAAAGACACACAGTAAAGAAACCACCATGGATATACTCGAAAGTTTTGTTCTTATAAGCATCGGCTAACATATTTGGAAGCCAAAGTTAGGAATAATAAGTTGTTAATAATCTCATTTGTATAGCATACAATTATTTCTACTTTTGCCGTAATTATTTTTTATTGTTTTGTTACAAATATTCAACTGATAAACAATTTCTTACTATGCCTGAAATTAGCGAATTACAAGCTATTGCCTCACAAGTTAGAAGAGATATCATTAGAATGGTTCATGGTGCTCAGTCAGGGCATCCGGGAGGCTCTTTGGGCTGTGCTGATTTAATGACCGCATTGTATTTTGAAATAATGGATCATGATGCCAAGACATTTGATCCCGATGCCATCAATCGCGACCTTTTTATTCTTTCCAATGGACACATCAGTCCTGCTTTGTATAGTTCCCTGGCAAGAAATGAATATTTCCCGGTTTCTGAATTGGCTACTTTCAGGAAAATCCATTCCCGTCTGCAAGGACATCCTGCCACCAAAGAGAAATTACCGGGAATCAGGATAGCCACAGGTTCCTTGGGACAGGGTTTATCAGTTTCCATCGGTATTGCACAAGCCAAAAAACTCAACAAGGATGAGAAAATTGTCTTTTGTTTAATGGGAGATGGTGAGTTGGAAGAGGGTCAGGTTTGGGAAGCTGCTATGTATGCAGGAGCCAACAATGTTGACAATCTGGTAGCTCTGGTTGATTACAATAAAAAACAAATTGACGGAAGTATTGATGATGTACTTCCATTGGGTGATTTAAGAAAGAAATTCGAAGCCTTTGGATGGTCTGTTACCGAAATGAACGGTAACGATATGCATGAAGTGGTTTCTCATTTGAAACAAGTGAAGAGTCAAACTCACAAAGGGCAGGCCCAAATCATACTCATGCACACAGAAATGGGAATGGGTGTTGATTTTATGATGGGCACCCACCACTGGCACGGTGTACCTCCCAATGATGAACAGGCTGAAGCAGCCCTGGCACAATTGGAGGAAACCCTGGGAGATTATTAGGAAATGTAATACAACATAATCAGATAGTAACATGCCACGAACAAAGCCATTTAAGAGTATCATTTTGGTTCTGGCTGTTCTATTATTCAAGCCTTTGTTTGCCCAGCAATCACAGCCCACAGAAGAACCACCAACCACTCGCATACTATTTCTATTGGATGCTTCCAAAAGCATGACCGGAACATGGCAGGGTCAAAAAAAGTATATCCTTGCCAGAGAAGTCTTATCCAATATACTTGACAGCCTGAAAAACACAGAACATGTCCAGGTAGGTTTGCGGGTATATGGGCACCTGAAAAACTATCCTCCGCAAGATTGCAACGACACCCGACTTGAAGTTCCCTTTGGTGCCGATGGTGTAGAAAGAATAAAAAACAGATTAAAGTATGTCAAACCCAGGGGCACCTCTCCTATTGCAGCTTCTCTTGCCCGAGCTAAAACAGATTTTACATCCTGTGACAATTGCAGAAATATAGTGATTCTTATTACCGACGGCATTGAGGAATGTGGAGGAGACATATGTGAAGTCTCTGCCGAATTACAACAATCGGGTATCATATTTAAACCCTTTATTGTAGGCATAGGTCAGAACACCAAGGAGAGTTTTGAATGTGCAGGAACCTATTTCAATGCTGCTGATCGTGACCAGTTTACCAATACCTTAAAGGTTATTATTGAAAAGGTTTTGAGCAGGACCAGTCTGCAAGTGAACCTATTGGATCAAAACAATCAGGCCAACGAAACCAATGTAGCCTTGAGTTTTTTTAATAAAGACAACGGACGCCTGATGTATAACTTTGTGCACACAATGAATCACAAAGGGATACCCGATACCATGGTAGTTGATCCTTTGGTTTCCTACAAAGTGGTAGTACATACCAAGCCAAGTATCATAATAGATGACATCAAGCTTACTGAAGGAATACATAACACTGTATTCGCCTATTGCCCACAGGGTAAGTTAAGCTTTCAAACATCAGGCAACTTACCCATGGATTTCAGACCATCTGCCATAATAAATCATCAAGGCTCATTTTTGAACAATCAGATGATTAATGAAGAGCAAAAGTATTTGTGTGGCACTTATGATGTAGATATCTTAACACTGCCGGTTACTCATATCACTGCTGTTGAAATAGAACAAAACAAAACCACGAAAATTACGATAGAGAATCCTGGGATTGCCTCCATACAAAAGTCGGTAAGGGGATATGGGAGTATTTTTGTAAAAACAGAAACAGGTTTGGAACATATAATCACCCTTAGTGAGAACAACCGTCAGTCTGAATCCCTTTATTTGCAACCAGGTGAATATCGCATAGTTTTCAGGCCGAGATACGCCAAACAGTCGGTATTTACCATTGACAAGGCATTCTCTATTCAATCAGGTAAAACAACACGAATTAAACTATAAACGCATGAAGTTTGAGATTATAGATTATAAAGATACCCGTTCAGGTTTTGGAGAAGGATTATTGGAGTTGGGTGCAGAGAACCCGAAAGTGGTGGCACTGATCGCTGACCTGACCGGCTCACTGAAAATGGATGCCTTTGCAAAAAAATATCCTGATCGTTTCTTCCAGGTTGGTATTGCCGAAGCCAATATGATGGGGATGGCAGCCGGATTAACCATTGGAGGATATATACCCTTTACCGGAACTTTCGCAAACTTCTCAACGGCAAGAGTTTATGATCAAATCAGACAGTCCATCGCCTATTCAAGGAAAAACGTAAAAATCTGTGCCTCTCATGCCGGAATTACCTTAGGAGAAGATGGAGCAACCCATCAAACATTGGAGGATATTGGTCTTATGAAGTTACTGCCAAGAATGACTGTGATCAACCCATGTGATTTCAACCAAACCAAACAAGCTACCAAAGCCATTGCCAAACATAAAGGGCCTGTATATCTTAGATTCGGCCGACCAAAGGTTCCCAATTTCTGTCCACCAGACTGTGAATTTACCATTGGCAAGGCTATTCAGATGACTGAAGGTAAGGATGTCACCATTTTCGCCACCGGCCATCTGGTATATCCAGCTCTTGAGGCTGCCCGAATACTTGAGAAAGAAGGCATTCAGGCGGAGGTGATCAATATACACACCATCAAGCCATTGGATGCAGATGCCGTGATTAATTCTGTTAAAAAAACCTCATGTGTAGTAACTGCAGAAGAACACAGCATCTATGGAGGTCTTGGTGATAGCATTGCACAGCTACTGTCGAGAGAACTTCCCACACCCATTGAATATATTGCTGTGAATGATGTTTTCGGACAAAGTGGCAAGCCCGATAAACTGATGAAACATTATGGATTAGATGCACCTCATATTGCAGAAGCCGCTAAAAAAGCTATCCAACGAAAAGCCTAAGCCCTTTGTCCGCTAATATTTATCTCATCGGATTTATGGGTGTTGGTAAAAGCACTGTGGGTAAGAAGCTAGCCAAGCGACTGGGTTATACCTTTTATGATTTGGATAAAGCTTTTGAGGAGAAATATAAGATAAGCATTAACGATTTCTTTGGTAAATATGATGAAAACCTGTTCAGAGCTCTTGAACAGGAACAATTACAAGAGACCTTTCAACAAAAGAGATTGGTGGTTGCTACTGGTGGCGGAACGGCATGCTACCATGACAGTATGGAATCCATCAATCACAATGGATTGAGCATTTACCTCAAAATGAAGCCATCAGCCCTAAGCCAGCGCCTGAAAATGGCCAAGAAAAAACGACCTTTAATTGAAGGTCTTAATGAAGAACAACTCATTGATTTTATTCAGAGAAAACTTAGGGAGCGAGAAGTTTACTACAACAAAGCGCAATGGACGGTTCAGGCCATTAATCTGGACATCAAAGCCCTGGCTGAGAAGATTGTCAAGCAACAGAGCAGTTAAGCTACTTCCTCAATTGTAACAATACCACATTTTCCACATGTTGGGTTTGTGGGAACATATCTACAGGCTGTACTTTTACAAGATCATATTTAGGGTGTAACAAGGCAATGTCTCTGGCCTGGGTTTCAGGATTACAGCTCACATATACAATTTTCTCAGCTTCCATTTTCAATAGCTGTCTGATCACCTTATCATGCATACCAGCCCGGGGTGGATCGGTAAGGACCACATCCGGTTTACCATTCCCTTCAACAAAGCCTTCATTCAAAATGGCAGCCATATCTCCCGAATAGAAGGCTGTGTTTTCAATATTATTGAGCTTCATATTCTCCCTTGCATCCTCAACCGCATCCTCAACATACTCAATGCCAATAACTTTTTTAACTGATCGGGCAATAAAGGCCGCAATGGTACCCGTACCAGTGTATAAATCATACACCAGTTCTTCACCGGTAAACTCAGCAAAATCGAAGGCCAACTGATAGAGACGAAAAGCCTGCTCGGGATTGGTCTGATAAAACGAGATGGGGCCAATTTTAAACTTCAGGGCAGGATGCTCAGCAATGGGCGCCTTCATTTCTTCCATGATAAAAGGATCTCCCTTAAACAATCTGATTTCCTGATCTGTAATGGTATCGTTCTTCTTCTCGTTAACCACATACATCAGTGAAGATATTTGCGGAAACTGCTGAACAAGATCGTTTAGTAAATCTTCAATATCCAAGTCATCATACCTGAACACCACAATAACCATCAGGTCTCCGGTACTTGAGGTACGAATGATGATGTTCCTGAGAAAACCACTCCAATCTCTCACATTATAAAACTCAAGTCCTTTTTCAAGGGCATACTTCCTAATGGCCAAACGGATGTCGTTGGACGGATCAGGTTGCAAATAGCAATGTTCAATATCCAGGATTTTATCAAACATGCCCGGTAGGTGAAACCCCAGACCATTATTATGTTCGGGTCCTCCATCTTCCTTGGAAGGATCATAATCTGTTAACCATCGGCGGTTTGAGAAAGTAAATTCTAGCTTATTTCGATAATAATAAGCTTTTTCACCGCCCAATATCGGCAGGATTTCTTCATAGGGCACTTTGGCAATGCGGTCGAGGCTGTTTTTCACCTGATCCTGCTTAAAAGCCAATTGGTGCTCATAGGCCATATGTTGCCATTTACAACCACCACACAAACCAAAATGAGCGCATTTGGGCTCAGTCCGCTGATCAGAATACTCATGAAACTTCACTATTTTACCTTCATAAAAAGATGATTTCTTTTTAAATACCTGAATATCTACCAAATCACCTGGTGCTGCAAAAGGAACAAATACCACACGACCATCCACACGGCCAACAGATTTCCCTTTAGCTCCGGATGATTCAATTCTCACTTTTTCCAATAACGGAAGCGGTTTCCTACGTCTTGCCATAATTACAAATTTGGGTGGCAAAGATACAGTTTTGAAGACTAGGATGATCAATGACCTGATCATGACGGAAGATTCGGGCTTATACCTTTGAGAACAGCATTAAGCGAATCAATTTTCAGCATCTGAGTAACATTTCATAAATTTGTGAAAGCAGATCACGACCAGCACCTTACTATTAGAGCGATATAAGATGAATATTCTAAACGTAGAAGAAATCAGAGCGGCAGATAACTACACCATTACCCATGAACCCATAGCTTCCATTGATCTTATGGAAAGAGCCTCTAAGGCCCTGTTTAACTGGATTGAAGAAAGGGTGGACCCAAGCCAACCCATTCATATTTATTGCGGTCTGGGAAATAATGGTGGTGACGGACTGGCGCTTGCACGTATGTTAGCCACCTCTGGGTTTCAAGTTGATCTATATATCCTTTGCTATAGTGATAAAAGGTCTGATGATTTCCAAATCAACTTTGAAAGACTAAATGGCATCAGTGGTTTAAACACCAAGGATATAAATGGTACAGAGGACCTGGAGTTACACGAGGCCAATGACATCATCATTGATGCGATATTTGGATCGGGTTTGGCAAGACCTGTGGACGGCTTCCTGGCAGAGGTCATCGATCATATCAACCAATCACCAGGTATTTGCATTGCCATAGATATACCATCAGGTTTGTTCGCGGATACTTGTTCCACCACAAGCCCTTCCCACATAGTTCGTGCGGATCACAGCCTGAGTTTTCAGTTCCCCAAACTGGCATTTATGTTAGCTGAAAATGATGCATTTGTTGGTCAATGGGATGTATTGGATATAGGACTACATAAGGATTATATTGACAGTGTCAGCACCAAGAATCACTTCCTTCTTCCCATGGACTTTGAACTAATGAAAAAGAAACGAAGGAAGTTTTCACATAAAGGAAGCTACGGTCATGCCCTACTGATATCAGGAGAACACGGCAAAATCGGGGCTGCAATTCTGGCATCTCGGGCTTGTCTGAGGTCAGGAGTAGGTTTGCTGCACACTCATATTCCAAAAACGGGTAGTGATATCATGCAAGTGGCTTGTCCGGAAGCTATGCTGAGCATTGATCGCTTCGACAACCATTTCTCTGAAGTGCCTGATCTTTCACCTTATTCGGCCATCGGCATTGGCCCGGGTCTTGGGTTGGCCGAACAATCACAAATGGCTTTGAAGCTTTTGATCCAGAACTATCAGGGGCCTATGGTTTTTGATGCGGATGCATTAAATATACTTTCTGAGAATAAAACCTGGCTTGGATTCATTCCCCAAGGTAGTATCTTGAGTCCTCATCCTAAGGAATTTCAAAGATTGGCAGGATCCTGGAAAAATGGCTTTGAGTGCCTGGATTTGCAAAGACGCTTTGCCAGTAAATACGGTGTTTATCTCATCCTGAAGGGTGCCCATACTTCTGTTTGCTTTCCTGATGGACAATGTTTCTTCAACCCTTCGGGTAATCCGGGAATGGCCACCGCAGGTAGTGGTGATGTATTAACAGGTGTGTTAACAGGATTACTTGCGCAGGCTTATGAACCTTCCAAAGCCGCCTTGCTGGGCGTTTATTTGCACGGATTAGCTGGCGACCTGGCAGCAGAAAATCTGGGCATGGATGCCCTCATCGCAAGCGATATAGTGGATCATCTTGCCGATGCATTTCTGAGTCTCCAGGTTTAAAAAAAAACGGATCTTCAACAGCATTGATGCTGCAGCAGACCCGTCTTAACAGTTTTTGAATGGTGTGGAAACAGACTAGATAGCCTCAGTTTCAACGATTTTTGCCAACAAATCGGCATAGGGTACCATCAGATACTTCTTAGCTTCAAAATCAAACTCAGTACCTGCAAATTTTTTGTAGAACACTATATCTCCCACAACGACTCCAGGATTCTCAATAACACCAATGGCAACTACCTTCGCGTATTGTGGTTTCTCTTTTGCTGTGTCTGGTATAATAATACCGGAAGCTGTTTTCTGTTCGGAATTGTCTTCTGTAATATCGAGAAGTACATTTTCATTAAGTGGTTGTAATTCTTTCATCTGAATTATGGTTTATTAATTATACATTCTGTTTAATCTCAAGCAGGCTGTTGATTTTATTTTTATCAAAGCCTATAATCATGTGACCATTAATATCTGTTTGAGGAACGCCTTGCTGACCACTTTTGGCAACCATTGCTTTGGCAGCAGCCTCATCCCTGGATACATCAATCTCCTGATATCTCACACCATGTTTCTTCAAGTGGGTTTTCAATGTGGTACACCAGGAACAGGTGGGTGTACTATATACAGTAACCCTTTTTGGTGGTTTTCCATCAGTTCTAACAGTGGCTGAAAACATGGCATTCTTGAATAAGGACTTATAAAAACCCTTGTCATTGCACCCCTTGACCGTTTTCACATATTTCGTGCCTTCAAACACGAGTAAACTTGGTGCAGAAGTAAGTTCATAGACGGGGTGTATATCCCTTACGTTATTCACATCAGCAGCCAATACCTGTAGATCTTTTAGGTCGTTAAGTGCCTCCCCGATGCTTTTATAACTACATTCACTTGCTTCAGCCCCCTTTTTGTAAAGGAGCACATAGCTCCTGCCCGACGCTGGAATTAATGACAACATCTCTTGATGAGATTGGATATTGCGAATATTCATGACAAATTCGTTTCCGGCAACATATCAAATGATATGCCATTGCTGAGATGGCATTTTTTTGAATGTCGATATTGCAGAACTGACAAAATTACACCTAAATAAAGTGTCAATTATTTGTGAAATCTGTCATTAATATAAGTATGGGATGAGTTTTTTTGTTCTTTTCCTGTAGGTCTCGTACTCAGAAAAATGCTTAAGTAATTGAGTTTCCTCATATTCAATTTTCAATAGCAAATTAATGCAAAGTAACAATATGGCAGCCAGCCGGAAGTACGAAAAATAATCAACCACAAGTGGAATAAGTGCCAGTATCTGAGCGGTATACATAGGGTGTCGGATGATACGGTAAGGACCACTATCCACAAATCTACCTCCTTGTCTGGCTGTTGGACTAATATTAAAGTTCCCTATTCTCATGGTGTAAATGGCCAGTAAGCCAAGAAAAACACCGGCACTTTCCACCAACATCCCTCCTATATTTAATGCCACAACGGGTGCTGATACCAGCACATATAGCAGGCAGGCCATCTGAACGAAGACGAGGAATTTAGGGTATAGGGAATTCCATTGCATCAGTAAAAACCGACTCCGAAGTTAAATTTGTGCAAGTAGAGAGAAAGTCTCTGATTCGGAGTCGGTAGACAAAGATAAAGAATTCGAGCTATGAGCTTTTCAACGTGGGTTCTATCCTAATAAGAATATTATACGAATGGTGTAGAGGTCACGAAACACTTTATACCTTTGTCTCTTATCAATTGAAAGGATACCTGGTATGTATACCATAGGAACAGCAGGAAAAAAGGTCTCTAATACAGCTTCGGATTGTCATATAAGCATCAACATCCAATCAGAGGGTGGCCTGCAAATCGATCTGATCAGCAACTCTGAGAATCCTAATACGAAATGGAACCGTGAGTTGGTTAGCGATATGCTACAGTGCTATAAAGTGCAACACGCCAGGATCACTATTAATGAAACAAATGCACCTGGCTATGTAATTGCTGCCCGAATGGAGGCTGCCATAAAGCAAGTATTGGATACAAAGCTTAACTATTTACTGCCACAAAGAAAAGAAAACACCAAAGGAAGTGATAAAAACAAGTCTCGCATTTCGCTTTTTTGCGCAGCAGGAGACAGCCCTGAACTATTCATGTATCAAGGGATTAATAATCCCAGTGGTCTCATCCTTGATCTGGAAAAGAATGTTTCACAAGATAAAAAGGGTGAAGCCAGAATTATGGTTCGCCATGCTCTGAGATCCATGGATTTTCATGGTTCCGAAAGAATGGTAAGAATCAATCAGATCCCTAAGGGTCTGGATGATTTGCGACCTATCGTTTCCCAATATGTGAACCTGATACTCATTCCCAAATGTGAGGCTTCCGAGGATATTCACAGAGTCAATGAGGTGATAAATATTATAAAGAAAGAACATAAGGTTAAGCAAACGATATGGTTGATACCACTCATAGAGAATGCCCTTGGAGTGATAAAATCCTTTGAAATAGCAAGTGCATCATATAATGTAGCGGCACTGGCTTTTGGTACAGAAAACTATCAGGCCAATATGGGTATCCAACATAGTACCGAAGGAAATGAAACTTTATTTGCCAGAAATACAGTGCTCCATGCTGCCAAAGCTGCTGGCATCCAAGCCATAGATTCGTTCCATTCAAATATGTCAAAAACAAATACCCTGCTTGGTCATACGAAAGCATCCAGAGATCTTGGGTTCGATGGAATGCTTTGTGGTGATCTCCGACAAGTTGATATCACACATCAATATTTCAATACGAAATCCAAATATACTCAAAAAACCTAAGGATCAGTTCATACTGAAAGAATCTGGCAACCATATGCTTAGGAATTCCACGGCTGTCAGCAAATGGTTTTTTCATAATTCCAGGAGCATTAAACTCTGTGATTCCAGGAAGTGAGTAAAACAGATAGCAATAGAGGTTTAAAATACTGTAAGTTACTGTCTAGCTAAGCTTTAAGTGCTATTTCCGAGAACATCATGGTCAAATGGGATAATAATATTATCTTTAAAGGTTATTTATTTTCATCGCGAAATGTAAAAAGACAAACAGCAAATTTGACCAAAACCCATGAATACTTCAAGCAAATCCACAGTTATTAATATTATTCTCGGCATTGCTTTTATTCTCTCCATTATCTTTTTTAGTCGTTGGAATATCATGCTTTACCAACAGGACTTACAGAAAGAAGTAGAAACTGATCTGTATTTCGCTGCAGACATACTTCAGAAAATGTATACGGATTACTTTAACCTTATGCAAAACCAGCTGGAGAGTTTGACCAATAACGAGGAGGTGTTAAACCAGTTCAACACATTTAATCAGCAGTCAGATTCCGACTTTACCAACGATCTGTTTTTCCATATGGTACACCTGCCCGGAAGCTTTGACAGTCTAAAATTTACTACTCGGTCCGGTGTCACATTCCTGGCATATCACAACCTTGAGGATAAACTAGAACACAAAATTCTTCACTCCGAAAAACGACCACCAAGGAGCTCTCCATTCCTGCATTCAGGTAGTTGTATCAGCCTTGCAAAGGAAATAGAACTGAAGGGACTGCCGTTGGGGCAATTGGAAATAGTCAATAGAATAGAATCCATCTACGGCCAGTTTACAACAGTTTTTGAAACTAAATCCTATCATATTCATTTTGTTGGAAACTCAGAAGAAGAATTATTACAATCCTTGAAACCCATAATTCTTGACAGTACTCATAAGGACAAACCTATCTATGAGCCTGGCATACAAGCATTGTTGCGCTCTCTGGAAGACCATTCAAAATCGGCCACTGCATACCACAAAACCGACCAACAGAAGCGGCTTATTGTGAAGCTTCCTTTTTCACTCAATGGTTATGATGATAATATTATCATTTCATCAGATTATAATTATATCAGTGAGGCAGTAGAAGATTACCAAACCAGGGTTATTCTGGTGTTGGTTGGTTTCTGTATTCTTCTGGGTTTATTAGTGGCTGTTTCATGGTATATTTCCGTTCAAAACCTGAAAGTAAAACGGGAAACCGATTACCAGCGTAAGATTTCTGCCAGTGACAACAGGTATTGGTCAATGTTTGATGCCTCACCTATCCCCATGACCATTCACAACCCAAAAGGCGAGATCATCAACACCAATCATGAGATGGTACGTTTTGTGAATGCCAATGGCAGGAAAGAAATTATTGGCAAGAGTGTATTTGACTTTTTTGATCCGGAGCAGCATCCATACTTCAGGTATAAGATTAAAAACCTGTTGAATTCCAAAACCCAACGCGAACGATTCATCCTGAAGATCCAACCCAAAGGTGGTGACCAACGCTATACCGAAGTAGTTTCATCCATATTTGTTTTTGAGAAAACCAGGAATGTTCAATTGGTTATGATTGACCTTACAGAGAAGAGGAAAGCTGAAAAACTAAGCTTGAGATTCAATAAAATCCTAACCGATTCGTACAATGAAATATATTTCTTCAGTGCAGATGATTACAAATTCATTCAGGTAACCAAAGGTGCCCTACAAACCCTGGGTTATACGGCTGAGGAGATTGTACACCTCACACCACTCGACATCACCAATTACAGTCCCGAAGAATTTGAGCAATTACTGGCACCATTGATTCGAAAGGAAAGAACCCAATTGGTCTTTGAAACCAATCACAAGCGCAAAGATGGCAGCACGTATCCCATCGAAGTTCGCCTGCAACTATCCAGAGATGAAACCCCCGCTATTTTCATTGCCAATATTCAGAACCTGTCTGAACGCAAGGAAGCTTCCATCAAACTACAGGAAAGAGACCGCATGATCAGTGCCTTGTCTGACGCCTCCTTTGAAGCCGTATTCTTGTCCAAGGAAGGGAAGTGTATTGGCCAGAACCTGGCAGCACAGACCATGTTTGGGTATGAGTATGACGAAGCAATTGGGAAGGAAATACCCAGTTGGATTTCTGAAAACAGTCGGGTCGCTTTTGTGGCCTTTATGGAATCAGGTTACAGTGGATTTATCCGAGCCGACGCTCTGAAAAAAGACGGCAGTATGTTCCCCTGCGAAATCAGAGGGCGTATGTCGGTATTTGAAGGAGAAGAAATTACAGTTACCTCGGTAACCGATATCACTGAGCAGCTAAAAGCTGAGCAGGAACTGATAACGGCAAAGGAAAAAGCCGAAGAAAGCGATAAACTAAAATCGGCCTTCCTCGCCAATATCTCTCATGAAATCAGGACACCCATGAATGGGATCATTGGCTTCTCCCAATTGCTGAAATCTGATGACCTGAGTCCTGATGAAATGCGCACCTATATCGATACCATTGACAATTGCAGCAATTACCTTTTGTCAACCATTGATGATATTATCAATATCTCAAGAATCGAAACGGGATTAATTGTATTATTCGAGGCTGAAACTTCCATCAACGACCTTCTCGAATCCACCATAACCCAACATCAGTTTCAAGCTGAGAAAAAGGGTCTGAGCCTTTCATGTGCGAATAAACTATCCGCCAAATCTGATCGTGTGATTACAGATGAAAAGAAACTGCGTCAGGTATTGAACAATATGATCGATAATGCCATAAAATTCACAGAGAAAGGCAATGTGGAGGTGGGATGTAAGCTTGCAGGTGACTTTCTGGAATTCCAAATAAGTGATTCTGGCATAGGTATCAGCAAGCAAAATCAGGATGTCATTTTTGAGCGTTTCCGACAGGCAGAAATTGACGTGGAAAACCTCACTGGAGGCACAGGTTTGGGACTGGCCATCTCCAAGGCTTATATAGAAAAGATGGGTGGTCAGATAACCATAGAGTCAGAAAAGGAATCAGGCTCCACTTTCTATTTCACCATACCCTTTAAACCATTGAGCAGCCTAAATGATGAAGTAAATGAAGAGGCTCCTAAGAAGGATTACTCCAAAAAATATGTTTTGATCGCGGAGGACGAAGAAGCTAATTTTAAATACCTCAAACTGCTTTTTTCTGAAACAGGAGCCACCATTCTGAGAGCCAAAAACGGACAGGAAGCCGTTGGCATCTGCAAACAAATGCAACGGATCGACCTGGTACTCATGGATATTAAAATGCCTATCATGGATGGCTATGAGGCCACGAAATCCATCAAAAGCTTTGCCCCTGAAATACCCATTATTGCCCAAACGGCTTATGCCCTTGTACACGACAGCAAGCTAGCCATGGCCGCTGGTTGCGATGATTATATAGCCAAACCCATCAACAGAGAAATGCTGATGGAAAAAGTGGCTGTGTTTCTGGACGATAAGCAAGCTTAGGTGGCTCATCGGGCCATGAAATATTGAATGGCTTGATCCAAAACATTTCCTTAAATCCGCTCCTTACCAGGCAAAACCCTGCTTTCCAGATTTTTGCCTATATTTACAAAGCTTTCGCAGCCAAAGCTACAAGGCACTCAACCAACTGATTAAGCAGGATTAATAAATAGTGGGAATTTATTAATTCAGAAAATGAGCACAATACCGGCTTGTGGTAATGAAGATTACCCTATGCAATATGGAGGAATAATATGTTAAGCCTTCATTTGTTACATATCGTTTTATTGGATATCAAGTCAGTCCTGACATCTGCCTGGATGACTCCTTTAATAGTTGTTATTCTATTGGCAGTGATGATGTCATTATTTATTTACCTGTTTGCCAAAAGAAAGGACACCGCAAGACTAAGAGATGCCTTCCAGTTGTTGGAAGAAAGCGAACTAAAATACAGGACCCTGTTTGAGAAATCCATAGATCCCATCCTGATTATAGGTGCAGAGAACACCTTCATCAATTGTAATCATTCAGCCTTACGCATTCTTAGAATTGAGCAAAAAGACTCCTTTATTGGTTCCCATCCCTCTGTGATCTCACCAAAATTTCAGGCTGACGGTCAACTTTCCGAAAAAAAGGCAGAAAAAATGATCGCTTTGGCCCATAAAAAAGGTTTTCACCACTTCGAATGGACTCATAAGGATGGCAACGGAGCACTGTTTGTTGTTGAAGTTTCCTTGACCGTTATTTCCATTCAAAACAAACCTTTATTACATGTTTTGTGGCATGATATAACCGAACAAGTACAAACCAAGAAAGACCTGGTCATTGCCAAAGAAAAAGCTGAAGAAAGTGACAAACTAAAATCAGCATTTCTCTCCAATATGTCACATGAAGTACGAACACCCATGAATTCCATTCTGGGGTTTTCTCAATTATTGCTGCTACCCAATATTACAGAAGATGAAAGAAGGTCATATGTAAATCTCATTGCAAAATCAGGCAATCAGTTGCTCTCAATTTTGGATAATATCATTGATATGTCCACCATCGAAGCCGGATTGATGAAAATTAATGAACAAGCTTTTAACATCAACCATCTGCTGGAAGAAAAACACAATCAGGTATTGCACCGCACCCACTCCAAAGGTTTGAGATTGATACTTCAGAAGGAATTAGAAGACCAATTTGCTGTGATAGAAGCAGACCCCTTCAGGCTTGGACAAGTGGTGGATTTTCTACTGGACAATGCCATTAAATTCACGGAAAAGGGGCAGATTGTATTTGGATATGGTATCGGAAATGGGAGGATCAATTTCTTTTTTCAGGATAGTGGCATTGGTATTCATCAATCCATTTCCAAGGAAATATTCAATCGCTTCCGACAGGGACAAAATGCGCAGCAGAACCACTACGGGGGCACTGGTTTGGGATTATGTATATCGAAAGCCATCATCGAAAATATGTCAGGGGACATACATTTTAAAACTAGTGACCAAAATGGCACCACTTTCTTTTTCAGCATACCCTATAAAAAGGCAAAACCCAGCCGCAACAAGACACTAGCCAGCCACAAGCATTACGAAAAAATTCCAAAAAATTAGCTAGTAAGAAGTATCCGAATCAGGCAACACCTGGGGTCTGGAAAAAGCTTCATTGGTCATAAATTCATCATCTCTAAGACATCGGATAAATGCCAGAAGATCAGACATTTCCTGCTCAGTGAGCCTGACTCCACCCGTATGGATATGATGCATAAGAGGGTCCACAGAATTGCTTTGAACCAAATCGACAGAGTAAAAGATTATGACCTCCTCCAGAGTTTTAAAACGACCATCATGCATGAAAGGCGCCTGAACTTCTATGTTTCTCAAAGTGGTAGCCTTATAGGCTCCGTGATCCATGGGGTCAGCACTTATGGCAAAGCGATCCTTCGGATCATCAAAAATGCTGTCTTTGGCATTGTTGTAGAATAAATGGGTGGTAAAAAGAGGATTGCCATAACCACCATGACAGTGAAAACAATCGGCGCCTTCTTCAGTGGTGAATAATACGTAGCCATTTAGTTCTTGTTGCGTAAGCTGCAACTCACCCCTGATGTATTTGTCGAAACGTGAATTGGCTGACACCAGAGTTCTTACGAACTGTGCAATGGCCCTTTCAATATTTCTGAAACTGACCTCCGGATTACCAAATGCATCCTGAAACAATTGTTTGTAAGCTGGTAGCTGGTTAAATAAAGCGACCACTCTGGAGGTATCCCCAAACATTTCATCTTCAGCCATAACTGCCATCCTGACAATATCTTCAATATTCCTGTATTCAGCATTCACATTATCCTTATAAACTGAGCCATTCCATCCATACCCACTGTGATTCCACACAAGATTTATTAGTGGCAACATCACATGATGGGTATGTTTTCCACTAAGACCATGGGGATAGCCACCGGGAAAATCAGGGTGGTCGATGCCAGCCTCAAAGCTTCTTTCCTGCCGGTGGCAACTGTAGCAGCTCATCAAAGAATCTGCATGAGTTCTTCCCGACAAACGTCCGTCATAGAAGAGGTAACGTCCTAGTGTTACACCTTCTACAGTCATTGGATTATCATCAGGGATATTCAGTTCAGTCGGGAAGCCAAAGGGTATTTCTATGGTATAAGCGGTAGGCTGGTGAACAGGCACATCATCCTTGGACTGGCAGGAAGCCAGCAATAGAGCAATGCCCAGCAAAGCCAGAAAAAGGGTCATATATTTCCGATGCTTATATCTCATATTAGTCAGACACCCAATGGGCATTAAATACCGTACTCCCATTGTTTACAGCCATGGCCATGGCATCCTGTTTTTGCATGATATCACCACCCCATTGGTTAAAATCGAAAATTTCAGGATTTACAAACCATTGATCTACATCCATATCTACCTTAAGCTTTAATATTCCGGCTTCAGGAAATTCAAAACTTTCATTGACCAGCGTTACCGTGAAGTAGTTTTGTACGAATCCTATGGGGTCTCCACCGGTTTCATCATACAACTGACCAATGCCCAGATGATAGTTGTAAGGTCGTAATACATCGTCTTCATCCTTCCACTTACCGTTTAACTTCAGATAGTGATACCCTCCACCCAGATATTCGGGCCAAAACATGAGCGATTCCGGAGGGTTTACAAACATAAGGGATTGGTTTTTGGTTTCATTAATTCCAAAAACCACACTCAGGCTATCATAAGTTCCTGATGGTATGCTATCTTTTAATTCCCAATCCCAGGTATAGGGCAGATCGGTATCTACATAGTGTATATCCTTCCAGGAATCCAGCAGATGGGTCTCACCGTTTTTATACAGGCTAACATCAGAAATAAAATACTGGATTTCGCTGACCAGGTATAAATTGTTGGCAGCATTGATATACATCAAGGAATCTACAAGCAGGCTTTGTCCCTGGTTAAGATGATCAAACCGAAGGCTTAAACGGGCTGTTTTATCGGTTTCCTTATGGTCTTCCTTTGTACAGGAAGCTATAATTAGTATGCTCAATACGGCAATTATAATCCTTCTCATCTTTTACTTAGTCGTAGGGAATACTTCCGCTTACGGTTAAAAACTTAAGCGTATCACCCTGGTTTTCTGCTTGTTTATATACTTTTCCATCAATTAATATCAACAATTTCAATGCCGATTGATCATCTTCATATTTCCCTGAAAGATAAACAATTGCTCCCGGATCGGCCATAAATTCCAAGGTCCATATATCCTGTGCGCTCTTGGCCTCTACTTCTATATCATGCAACTGCTGATTCGCATCGGTATAATACAAATCATATGCCGAAATCGCCTTGGTGCCTTGATAGCTTACCTTTTTCTGTTCTGTGGTATTACAAGCAACAATAGCCAGTAAAAAAATGGGGATCCATAGGTATATTTTCATGGTCATCACCTCCTAAAATTTTATAATTACATTCACATAAAACAATCTGCCCGGCTCATACAATGGGCTTTTGGAACCCAGGATGCGCCTGTTCAAATGCTCATAATACAATTGATCAAACAAATTATTAATCCCAGCATAAACCGATAGATTGCTGTTATACAGATACTTCAATCCCATGTTCAGGAGAGCGAAGCCAGGAGTTTCCTGTTCCACATAGGATTTGGAGATATGATGTTGGGCTGCAACCACCCTCAGGCTGAGAGAGGGTTCCAGTCGTTGCTGTAAAAACTTATAAGACACCTTCATATTCATTTCCAATGGTGGTATTTCAGCTAGGGCATCATTTTGGATTTCCAACACCTCATCAACACTATTGTTTTTAATCACATACTCAAAGGATTCTGGTGCCATCCCATAAGTGTAGGAAGCATTGAGAAGCACTTGAAGATTGTAGTGTGCAGGAGAAGCCAAAGACAATTCAAATCCAGTGAGGTAGACCGGACTTGAGTTTTCGAAGCGTTTTACTCCAAAAACACCTTTCGTCCGCGGGTTGATATTTGGTGGCAGATTCTCCATGGTTCCCACAATAGTGTTAGTCAGGTATGAAAAGAACACATTGGCCTCAAGGCTCATCCATCGCGACTGCTTGAGTCTGTATCCCAAATCAAATTCTGTATTGGTTTCAGGTTTAAGTTTTGGGTTACCCAGGTAATCGAAGTTGTCGTAGGCAATGGGAAGCAAACTCACGAAACGCTCAGTCATATCAGGACTTCTGGTTCCCGAACCAAGGCTCACGAAAAGGTCATTCTTGTCGTTCAGATGATAGACCATAGATGCCGAATAACTAAAATTTGTGAACTGAGATTTGGTATCTGTTTCCATCACCTTTCCGTCAGAAGTTTTGTATTGGAATATGGGATCGGATTCAGCCTGGTTCACATCCACACGAGCTGCAAGCACCCAGTCTGCTTTTCTTGAAGGGATAATGGCTTCCACATGAATGCCCAAATTATTAATCCTGGCATTGTCCCATAAGGATTCGCTAATCACCGGCAGCATGGGTTGCATAATCAGGTTCTTATTTCTATCCCCCGTTTTAAATACCGACTCATAATCCGCCCCGACATCGAAATTCAGCTTACCTACTTTTAATAATGCTCCCAATTTTGCCCCTGTATTGTGTGTATTTAATTTGGAGACAGCAACTACAGTATCAGAAAAGGGCCGGTTTTTATTGTCCATCTCATGATCCACATCCGTATACCAGGCCCTGGCCTTGAGTTGAGTCAAGGTTGGTGTGATATTAGTGATGATATAATTCAGACCGGCAATACGTGTGAGATCGTTGCGTTCATCCATGGGTAGTGCCGGAAAATCTATGTTTTTGCCGTTGGATTGGTCGTAATACACACTAACAATATGTTTCTCATGAGCCTTGAAACCTAAAGCCACGCCCATATTTTGTTTTTCCATCCCGGCTTGTATCACATCTCCGTTGCCTGCCTTATAATCACCATACTTCTTATAATTTCCGGTAAGCTGGTAGGAAAGCCATGAATTGCTGCCACTGATCTTCAGCCCACCTCTCAATCCTTCATGATTGGATTGCATACCAGTGATCAGCCTTAGGTGTGATTTATATGTCTTTGTAAACTCAGGCTGAAAGGTTTGTATTTTAATAATCCCACCAAAATTCACACCATATTTCAATGCATAAGGTCCTTTATAAATTCTGATGTTCCTGATATCGTCAGGGTCGATGTGAGCCGTCACCGGATCCATACGATTGGGGCAGGCACCCTCAATTTTAGCTGCCGCATTCAGTTGCACATTCAATTGACTATACTTTAAGCCTCTGACCACAGGATCTCCAACATTGGGACTCTTTTTAACAGTAGCCACATTGGGAATCAAGCTCATCAAGTTTCCCGGATCATTAATATTTCTCTCCTCTATTTGTTCCTTGTCGATGGTATAACTGTTCAGTGGGTTTTCCTTTATGGAAACCGCAATAATTTCCACTTCACCCAGGGATTGGTTATTATGCATAAGAACAACATCAGGAATTGTTGTAACACTGTCTGATACCTCAATGCTAGTTGAGTACCGCTGATAAGTAAGATGTTCAAATATCAAATCTACATATTGGTTTTGGGTGACCTTTAAAAGATAACGGCCCTCCAGGTCGGTCGTTGCACCCGAGGCTGTTTTGGCATCAACAATTTGCACCCAGGGGATGGCCTTGCCCTCAGCATCGATGACCCTTCCTTTAATAAAACCAGCTTTTGCCTGTTGGGCAGCAACAGTACCACTGATCAATATGATGACTGAGAACAGCAAACAAATGGAAATTTTCTTCATCAGTGTTTTATGATATAAATCACAAATTTAACAATTACAAACGAATCCTAGCCTTTTGTAAAATGATATAATAACAGGCTAAAAAAGACATTTTCTATCGTCAAACGGACGCAAGCCATCCTTCATCCTCCACCCCATCGGCTGCCTCCATTGATTATTAAAGAAGATTCTCATGGGGGTTTCTGGCTTCTATGGTGCTGCAAATGTGACAAGTATCAAAGCAAATAGCAAGATACATCTGATGCCGATGAGATGCGTTTTGTATCTTCGAAGCCCTGGCTACATTTCCGGGCACTTATGTCCTGTCTACTTACTAGACTGCATAAGTCTTCACCGACCAAAAGTTGCTTTGTTATTTCCAATGAAATTAATAGTTGAGGTATCGGTATACAACTACCATAATTCCTATTTTTGCTTTTCGAAGGAAAAAAAGGCATGAAGTTTAAAATAGGAGAAAAGGTTCAATACCTCAACGAAAGTGGCGGCGGGACTGTAAAAGCAATCATCGACAGCAAAATGGTTACCATAGAAACTGAAGATGGGTTTGACATACCTGTGCTGGCTGCTGACCTTATACTAAATTACAGGTCTGAAGAACACAGTGACCAGGCATTCAATTATAAGCCTACTGATGCCATAAAAGCAGCAACCCCAGCACCAGAACCAGAACCTCTTACAACCACCATGATCAACCCATTGGGTAAAATTAAGGAAGAGGAAGGATTTTATCTGGCCTATGAACCCCATGACCAACAATGGCTGCTAACTGGCGAGATGGATGTGATTTTACTCAATCACAGCTCCTACGATATTCTTTTTAGCTTATTTATGGAAGTGGATGGAAGTATGCAGGGCATTGATTATGGTTCTGTACCAGCCCGGTCAAAGATGGTTCTGGCAACCATCGACAGGGAAGACATTGAGTCATGGATCAAAGGTTATCTGCAGGTATTATTACACAATGATGAACCGAAAAAAGTATATATGCCTGTTCATGCTGTAATTGATATTCGTGCCAATCGGTTTTTTAAAGAAGGCAGCTATCAGGCCAACAGCTTAGTCAGTGGAAAAGCGATGGTGCTAAAACTGGCACCTCTGAATGCTGTGGGAGTTGCTTCTCATGACAGCCAAAACCTGAAACAGGATTTTCAAAGCGAAGCTAAAATTGCCAAGCCGATGAAGGACAAGGCTTTTATTGAGAATTATAAAACTGCTATCGGAGAGGCTACTGTGGATCTTCATATTGGTGCTATCATGGATAATATTCTTGGCTTATCCAGTCATGATATGTTTAGCATCCAATTGGATCACTTTAAAAAAGCCCTCGACAGTGGCATCAAGGAAGAATACCATAAAATTACCTTTATTCATGGGGTAGGAAATGGTGTTCTTAAGAATGCAATCATCAAAGAGATAGATAATTACGAAGGACTAGAAAACAGAATGGCTTCCATCAGTAAATTTGGTGTAGGCGCCGTTGACATCCTCATTACGACTATAGATTAACACTCATTTGTCTAACAACAAACTCAACATATATGAAAAAATACATCGATAGGTTACTCTCCATGCAAACCGCTGGCATGCTACTTTTAATTTATGGTGCTGCCATTGGAACAGCTACATTTATAGAGAATGACTTTGGCACTCAGGCTGCAAAAGCTGTGGTTTATAATGCCACATGGTTTAATATCCTGATGATTTTTATGGCCATTGTTATTGTCACAAATGTTATCAAATCCAAACTATATAAGCGCAAAAAATTCACAATATTTATCTTCCACATATCTTTCATCTGTATTTTATTGGGAGCCGGTATTACCCGTTTTATCAGTTACGAAGGCATGATGCATATACGTGAAGGCAAGCAGTCAAGTACGATTATGTCTGATCAAACCTTTGTACAGACTACTATTCAAACAGCAAATACCAGTGTTTCTGAGGATGAATCAGTATTGGTTACTATTCTCAACCCCAGGGCTTATTCCTCATCAATCAAAGCAGGGGATAAAAAGTACAAATTCAAATCCCAACGATTTATTCCCAATGCCAGGAAAGTGGTTAGGGAAGGAGAAAGCGGTGGCACACCCTATATGGAGCTGGTCATTTCTGATGGTGTGAACAGAAACTCATATATGTTGCAATACCCCGACCGTGTGAACCTTGGCAATCAGTACCTGAATTTCAGCGATGAATTTTTGGAAGGAGCTATAAATGTGAAGATTGTCGATGGAGCCCTTCAACTGTTCTCATATGAACCCATTACCACCATGAGCATGATGGGAGCCAAAGGTGATACTATTCAACCGGAACAATGGTATAGCTTTGGAGCAAAGACCTTATATGTGACAGCAGGTATCAACCTGGTACTCACCAATTTTTACCAACACGGCATTATCGATTATGTACCACTAAACAGTGATAAGACCCAAAATATGGATGCCCTTGAGGTGATGGTCAGCAATGGTCAGGAAAGTGAAAAGGTATTCCTGCATGGTGGTAAAGGCTATGAAGGCATGACCAATGTGTTTGAACTGGGAGATGTTCAAATAAGCATGACCTACGGCTCAAGAGAAATACAACTACCATTTGCCTTACAGTTGAAGGATTTTCAACTGGATCGTTATCCCGGATCTATGAGTCCATCATCCTATGCCAGTGAGGTGATTCTGATTGATGAAAATGAGGAACTCATTCAGCCACACCGCATATATATGAATAATGTACTGAATTACAAAGGATTTCGTTTCTTCCAATCCTCCTACGACAAGGATGAACTGGGTACTATTTTGTCGGTAAATCATGATTATTGGGGCACACTCATTACCTATATCGGCTATTTCTTCATGACCTTGGGCATGGCCCTTTCCCTATTCAATAAAAACTCACGTTTTGGGGCCCTAACACGGATCATCAAAAGAAGTGGTACTGCAAAAACAGCAGTTGTAGCCGGCCTTGTGATGTTTGCCAGCCTGATGAGTCCTGACTTACAGGCACAACACAATCATTTTGACCTTGAAAATCTTAAAAAAGTAAATAAAGAACAAGCGGATAAGTTTGGAGAACTGCTGGTACAAACCACCGGTGGTAGAGTAAAACCCATCAATTCTTTGGCCAGTGAGCTCCTGAGAAAGGTTTCCAGAAAGAGCAAATTGCATGGTATGATCCCTGAACAGGTTTTGCTTGGTATGGCTACCAATCAGGTTCAATGGCAGCAAGTACCTATGATTAAGGTAAAGCATAGTGAACTGAAAGAACTATTGGGAATAGAGGGAAGCCATGCAGCTTATCTTGATTTCATTGATATCAGTGGCGGAACAGGATACAAACTCCAGAAACATGTTTCTGAAGCCTATGAAAAGAAACCAGCACAACGTAGCTTGTTTGACAAGGATGTTATGGCAGTTGACGAGCGCCTCAATATTTGTTATATGATCTATATGGGAGACTTTCTAAAAATTCTCCCCGACCCCAATGATGCTTACAAAAGCTGGTATTCCCCCGTGGATGAGATCGGACCTATGAATAGTGAAGATTCAAGCTTTATTGCCAATGCCTTGCCTACCTATCTGGATGCCATTGCCAGCAATAATATGCAGACTGCCAATACATTGGTCTCGGGTATTGCAAAATACCAGCAGATTAAGGGAGCTGAAATCATTCCTTCAGAAACCAAAGCATCCATGGAGATCCTGTACAACAGAATGGAGATTTTCAATAATCTATCCAAATTGTATGGTATGCTGGGTGTATTTATGATCATCCTTATTATCGTTGGGATGTTCAATACTTCTAAGGTGATTCGCTATCTGATAAAAGCATTAACCGTTCTTGTGATTTTAGGTTTCGTTTTTCAAACCGGTGGTCTGGCGCTTCGTTGGTATATTTCAGGGCATGCGCCCTGGAGCAATGGTTACGAATCAATGATCTATATAGGTTGGGTAACCATGCTGGCAGGTATTTTGTTGGCCAAAAAATCAGACCTTACCCTGGCAGCTACCACTGTCTTGGCCTCAATCATATTGATGGTGGCTCATCTCAGCTGGATGGATCCCGAAATTACGCCATTGGTACCTGTACTTAAATCCTACTGGTTAACCATTCACGTATCTATAATTACAGCCAGTTATGGATTCCTTGCACTGGGTGCCATTTTAGGTTTCCTCAACCTCATACTCATGGTATTCAAGACTAAGAATAACCACTTGAATATCGACACTCGGATAACGGAACTATCGGCCATCAATGAAAAAGCATTGATTATTGGCTTATATATGTTAACAGTAGGAACCTTCCTTGGAGGAATATGGGCCAATGAGAGTTGGGGAAGATACTGGGGCTGGGACCCCAAGGAAACCTGGGCATTGGCTAGCGTGATCTTCTACGCCTTTATTATCCATATGCAATATATACCAGGCATCAAATCAAAATTCTCATTCAATTTTGCTTCGTTGATAGGGTTCTTCTCCATATTAATGACCTATTTTGGAGTAAATTATTATCTGTCGGGATTGCATTCATATGCCAAAGGAGATCCGGTACCTGTACCAACTTTTGTTTATTATACGGTAGCCATCATCTTTTTAGTTGCGATTTTCGCACACTTTAACAACGCCAGGTTTACCAAAGCAAAAGCTGAGGAAAAATAGCCAACAGGTCTCATTTCCTGGATTTTAAAGAGTCCTGTATCAGCAGGCTTGAATTACCTTTATTTCCTGACGGAATTAAACCACTAAAGCTATGGATCATATGAAAACCATTCTCATTACAGGAGCAACGGATGGCATTGGTCGCCAAACTGCCCTGGACCTGGCAAAGCTAGGTCATACTATTATTCTGCATGGGAGAAACTCAGAGCGAGGAGAAAAAGTCAGAAATGAAATCGCGGAACAATCCGGCAATTCAAATATTGACTATTTGAATGCTGACTTTACTGATTTCAAGGAAATCAGCTCAATGGCTGAGGTAATAAAAGCTACCTATAAGCATTTGGATGTACTCATTAACAATGCCGGTGTTTTCGAACAGGAAAGAGTTATCTTAGATAATGGATTGGAGCGCACCTTTATGGTGAACCATATGGCTGTGTTTGCCCTTAGCCTACAACTATTACCTCAGATTGAGCAATCTTCTCAGGGTCGTTTGGTTAATGTCAGTTCCATGGCCCAGGCAGGCACCATGGATTTTGACAACCTCAATGGAGAAAAACACTTTGACGCCTATAATGCCTATGCCTTGTCTAAACTTGAAAATGTACTTTTTACCTATAAGCTTCATCGCCTGCTAAAAAACACAAGCATAACAACCAATTGTCTGCATCCGGGAGTTATCAGTACCAAATTGCTTCATGCAGGATGGGGATCAGGAGGTGATGAATTATCCAAAGGAGCAAAAACATCTGTTTTTCTTGCTGTTTCCAATGATGTCAACAAGATTAGCGGACGTTATTTTGTTCATCAGAAGGAGCGCAAATCTTCTGCCATATCCTACGACACTACCATTCAGGATCGCTTATGGGAGATTAGTGAAGAGATTAGCGGCATCAAATACTGATGTTTACGCAATTGCATCAACTACATCTGCATTACTTTTTTAAAAAGTATGTTATTTTCCAAATGAATGTGCTGGTGCAGATCTTTTTCAAATTCACTCAGTTTGTGATATAAAGTGGTGTAGGTGGGACAAGCACCCGCAGGCACCTCGTACGCATTAGTAATTTTCGAAAGTCTTTTTAGTAGATCTCCTGCATGGTTATGCTCCTCATCGAGGTTTTCAATGGCAGATGCTATGTTTCTTTTAACTGATTCTGTTACTCCCCCACTCTTTGTCAGTGAAAGCAATTCATTGACCAAGGGGAACAAATCATCCTCTTCAGCTTGCAAGTGTGCTGTCAGATCTTTTGCTAGAGCTTGAACAATAGATGCAACTTCGATGACTTCAGGATGCATGTCTCCATGGGCACGTTTCACAGCCTGGCTGTAATCCACGAGCAGAGGTAAGGTATTGGTTACATAGGTATGGTGGTTGTTAATGATATAGTCGGATAAAAAATCCAGTGACCAGTCATTGTATTTCAATGAGGTCTCTGAGCTTTGGTTCTCCAATTTTTGAAACTCCTGGAGTAGTTCATTCAAGGACACCTTATATTTCTCACAAGCATTCGACAAACTAATCTGTCCGCCACAACAAAAATCTATTCCAAATTTCCTAAACACATCAGCCTTTCTATAGTCTGCGGCTACCAAATCACCAATTAAGGTTTCGGAAGTGTCAGCCTTTTTTCCAAGCTTTACTTTCCACCATTCTGGTCCTTGTTGGAGGTATTCCCAATTAAATTCTCGCGGGCGTTCGGCCTGAAAAGTATAGTACAAGGGTTTGGGGTCGTGATCATTCTTTATTACAAATGACTGACCTTCTAGCAGATCCTCAAACATCTTAAAAATGGTGGCGTGCTTTAAACGGCCTTCTATCTTGGTTACATCTAATTCTTCCATAACAAATATCTAATTTGTCACAAAAATAATACTATTTCGGAATAAAAGACCTTTATATCTTTTAATTAAAATAGAGATAGCTTTCAAGTAAACAATGTTGCTTTGCCGGCCACGAACATCAGTTATCATTTAAATGTATTTCAGAAACTTATGGGTTCTTGACAATTGGACCAGCGATTTAATCTTAAAATAAGCCCCCATAGATAAGGCCTGAAACCGTGGCCATTAACACGACCAAACCCACATAAACCAATGTTTTTTGCGTACCAATAACTGATCTGATAACCAGCATATTGGGAAGTGAAAGAGAAGGCCCGGCCAACAGCAGAGCCAATGCAGGTCCCTTCCCCATACCAGCGGCCAGCAAACCTTGCAAAATGGGTACTTCAGTTAGGGTTGCGAAATACATAAAGGCACCCACAATGGAAGCAAAGAAATTGGAGAACACTGAATTTCCTCCTACCAAATCCGCTATCCAATGGGCTGGTATCACACCGGGCATTTGAGTGTTATCATGAGTGGATCCGAGGAGGAAACCCGCGGCCAATACTCCCAGAGCAAGTAGAGGCATAATCTGTTTGGTGAAGTCCCAACTAGACAAAGCCCATTCCTTGTTTTCGCCTCCATGTAGCATGGTAATCAGGCTTACACCAAAAATGGCAACCACCATAGGGATCAAAGGACTAGGAAACAAAAACGCAGCTGCAGCAGTAAGCACAAGCACCAACAATACCCACCACCACTTAATGTTCAGGAATTTTATGAGGGAATAGGCAAGCAGCAAGCCGAAAACACCCGTCAACAACCATTTATTGGTATAAATCCAAAACAAGAATCCTGAATTGGAATCCGGGGCACCCCAGTTGGCAAACACAAGTATAAACACCAGAGTAAAGAAATGAAATGATGTTTGCCATAGTGGTCTACTTTCGGGCGGTGGTACAATATTCATCTGATTTTCGACCTTCACTTTTTCCTCCTGGCTGTATATCAACGACATTACCAGTCCGATAACAACACTAAATACAACGGCCCCAACAATTCTTGCCACACCCATTTCAAAGCCCAGAATATTGGCAGTAAGAATAATCGCCAGTATATTGATGGCAGGCCCTGAATACAGAAATGCTACGGCAGGCCCCAGGCCGGCACCTCTTTTATGAATGGAAGAAAAAAGTGGTAGAATCGTACAAGAACACACGGCCAGAATGGTACCCGAAACTGAAGCCACTGAGTAGGCTAACCACTTTTTCGCATTGGCCCCAAAATACTTTAATACAGAGCCTTGACTTACAAAAACAGATATAACACCAGCAATCAGAAAAGCAGGGAGTAGGCATAGGATTACATGTTCACGTGCATACCATTTGCTTAAGTCCAATGCTGCCAGAACGGCCTCCTTAAACTGCAAATTCTCCAGGGGCATGAAAAATGCCAGTAAAAACAATACAATGATCCAGAATAATATAGTAATCTCTTTTTTCCATTCCATTAGTAAGGCTCCTTCTTATTTAAGGCTACAGAATAAATACTTCCAGGATATAATAAACACCCGTTCCAATAAAAAGCACAGCGATAACACGTCTGAACCAAAGCTCATAGCTTTTGATCCGATTGTACACATTCCCCACGCCCGAAACAGTATAGGCAATGAGCCATGCAAATAGAATGACCGGTAAACCTGTGGCCAAAGCGAAGCTTACTGCCAGAAACGCGCCTTCCTGACTACTGATCACCAAGGGGATCAGCATACCGAAATACAGCACACCACTGTATGGACAAAAGGCCAGTGCAAAAATGAAACCCAGTAGAAAAACATCCCAATATTTGGCAAATTTTTTCTGGTTCATTCGTTGGCTTAAGCCTGAAAATCCGGGTAGCTTCAACTGAATGATATCAAGCATAAACAATCCAATAAGAATAAGCAAAGGACCTATGAACTTTTCTCCATAGGTCTGAAATAATTGCTTCAGCGAAAATTGGTCGGCACTGTACATCAGGACAATGGCCAGCAAGGTATAGGATACTATCCTTCCCAGAGTATATACCAGTCCGTTATAAAATACCCGGTTTTTGTTTTGGATGTCTTTGGATATGAATCCGACTGCTGTAATATTGGTTGCCAAAGGACAAGGGCTAATAGCGGTCATTAGTCCCAGAATCAACGCAGTTAACAAGGGAAAGCCGGAGCCCTCCAGTAAGGTGGTAAGAAATTCCAATGTTGAACAGTTAAATGGTACCGATTACTTTCTCCAGTTTCTGACTCAGCTTTTCAGGTTTTGTACGCGCATAAAGAAAAGCATCATTGGTCAGGTCCTTTTTTTTGCCATTTTTCACAACTAAAAGGGTTTGTCCGGAAACATGTAATTTCCTGGCCAAAGCTTCATTGGAGTCATCCTCAATATTCAGGCTTTTAAAACTCAACACACCTGATTTCATCTGTTCGGGGTATTTTGTTTTAATGGTATTCAGGGTAACATCTTCAACAGCTTCACATGTGGGGCATCGCCGTGTGTTATGAAAATAGTAGATCTCAACAGTTGTTTCAGAAACGCTAACTTCATCAGCTTTCTCAGTCTGTGCATTCACAGACACATTTGCGCCTATCATCAGAAAAAGCACAAACAGCATACTTAAATTCTTCATATTAATTGTTTTGGGTGATTAGGTTTTTTATTTCACTTTTAGAAGGCAGGCGCCCACTCATGACCACCTTGTCGTTGATCACAAGACCGGGTGTTTGCAGCACACCGATCTCCATAATTTTCATAATATCCTCAACCTTCTCGATTTCAGCTTCAAGTCCCATCTCATTTACGGTTTCGCGTGTGATTTTCTCCAGTGTTTGGCATTTTGGACATCCCGTCCCCAGTACTTTAATATTCATAACAATTGGTCTTACATTCTCTGTTCGTTAAAAGCCGAACAATTAGTTTAATTTTTTTTAATTTCTAAAAATCCTTAAAAAGTTTTTGGGCTTCAGCCCAGTTGTCTTTATTGATGCAATATTTAATTCGTGGCGCTTCTATTTCTCCCTGAATCAAACCAGCCTCTTTAAGCTCTTTCAGATGCTGTGACAAGGTTGATTTGGCTATGGGTAACTCATCTGTGAGGTCACCACTATAACAGCAACTCTGTTTGGATAATAAATCCATCACAAATATCCTTACCGGATGTCCCAGAGCCTTGGCATACCTGGCCATGCGCTGTTGTTTCGGACTTATAACTTCATTCAGTTTCATACTGTTCGTAAAACTACGAACAAAAATACGATGAAATCAGAAAGCGGTGTATAAACCAGGCTTATTTATAGCGATTTTAAAGAGTATTGAACTGGGTGGCATTCTTAATCCACCCAAAAATCAGGTTTATTCAGACCCCCGCCTAAAGCTCTGCAATCCACGCACCATTGGTAATCTACCCAAGCGGGTTGTTGACTTGTTCCTCCAAAAAATGCAGGTAATAGTAGAGGCCATTGTTCTCTTTTAATCCATAAGATATTGATATCCACAGGGTATAAATTACATGAGTCAGGATAAAAATATTCCAGTTCCATGGGTCGGTCGAAATACATCCGTTTTTGAGATTGTCCTGCCACCATAAAATAACCCATCACGGGTTCTTCCGCATCAGATACATTAAATACATTGGACCTAATCTGGAAAGGCTGTCTGGTGTATAAGGCACCTTGTTCTTCTATCATACTTTTTACCTTGCTCCAATAATTGAAAGCAGAGGCGCTTAGGCTGTATTGATTCAGCAACAGGCTGTACCTAATGGAGAGTTCTTTGGTTTCTGTACTTACAAAATGAAGGGGAAAGGCTTTGACTATGGGAATAGTGAGGTCAGAGGTATTATAGGTGAATGACTCATGAATATAATCAGTCCGGTAGCATGTATAAAGCGAGTCGGTGGGTGAAAACGGATGCATCTGACCATCAAAAATATACTTGATCAGATAATTTGCATGGTACTTAAAGGTGCGTTCCAACTCCCATCTGTAGTAATTGGTATCCCCGATGGCTTCTTTCGTATCCACATAAAACCGTAATCCTTGCATATCTCTTTCATATTGTGGATGCGGGGTATATTCAACTTGAGTATAAATAGAATCTATGGGTGTGGGCGCTGTCAATCGCTCAAATTCTGACTCATAAAGCTTTTCATCTGCAGTACTTATTCTTAGTTTATACTGGATGCCTATCTCACCCTGCATGCCGTCAATAGCTGAACGATAGAGCCCGGGTTCAATTTCATCAAGATGCTCTAACTCCCCCAAACTACTGACAACACTAACTTTACAAGCTGTTTTGGGTTTGAACTCAGGATGACTTACAGGAGAAGATATGGACAATCGAACAGTATAGGGTGGCGGCATATTGGTTATTTTGCCATCAACAACCAAAGCTTCATCATATTTTGAATCCAATTCAGGCCAATAGGGATCAACACAGGAAAAGGTTACCACAACAAGTAGTAGGACACCAAACCCTTTTAACGCATATATAAGAGGGTTATACATAAGTTATGATCAAGGCAAGCATTTATTGGCCAGCCATGAATTCAAATAGGTAATTGTGAGGATTGAGCTCTAGAACTTATAGAATATTTTATTCACCATTTTCCAGCCATCATCAAACTTATAGAGGGCAATATAATCCACATAGGTCAGATTCTTGCCCACATAAAACTCAATTTTAGCCACAGCCGCAGTGCCAGTCACATCAATATGATCAAACTTCACAGTTACAAAATCATCCCCTGTTTTGGGAAGCTTGCCATCCATCTTTTTCTTCACGACACTGGCTTTCCATTTTTCAATGGGATAGGCCCACATTTTACCTTCTTTGCCAATACCCAGCAAATTAAATCCAGGATGTATCCCTGAATCAATTTTCACGGTATCTCCTTCATTCTGAAGGCCATCCACATAGGCGGTCTGGATGACTTTTTTGATGGCCTCTTTGTCTTGTTCAACATCTTGAGCCAGCAAGCCAAATCCAGAAGCCAGCAATAGAACTAATACTATTTTTTTCATGATTCTTTACATTAATGGTTAGATCCCATAAAAATAATGGAATAATCAGAACCTTACTAATTTTTCATGGCCTATCTTAAGGGTTTTATTTAATTAAGACAGATCATATTCATTTGTTGGGGCCAGCTGATTCAGGTTAGGATTTTATAATTAGGTTTGCACTTGAATTTGTGGCCCGGCATTTGTTAGACACCAAGCATAACACAAATCAGTTCTATCCAAATACACCATTATATGCATTTCACAAACACATTCAGAATCCTCTTCCTCACCCTTATTATGGTGTATGGAACATCAAATATAAAGGCAGAAAACGAAATTAAGCTCAACTGGCCCATCGAAATTGAATCCAAGGATGGTTATGTGACTACTTTATACCAGCCTCAGCTGGAGTCATTTAAGTCGAATATCCTTGAAGGAAGGATGGCCGTAACCATAAAAGGAAAGGACAAAGAGATGATATTTGGAGCCATTTGGTTCAAATCCCGAATGTCGACCGATCTTGAAAACCGGACTGTTGTCCTGGAGGAAATGGACATCTTAAAAACCCATTTCCCTGAAATGATGGATGAAAAAAAGGTGAGCAAGTTCTCCGAATTATTATCCAAAGAAATAGAATCATGGAATCTGGAAATGTCTCTGGATCGTATTTTGGCAAGTCTTAAAGAAGTTGAAAACCTCAACGAATTGTCTGACCAGATCAAGAATGATCCGCCAACAATCTATTTCAGAACCAGCCCAGCCATATTAATGATGGTAGATGGCGAACCCATATTAAAGACAGAAGAAAACAGTGGCATTGAATATGTGGTGAACACCCCATTCTTTATTGTAAAAGATCCCAAAAGCAATACATACTTTATTAACGGGAGCAATTTTTGGTATACTTCTGATAACATCACCTCAGGCTGGAAAGAAACAAAAAAGGTTCCGTCAACAATAAAGAAATTTGCGGAACAATCCATTCAACAGCAGGAGACAGACTCAATATCCAAAAGCTATACCTCTGCCCCTGAAATCATTGTGGCAACCAAAGCGGCAGAATTGGTCATGGTTGATGGCGAAGTGGACTATAAAGCCATTGAGGGCACTTCATTGCTCTATGTAGCCAACACCGAGAGCGATATTGTTATGGATATCAACTCTCAGAACCATTATTTGTTGCTAGCAGGACGCTGGTATATGTCTAAATCTCTGGAAGACGGAGATTGGAAATTCAGCGAGCCTTCTGATCTGCCTGAGGATTTCAGGAATATACCACAGGATTCAGATCTGGCTAATGTAAGGCCAAGTGTTCCGGGCACCAATGAATCGGAAACAGCTTTATTGGAGCAATCCATTCCACAAACGGCCACCATCGACCGCAAAACAGCCACCGTTGAAGTAAGTTATGATGGCAATCCAAAGTTCGAGAAAATTGAAGGTACTGATATCTCCTATGCTCAAAATACTGATAAAACTGTATTGCTCATTAAGAACAAATACTATTGTGTGGATGAGGCAGTATGGTTTATGTCGGATAAGGCCACAGGCCCCTGGGAAGTTTGTGTGAACCGACCTGAAGAGGTTAATGACATTCCACCAGAGGCTCCGGTATATAATGTCAAATATGCCTATATCTACGATTCTTCTCCTGAAGTAGTTTATGTGGGTTATTTACCTGGTTATACCAACTGTTATGTATATGGTGGTGTGGTGGTATATGGCACAGGCTATTACTACCGTCCATGGTATGGATACTATTATTACCCGAGACCTGTGACATGGGGATTTGGAGTTCATTATAATCCCTGGACAGGATGGGGATTTTCAGTTGGCTTTAGTTATGGTTGGATGGGTTGGAGTTTTCATCCCTACCATCGTGGATATTGGGGACCCAGAGGCTATCATGCAGGATATCGTCATGGATACCGAAGAGGCTATCATCATGGCTACCACCGCGGATACAGAGCAGGATATGCGGCTGGACACAGAAATGCCAGCAGAAACGTCTATAACAACCGAAGCACTGGTGTAAAACATACCGGTAACCGAAGTACACGTCCCACTAACACTGTAAATAACAGGGCCAGGAATACCACCAAAGCTAACAATATGTATACCGACCGTAAGGGAAATGTATACCAAAGGAATCAGAATGGCAGCTTTGAGAATCGGTCCAACAAAGCAGGTCAAAGGCCAAGCACCGGGCAGCAACCTGCTACCAGGCAGCAACCCACGCGTCAACAGCCTTCTACCAATCAGCAGCCGAGTACTCGTCAGCAACCCAGCACACGCCAGCCGCCACAAACCAATCAAAGGCAGCAGTTGGAGCGCTCACACCAAAACAGAAACCAAGGGGCCAATAATTACAACAGGTCGCAGCAACAAATGCAGCGCAATACAAGTCGTCCCAGTGGCAGCATGAATCGTTCAGGAGGTGCCAGAGGTGGTGGCAGGAGAAGGTAACTTATGCTTGTATGACTTAGCTTTATTAGAATATTCTTTGCTTTCTTATTTGATAAGAACTGATGGAGTTATTTTTAATGATTTCCAGAGAGAGCAGGCTATCTTCAGGTTGATGTAAGCTATATTCGTTTCTGTAGATATCACAACAATTTGCCTGTGTGAGTTCTGAAATTTTGATACCGTTAATAGAGTGGACCTCATCTCCAGCCTCAACCCCTTGTATTTCTGGATCAAAACCATCATACACACGGCTGATATACATCTTGCTTTTCGACACTGTATAGCTCAGACCATAGGTAGTTTTTAATTCTTGTTTCTTTCCATTTCTGATAAATCCAATTTTCTTGTTTTTAAAATCAAGGGTGATGATAAAATTCTCAAAAAAAGAATTTCCGAGGATACCATCAAATGAGGACCGTCCTCCTTCTTTCACATGAATGCAAAGGTCCTCTGAAAGTAACTCACCTATCTGGAAAGTGCTAGCCTTAAACTTTAGGCCATGATAAACTTCCTTTTTCTCGCCTCTAATATATAAAGTAGGAACTGCTGTATAGCCAATGCTTTCAACCATAGGATTATTGACAAGACCACTATATAAACGGCTGGATTTCAGGGTCAAGCTTCCGCTCATACCAGTATCAAACAGCAAATTCACTACCACACTATCATTTATAACAGCGGCAATTACAGGTGATTCCTGTGTCTCAAGAGAAGTGTAGTCAACCCACTGTATACTCTGGTAATTAGGCAATTCTTCCAGCTGGTCTGTGATGATGATTTGTTTCTTTTGGTAATCGATCTGGTAGTTGCAATGCTTTATCATATTGCATCCAATGATCCCATAGGCAGATATACAATTAAGCATCTCCCATTTTTCGTTGGAGGCAGTTATGGCGCCAATATCCGTAAAACGCAGGCCATTGAGCTCAAGGTTATGAAGTGTTATCAATTCATTGTTGAATGCATGACTTACAGTATCTGAATTGCCGTCAAAGGATAAACGATCATAATGAGAAGCTCCTATTTTCTGAAGAAGAGAATCCAGGAATACAGTTTGAGCCCCGGTATCAAAGATAAAAGGCAATTCTTCGTCACAACCAGCTACTTTTGCCTTTACGACTATCCAGTTATTTACATATTCAAACTCGATAACCTCCTTATAATTTCTGTTTTCAAGTTGGCAGGAACTGATTTTGGCCTGCAACACGGATTGTAAATACTGATATCCAATAATTGCCCCTCCTGTTAACACAAGGAGTATCAGAAAAATGAATAGGCTGACTTTTTTTACAAGATTTGTTTTACGCTTCTTCATATTTGTTTTTTAATATAAATGGTGAGGCAGTTGGTTACCGATAAAAACCATCGCTTTAATAGCAGTTCTTTGTAAAATATCATCAGAAGAATCTGCTGTTTGGCCTCGAGTAAGCATATTAGTTTGTTGGAATGAAGCCCTTTCTCCCTCCTTACAGCTATCAGAATTGAAGCTTATTAATAATAACAGAAGTAGCAAGGAAAAGAGCTTTCTTAGTTTTTTCATCATGACTATTCTTTAGCATCATTAGGGTAATTTATGAAACACAGGTTATCTCATTCATCTTTCCACATTCATCACTCATCACTCAAAGTTCCTCTTTCATATTCCAGTATTTCTCCTGGCTGACAATCCAATACTTTGCAGATGGACTCGAGGGTTGAAAAGCGTATGGCCTTAGCCTTTCCTTTTTTTAGTATGGATAAATTGGCCATGGTGATACCTACCTGATTGGATAGTTCTGTGAGGCTCATTTTTCTCCTGGCCAACATTACATCCAGATTTACAATGATTGCCATAGTCTTAGATTGTATAGGTTTGTTCTTCTTGCAGTTCGCTTCCTTTCATCAGTATGTGTGACAATACCCAGAGGAATAGAGCTGCCAGCAATAGTAAAGGGTAAAATTGCATCTCTCCATTGAGGGTAATGCTCTCAAATTCCAGGTTAATCATCAAAACATAATACTGGAAATAGGCATAAAACACACTAAATACCCAAAGGCCTAGTATGGCGTAGGCAATGCGTTTCAGCAAGGCAATATTGCTTATATCGAAATATTCTCCGCGATAGACATTATTTATAAATTTCCTGAAGGTGAAGAATATAAAAAACATCAAGCCAACCACTGCCATCATATAAACACTGTATATTCTGCTGACAAACACAGGGGTATCGATAAAGTGAACCTTACCATACATTTCAACAAATTGCACATCCACCATTTGTTTATATAAACTGATGCTTCCCTTTTCAACTACATCAACGGCGATGGGAACGCCTACATGTAGTTGCATTTCTTTCATGAACCCCCAAAACATGGCAATGGACAAAATAGCCGCCAATCCAGCAGCAAATGCGAATATCCAGAACAGGATATTAGTGGTGTAGTAAATTACTTTTACACTGAGAGGTTTCTTAATTGCATTCATATCTTTTGAATTTATCTGCGACAAAGTAAATACATTTTTATCATATATCAACTATTTTTTATCGTTTATCGATATATTTAGAATGATTATCAATAATTCGTAACACAACTGAATCTTGATTACAATTAGGATTTGGGAACCAGTTATTGGTAATTGGTAACTAGAAACGGGAAATTCGTCAATGGTCTTTCTTCTCCCGATAGCTATCGGGACTACATTCCAAAATACATTATCCTTCTTCGCTCATATTTCAGACTAAGACTGCTTCGTCATTCTTCCTCGCAGTGACGGAAATAGTTATTTAAGGACTTACTGCTTAGTCATGCGAAACATTCGCGCGCCAGGGTTATTGGTAACTAGTAGTTGGTTATTAGTTATTGGGAATGGATGATTCCACTTTTTTCTTTTCTCTTTTTCCTTTCTTCTCCCGATAGCTATCGGGACTACATTCATCATTCCTCAACCTTTCATTCCGATCTCTTTCAGTCGTTGTTCTAGAAACTCCCCTGCACTGATATCATCAAACTGTTTGGGGTGGTTGTCATCCACACAATTGTCGAGGCAGTTGAGTTTCATTTCACTAATGGGATGCATAAAAAAAGGTATGGAGTAGCGGGCCTGTCCCCAGTCTTCCTTTTCGGGATTAACCACCTGATGGATGGTGGATTTCAGCTTGTTGTTGGTATGTCTCGACAGCATATCCCCCACATTGATCATCAATTCATCATCTTTTGCAATGGCATCTATCCATTCACCCTGGCGGTTTTGGACTTGTAGGCCTCTCCCCTGGGCTCCCATCAATAAAGTTATCAAGTTGATATCGGAATGTGATGCAGCACGTACAGCTTCTTTTGGGGCTTCTTTTATGGGTGGATAATGTATGGGTCTCAGTATGCTATTTCCTTCCTCCACATAGGCATCGAAATAGTGCTCTTCCAATCCCACATACAGAGCTAAAGCCCGCAGGACGTAAACACCGGTCTTTTCAAGCAGTTTATATGCCTTATTGCCCACTTCATTAAACTGGGGAAGCTCTTCAACCCTCACATTTTCAGGATAAACACCTTTATAGTCAGAGTCGTCGTGCAACAGCTGTCCAAAATGCCAAAACTCCTTTAAATCACCTACTGTTCTTCCCTGAGCATGCTCTTTTCCAAAGCTGGTGAATCCACGTTGACCACCAATACCTTCAATCTCATAATTGAGTTTTGTTTCCAGTGGTAATTCGAAAAAATCGCGCACATTGTCATACAATTTTGCAACCAGATCGGTATCTAGGAAATGGCCGCTCAGGGCCACAAAGCCAATTTCCTCATAGGCTTTACCAATGGCTTCCACAAAACCATGCTTTCTTTCAGGTTCAGAAGATAGAAAATCATTTAAGTCCAGACTGGGGATAAGCGTATTAGTATTCATGAGTTTTATTTAATTAGATAATTCATATTTGTGTTAGCAGACCAGCTCACTTTTCGGTATTTATCACCTGACGTGCTTTCATATCATATCTATCACCCGCCTTAAGCAAATAAAACCGACGGTTCTTTTCAGGCAGATTTTTAAGGTTGCTACCTTCTCTCGACCAGAAGTTACCATCATAAATGGACACATAACTGGCTCCAATAACCTCAAAAGTATGATTTTTCACAACGATGGCGGTATTCTCAGACACCCCCACACCCAACAACTCTGGTTTGTTGTCCAAAATATCGAACATATCGAATTGTCGGTTTCTGGTGAGTATATGCTGATCGATGGCTATATTGCTGATAAATCCGAGGCCTTCTTCATGGTCTCCCATCATGATCTGGTTATTTTTGGTATCGCCACGGGCCAAATACGAGCCTTGAATGGTTGCTCCGGCGGAAGTACCGGCTATGACACCTCCCCTTCCAAGCAGTTTAAACATCTCCTGGTGTGCTTTGGTATTCAGGAAACCATCAGCAATACGCCATTGACGCCCTCCAATAAAAAAGATGGCAGTGGCACTCTTAAGTGGCTCAATGAAGTTTTCCAGGTTTGCCATGGCAGTGTCTCGTGTATGCATTATGGTCACCTTCTGATAGCCATATGCCTCAAAACGCTTTTGCATCTTTTCCATTGCTCCTGCTTTATTGAGGGAATTATCTCCAAGGGCTGTGGGTATCACCACTACACGTCCTTTAGCACCTCCCGCATATCGATAGAAGGCCATCATAATGGTTGAATCCAGGGCACCACCTCCAATGGCCATTAGCACACCGCTTTCAGGCCCTTTGGTGATAACAGCTTTTTGGGCAGATGTTTTTCCGGGTAGGGCAATCAAAGCTGTCAGGCTCAGTAGAGCGCATATCAATTGTTTTGTATTCATAGTGGGCAGCTATTTTTATAATGCACGAATTCTTTTGTAATACATTTTATTGTATTTAAAATAGGCCAGGATGTTCTTGCGCTTCTCCATATCACAAACCAATTCCTTCCTGCTGTATTCTTCAATTCTAAACACACCATCGGTTCTCTCCTGACATCGTAGCAGCTGGGTCAGACAAACCTGCCCAAAAGAAGGTATGATCACGAAGAGCCGCATACATTTCTTGATATTTTTTGGCTCATAGGTCAACACTTCAAATGCATTAAACAGCTTTGACAGGGTAGCCTCATACGCATTTGCATTTTTACGCATATCAGTGGTAGCGGTAAAAACGGTTTGTTGCTTATCCTGATAGTCTTTATATATATCAAACATATCATTGGTAAGCTGAATGAAATACTCCAGGTCGTTACCTACCTCCAGCTCATTCTCAGTAACCGGATTTCTAAGGATACTTCTTGCCAATTCCAATGCACTTACCCCTTTATCAAAGGTAATATCCCATAGCTTCTCCTCAGAAAGCTTCTCATCTCCAAGCTGTTTGAGACTTTCGTCATGAAAAATCAATGATCGCTCCAATTGTTCCAGAAACTCAGTACTGGAAAACTTTTTCATCTTCTCATACACAAATACAGGAAGCAGCATATGATCAGGTATCTGCTCATCTTTTGGATTGAGACCGGCAATTATTTCATCTGAGGTCATTAATTCCTCATCGGCCAGATCATCCAGAAATCGACACATGACAAAGAAATAAAGCATATGTTCCTTCTCTTCTTTTGTGGTGGGATAACCTCTGAGAGTAGCACCCCATTTTAAGGCTATGAAACCAACAGCCATATACTGTTTAATTCGCTTCACCTGTTTCTTATCTAAGCAAAGGTTGTTCTGCTCACCAAGCTCACGCATTTCCCTGACCAGAGGATTCATATATCGCCACTGAAACAGAAACAAGCTAATAATTACTTTTAAATGAATGAAAATGACCTGTAACATGAGCACCATGGGCAGTTTAGGGTTAAATATATCCGGCAAGATACTACAATTCGTATTTCATTTACTGCACTGGAGATGCATTTTCCAACGGCCAATTATAATATGAATATACTTCACCATCACCTTCTGCATACCGATATTGTCAGGAAGCAAATTATGCCATCATTTTATGTGATTCAGAAGGAGCTATGGAATACTTCTTAATTTTGCTGCCCTGATTGAGCATGATTGATGTCAAAAGCCAGCCAAATAATTAATATTGGGATTTTTGCCCACGTAGACGCAGGGAAAACCACCATCACGGAGCGTTTTTTACATAACAGTGGCGTAATCAAAGATTTTGGTAGCGTTGACAAGGGCCAATCTCAGTCGGATCATTTAAACATTGAAAAAGAAAGAGGCATTTCGGTGAAAAGCAGTGCCCTATCCTTTCCATGGAAGGGCGTTCAGATAAATGTAATTGACACTCCGGGCCATGCTGATTTTGCAGCAGAAGTAGAAAGGTCGCTGATGGCCATTGATTGCGCCCTGCTAGTGATATCTGCTGTTGAAGGTATCCAGTCGTACACCAGCATCCTCTGGAAAACTTTACGAAGGTTGAAAAAGCCTAGCTTGATTTTCATCAACAAGCTTGATCGTATGGGAGCCGACACCCAAGGACTCTTGCAGAACATTGAAAAATCCTTAAGCAAGGCAAGCATTGCACTACAGGAAGTAAGGAATGAAGGAGAGGAAGAATTTGAACTCATCAATACACTGGACCCAAAAGTTGATCCTCCTTATGAAAAGACTCTGGAAAGCATCATAAGTAATGACGAGGCCATACTTGAACAATATCTGGAAGGGGAGTCACTGAGTACTGACCTGGTCAGGCATTCGCTGAGAAACCAGGTCCATCAATGCACTGCTTACCCTATACTTATGGGGTCAGCAAAACTAAACAAGGGCATGGAAGAACTATTGGATGCCATACTGGATTTCCTCCCTACTGCTAACAACAACTACACATCAGAGCTGTCAGCTGTGGTTTACAAAGTATCTCACGACAAGGTGCTTGGCAGGATGGCCAATATCAGGCTCTTTGGAGGCCGGATACAAACACGAGACTCCATCTATAATGCCACACAAGACAGAGAAGACAAAGTCAGTCAGATAAGAAAACACAAAGGGCAACAAGACCATCAAATGAATGAACTCATAGCCGGGGATACGGCTACTATTTCGGGCTTATCTACCGTTCGTGCCGGTGACCTGATTGGTAAACACGAGAAAGTCGGCATCAATTATAGTCTGAGCACCCCTTTGTTAACGGTAAAAGTTGAACCTGAAACCAATGAAGATTACGCTCCTCTGGTAAAAGCCATGGAAATCCTTGCATCGGAAGATCCATTGTTGGACTTACTCTGGTTAAAAGAAGAGCGAGAATTACATATAAAAATAATGGGAATGATTCAGCTGGAGGTATTGGGACGTATACTTGAGGATCGCTTCCATTTGAAGGTCAACTTTGACAAACCTAGTGTGATCTACAAAGAGCGACCCAAAGCAGCCGGAGAGGCATTTGAATCCTATACCATGCCAAAGCCCTGCTGGGCTGTGGTGGGATTCATCATAGAGCCTGCCGAACAAGGAAGTGGAATTAGCTTCAGCTCCAGTGTTGGGGTCAACCAGATTGCCAGACGATACCAGCAGGAAATTGAGAGAACTATTCCAAAGGCACTGGAACAAGGAAATTATGGTTGGGAGGTAACCGACCTCAACATACAACTGGTATCAGGAGAACATCATAATATTCACTCCCGAGCAGGAGATTTCGCAGTGGCCACACCCATGGCTTTACTAAACGGCCTGAAAAGCATTGGCACCCATTTGTTGGAGCCCATTCTTGAATTCAAAATTGAAGGGCCAGAAGAGGTTTTGGGGAAAATAATGGGCAGTCTGGGGCAACTCAGAGCTAAGCTGAACAATCCTGAGCTCAAGGAAGAACAGTTTATGTTAAGCGGCCGTATTCCTCTGGCCACCAGCCTGGATCTGCCGGCAAAATTGGGCGCATTAAGTGGCGGAAAAGCTAAATTAAGTAGTCGGTTTTCGACATATGAAGAATGCCCAGTGGAATTGGGTGCCACAACCGCACACAGAGGCGTAAGTCCTTTGGACCGGGCCAAGTATATTTTAAAAGCACGCAAAGCCCTTCAGTAAGGGAGATTACATATCCATGGCTAAAACAAAAAATCTACATATCGTTGAAGCTTCTGAGCATAACCTTAAAAAGCTCAGTGTAGACATCCCCCATCAGTCATTGACAGTCGTTACCGGTGTTTCAGGATCTGGTAAATCTACCTTGGCACATCAGGTAATATTTAAGGAAAGTCAGCGTAGGTTTATGGAGACATTCTCCTCTTATTCAAGGCAATACCTTGGAAAACTTGAAAAACCACAGGTAAAGGAAATCAAAGGACTGCAGGCTGCACTTGCTATTAACCAGAAATCGGCTGTAGCCAATCCTCGTTCCACCGTAGGTACCATGTCAGGAATTTATGACTATCTGCGATTGCTATATGCACGTACCGGCGACGTATACTGTGCTCATTGTGGCCATGAAATAGAGGACTCTGGTCAGGATAGCTGCGGGCATTGCCAACATCCTCAACCTAAAATACTGGCCAGGCTATTTTCTTTTAATTCAACATATGGAGCATGTCCCGATTGCAAAGGACTGGGAATACAGGAACATATTGACGAGCAAAAACTGATTGCAGATGCCACCAAAAGTTTGAGAGAAGGCGCTCTCGTGCCAACCACCCCCACTGGGTATATCGTATATTCTCAGGTGAGAGTCGATGAACTGGACAAGGTGTGCAAGGCTCATGACTTTAGTGTGGATATCCCGTGGAAGGACCTGAGCCCTGAGCAGCAGCATGTGATTATGTATGGTAGTGATCGCGTCAGAATATTGTTTGGAAAGCATTCACTCGAATCGCGCTTAAAATGGAAAGGGATAACTGCTAAACCCAGGGAAGAAGCCTATTATAAAGGCATGATTCCTATAATGGAAGAGATACTGAAACGCGACAGGAATGATAACATCCTGCGTTTTGCCAGCAGTTTGTGTTGTCATAGTTGCGGTGGCAGTCGTTTGAGACAGGAAGCTCTTGCCATTACAATTGAAGGGCAAACCATTGCGGACTTAAGTAAACTATCCCTTAGTAATCTCGAAAAAAAGCTTCAGAAAATCACCCAGCGAAAGGCCAATCAGGACATACAGGAGCACATATTAAACCATGTGTTTAAACGTCTGACCTATCTCCAGTTGCTTGGATTGAATTATTTAAGCCTCGACCGAGCATCCACCACACTATCCGGTGGAGAAGCACAGCGCATACGTTTGGCCGGACAGTTGGGCAGTGGTTTACAAGGTATCTTATACATTCTTGATGAACCATCCATAGGTCTTCATGCCCGTGATAACCAAAAATTAATTAAGGTATTACACAGGCTTCGCGACAATGGAAATACGGTATTGGTAGTAGAACATGATGAAGAAACCATTGCTGCTGCCGATTATCTTATCGACATTGGTCCCAAAGCTGGCATCCATGGTGGAGATTTGATGTACCAGGGGCCTGGAGATCAACTCCTCAGCCATCCCGAGCAGTATCCCAACAGCCTCACAGCCACCTATCTTGGCAGGCATCTGAAACAGGATACTGGCATTAAGCTGACTGGAACAAGGCCGCTTATCCAAATCAAAAAGGCAAAGGCTAACAACCTGAAGAATATTGATGTAGACTTTCAAATGGGGGCATTGAATGTGGTAACGGGTGTATCAGGGGCAGGTAAATCCACTCTGATACATCAGGTCTTAGCGGCTTCCTTAAGAAATCCAGATAATCCACAGGGTTGTAAAAGCATACATTTAGATAAAGCAATCAGTCACATTATCGAAATCGATCAGTCACCCATAGGACGGACCCCCCGATCTAACCCGGCAACCTATACTGATCTGTTGGATCTCATCAGAAATTTGTTTGGCAAGCTACAGGCTTCCAAAGACAGAAACTATAAAAAGGGACGCTTCTCCTTTAACAATAAAGGTGGGCGATGTGAGAGCTGCCAGGGGGCTGGCCTAATCCCTCTGGGCATGCACTTTCTGGGTGATGTGGAAATCACATGTGAGCTTTGTCACGGCAAAAGATTCAACGATGAAACGCTCGAAATCTGTTATCGTGGTAAGAACATCCATGAAGTACTTGAACTATCCATTGAAGAAGCCCGTTTGTTCTTTGAGGGTGAATCCAATATCTGCCATATCCTTGACTTACTGATACAACTCGATGTTGGTTATCTGAAACTGGGCCAAGCTTCAACCACCCTCTCGGGAGGTGAAGCTCAGCGCATTAAACTGGTTTCAGAGCTCAAGAAAACTTCCCGTGGGCATACGGTTTACATCCTGGATGAACCTACTGTGGGTCTCCACAAGGCCGATATATCCTACCTAATGGATGCACTGGAAGATATCATCTCCAACAACAATACGGTGGTGGTTATCGAGCACGATCTTGATGTCATCAGCCAGGCCTCACATATTATCGATCTTGGTCCTGAAGGAGGTGATGAAGGCGGTCAGTTGGTCTGCCAGGGAAGTCTTGATATGATCAATTCTCATGAGCACTCTCATACTGCCTCTGCCCTAAGAGCATCAGGTCATTATGCTGAGAAAAAAACCAAAGAGGAGGTTCGAAGCCCTGCCAGGCACATTCATTTCAGTGGCGTGAACACCAACAATTTAAAGAATATTGAAGTATCTATTCCATTACACCAACTTACGGTTATCAGTGGTGTTTCGGGTAGTGGCAAATCATCTTTGGCATTTGACACTATCTTTTCTGAAAGCAGAAACCGGTTTACAGAGAGCTTTTCCTCCTATGCCCGTCGCATGATGCGTAAGCTAAAAAAACCAGAACTGGAGCATTGTAGCGGTTTAAGTCCGGCCATAGCTATCCGACAAAGTGGTTTCACGAAAAACCCTCGGTCCACGGTCGGGACAGCCACGGAAATCTTTGATTTGCTTCGCTTGCTCTTCTCCCGAAATGCCAGAACTGCAGCTGGCAAACCAACCCAACTCAGCGCTTCCGAATTTTCTTTCAATAATGCAGATGTTGCCTGCAGGCACTGCAAAGGCATGGGTGTAGTTACCACTACTGATTCGAAGCTGCTGATCAGCCATCCACAAAAACCTTTAATTGAAGGTGCCATGGATGGTAGTTTGCCTGGCAAATTCTTCGGAGATCCCCATGGACAGTTTGTGCACATATTGAAACAAGTGGGTTGGGAAGAAGATATCGACTACAGTCTGCCTTTTAACGAACTCTCTGACAGAGGCAAAGAAATTGCCCTTTTTGGAACCGGAGACAGAATATTTGAGGTGGTGTGGACATTTAAACGGGGCAAACGCAGCGGCGAGCACAACTTAAAAACCAGCTGGAAGGGTTTTATTGACCTAATAAACGAAGAGTATGAAATAAAGCGAGGCGGCAAACGCGGGGAGGCCTATGCGCCTCTGATGCAGGAAATTAACTGCCCGTCATGTGCGGGCAAAAGGTACCAACCTCATGTGCTCCAACAGTTTTTTGATGGAAAAGACATCAGTCAAATGGCTTCCCTGAGTATTCACGAAGCTTCACTATATTTTAGAGATCTCCTGCACAAGTCCCAAGAATCAGTGAAACAAATCCATCAGATTGGCATTCAGCTACTTGAAAAGCTACAGATTCTCAAGGATTTGGGCATAGGTTATCTAAGCATCGACCGCCCCACTGCCAGTCTTTCGGGGGGTGAATCTCAACGGCTACGCATAGCTTCTCAACTGCATGCTGATTTATGTGGCCTGACCTATGTCCTGGATGAACCAAGTACAGGGCTGCATCCAAGAGATACCCATCAGCTTATGAAGGCTTTGACAACCTTAAAAGATAGAGGCAACACCATTCTTATGGTTGAACATGATCCGGCTATTATTCAACAAGCTGATCATATCATTGAACTGGGCCCTGGTGCTGGAAAACATGGTGGTGAAATATTGTGTGCCGGAACTCTCGAAGAACTGCTTCAGAAGGAGGAATCACCCACGGCCAAATACCTTAAAAAGGGAACTCGCCAGAGAGTGAATCAATATCGTGAAACAAACAGCCAATTAAGTATTGATGGAGCCTCTGCACATAACCTGAAAGGCATAACTCTGGATATCCCAGCCTCCGGGTTAACTGCTGTTACCGGTATTTCAGGATGCGGAAAAACCTCCCTGGTCTACCAAACTATTGCTAGCTCTTTCAATGCTGGTCACGCAATCAACTGCAGGCATATCAGTTTTGGTGATCTAAAACAGCTTGTACTTATTGATCAACAAAAAATCGGCACTTCCCCATTAAGCACCGCGGCTACTTATACAGGTTTATTCGATCTGATCAGGGATATTTTTGCTAAACAAACTCAGGCCAAAGCAAATGGATTAAAGAAATCACATTTTTCCTTCAACAGCAAAGATGGCGGCTGTCCTGAGTGTAAAGGCATGGGAAAAATCAGGGTGAGTATGGATTTCCTCTCAGACCTTTGGGTAGATTGCGACAGCTGTCATGGACAGCGTTATAAGGCTCCTATTCTTGAGATTATTTATGAAGGCCACAGCATCAGCGACATTCTTATGCTTGAGGTGGATGAAGCCTTGCTGCTGTTCCGCCATGAAAAAAAGGTCTCATCCATACTTCAACTCCTGTCAGATATTGGATTGGGCTATCTAAGCCTCGGCCAGGCCACCAACAGTTTGTCGGGAGGAGAAACCCAACGGCTGAAACTTGCGTCTCAACTCATGGGCAGCGGTGAAGAGAAAACACTGTTCATATTCGACGAGCCTTCCACAGGGCTTCATATGAAGGATGTGGAGGTACTGCTAAAAGTATTTGATAAGTTGACAGCATCCGGGCATATGTGTATGGTGGTCGAACACAATCTTGACATCATACAAGCCTCTGACTGGATCATTGACTTAGGGCCGGAAGGCGGTGAGCTGGGAGGATCACTACTCTATTCAGGCCCACAAAAAGGCTTGATCCATCAGGAAGAATCATACACAGCACAAGCCTTAAAAGAACTGTGCTAAAAAAGCCTAAGCGATCCCAGGGCTTTTACTTCTTCTTTTTTCTCTTTTTCTTTTGGTCAGCTTCTGCTACCGGCTCTTCATAATAGCCCTCACGCGACAGTAAGTGATCGAGATTGGCAATTCCATAAACCATTATTGCAGTAGCTATAGCTGCATGCTCCTGATACTCCGGGATACTCATATTGTACAAATCACGCTCGGTATGCCAGATTTCCCGGTAGCTGAAATTATAACCTTTGGGATCTCCCGTATGAAAACCTATGGTAGGTACGCCTTCCACTGCAAAGGGTCCGCTATCGGTACCCCAAGGTTTCTTAGGTCGTTTCCTGGGGCTACGATCTTTAATTTCAAAGGGGAAATCGGGATTGATTTGACCAATGGGCTCACAGATCTTTTCAAAATCGTCTTTCATGGCTGCGCTCACACTAAGTCCTGTAGGTACCGTAGGACCACCATCACGATTCACCATATTGGAGATCTTATCCAGTTTATGGGCATTGCGTTCCACCCAGCTTTTGGATCCAAGCAAACCGAACTCCTCCCCTGCCCACAAAATGACAAGAATGGTTCTTTTGGGTTTACCTCCGGCATGCATAATCAGACGAGCTGCTTCCATGGTTGGCGTTACTCCTGAGCCATCATCCACACCACCAGTAGCCACATCATAGGCATCCAGGTGAGCACCCATGATCACATATTCATCCGGAAACTCTGTTCCAGGAATAATACCGATCACATTATGGTATGGTATGGGACCCATTCTCCAATGGTTACGAATATCAAACTCCAATTGAATATATCGTCTTTCTTTTGCCAATCGTCTGATTTTATTATACTGACGCTCATCCAGTTTGATATCAGGGACAGTGGGTAAATTATCGAAGGTCATATCCATATAGTTCTTCCGGTCTGACATCACACGAATGGGCACAGCTGAGGCCTGTATTATTCCCAGTATGCCTGCATCTACCATTTCCTTATAAAACAAGGCCGGTTCATCGTTGAGTTCCAGCAATTCTTGCTGAGGCTTCTTGGTACCGCGGTTGTTCCAGTTGGCTCTTCTGATTTTATTGTTCTCCTTTTCAATTTCCGCATTGACTCGCTTTAGTGAATCCCTCATCTTGTCAGCATCGGTGGAGAAATCAATTGGGAAACCATCGTTCATTCCAGAAATGAGCACCCAGGCTCCTTTTAGTTTGCCTTTCATCCGATTAAACTCGGCATCGGTTCGCGGTTCTATCAATACATGACCCCGTTGCACACCTTTGGTGCCTGAGGTATAGGAAGGTGTAGCGAAATGCAGATGCATGCCTTCCTCACTGATGAGTTTCCCAAACCAGGGCCCACGGTTAAAACCCACAGGCAGTTCACCCACCAGGTCCATTTCTACCTCCATGCCCCACTCCCTGAATTTGGATGCCGCCCATTTTTCAGCGGTGGCATAAGCATCGGATCCGATGGGACGGCCACCAATGCGGTTGGACAATACATCCAAATGATCCATACTCAGGTTATTTTTTGTACCTTCTTCTATGATGGCGCTAATTACGGGGTCTTGTTGAGCTGTGGTATCCAGGCCTAAGAAGAAAAGGACCATCAGGGCAATCAGGTATTGATTTTTCATCATGTGTATTGGTTTTTAGAATTGATTGATTCTATTGTTTGTTTCAAACTTCATTTGCAATTTTCTGTATCAGTTTCCATGCCTTGTCTACATGGGTTTTCCTTACATAGGTTTGGCCTATATGCATGCGCAGGCAATAGTTGCCATTGATTTTAGTATGGGTCAGGTAAACCTTCCCGGAATTGTTGAGAGTTTCGTTTAGTTTTTTATTGTGCTCATTAAGGGCCAGTTGATTATTTTCAGCATTTACACTTCTGAAACATATCATATTCAAGTGGACTGGGGCCAACACTTCAAAAGTGGGATGTGCCTCTATCACGGACTTCAAATCCTGAGCCATTGCAATGTGCTCACGGATGCGCTGTTGTATCCCTGAAACTCCAAAGTTTCGTATGACAAACCAGAGTTTCAATGCCCGGAACCGCCTGCCAAGCGGAATACCCCAATCACGGTAGTTATTGACTTGCTGATCCACGGTTGTTTTTAAGTACTCAGGCAATATCTCAAAAGTATTCAGCAGCTGTTTTTTGTTTTTTACGAAATACACAGAGCAATCGAAATTGGTAAACATCCATTTGTGTGGGTTAAACACAAAACTATCGGCTCCTTCCATCCCTTCTATCATCCATCGGTATTCTTCCAGGACTAAGGCTGTGCCTGCATAAGCAGCATCGATATGTAACCAGACCTTATATTTGTTACAAACTTCAGCAATGGCCTTAATAGGATCAATGGCTGTGGTTCCGGTGGTTCCGATGGTCGCCACCACACATAAGGGTTTATGGTCATTTTCAATATCATTTTTAATCGCTTGTTCCAGATGAGCAACATTCATAGCCAGCGTATCATCTACCCCAACTTTCACCAGGTTCTTGCTACCCATACCAGCAATTTTCACAGCCTTATCGATTGAAGAATGCGTTTCTGTGGAACAATAAACCCTCAGTTTCTCAGGCAAATGGTAGCCTGTTTTATTAATCACAAAGTCGAAGGCGGCTTCTCTTGCAGTGAGCAAGGCAGCCAGAGTAGCTGTTGAGGCTGTATCCTGGATAACACCCACCCAATCCTTGGGGATGCCCATCATTTTTTGCAGCCATTGCATCACGCGTTCTTCCAACTCTGCAGCTGCCGGTGAGGTATCCCATACCATACATTGGGCTCCCATGGTTGCTGTAAGCATTTCAGCCAGGATGGAAGGATAGCTTCCATTGGCAGGAAAATAGGCATGGAAATTGGGGTGCTGCCAATGGGTCATGCCTGGAATAATGGTCTTTTTAAAATCTTCAACAATGGCAGACATGGGCTCCCCTTTTGTGGGTGGAGCTTCTTCCAACTGGGCAATAATCTCTCCTGGTTGTGATTGACTTTTCACCGGATATTGTTCGATATTCTCGAGATAATCCGCCATCCAATCCACCATCTGATGAGCCTGTTTGCGAAAGTTTTTATTATTCATAGGCATGATAATTCATCTATTTCTCTCATTCTAAAATGACGGCATTCAAAGGTAATAAATAGCCTTGAACCAAAGTTCAACACAGGATTTGTTTCTAAGACTCTTTGCAAGTGTTGCGGATTAGCATCATAGCTAATAATTTCTTATATTTGGAAAGCTTTGAAAAGGAACCTTTTGACCCAAAACAAACTGCTTTGAAGCGCAAACAAAACATTACACTTAGTTATGATGTTCATCTGAACAAGGATATTGTATGCCTCAATTTTGCATACGATGAAAAACTCATTGATCAGGTTAAGGCTTTGGGTGCTGTGAAATGGAGTCAGACAAAGAGGTGCTGGTATATGCTCAAAAATGATTTTGATTTAGGTGAAGTGTTCGAAGAGTTGAAGGATGTTTGCTATTTGGATTATTCAGATCTAAAGAAGGAATCACCAATCAAAGTTCAAAAGAAAAAGCCTTCCATCATCCAGACACAGGTAGTGATTCCTGAAGCCTATGCTAATGTATTGGAGCAAAGACGTTACAGTGAAAATACGAAATCAACCTACCTCCTGTACTTCAGAGAATTTGCCATCCACTTTTCACACAAGGACTTAAGTAAAGTTACTGCGGAAGAGGTAAATGAATACATTCTTGAGCTTATACGGGAGAGAAAGATTTCAGGCAGTCAACAGAACCAAAGGATCAACGCAATCAAGTTTTATTTTGAAAAGGTATTGGGCAGAGATAAGGTACTTTACCAGATTGACCGCCCCAGAAAGACTAAGGCCTTACCCGATGTATTGTCGATGGATGAAATCAAGAAGATGATACAATGTACTGAGAACATCAAACATAAATGTATCATTAGTTTGCTGTACTCTGCGGGATTGAGGAGGAACGAATTGGTCAATTTAAATATTACCGACATATTATCCTCGTCGATGTTGATAAAGGTCAGAAACAGCAAGGGGAATAAAGACAGATATGTAGGCCTGTCTTATCAGATGCTTGAAATTCTAAGAACTTATTTCAGTCGATACAGGCCAACTCGACATCTTTTTGAGGGACAAAGTGGAGGCAGGTATAGTGCTGAGAGTGTTGGAAGGGTTATTAAGTCAGCTGCAGTTAAAGCGGGTATCGGCAGAAAAGTCACGCCTCACATGCTCCGGCATTCCTTTGCGACCCACCATTTGGAACAGGGTACTGATCTCAGGTATATTCAGGAATTTTTGGGTCATGGCAGTTCTAAAACCACTGAAATATACACCCATGTGGCAAAGACAGATTTTACCAAATTTAAAAACCCTTTGGACAGGATTTATGAAAAGGAATGATTATAAACCAACACAATACATCCCTATATGGAATATAAATGTACATTTTCAAGGGATAGAAGCGATATAAATGTAACACTACACATATACAAACGTTAGCAAACATTAGGTCGCAGAAAATTACAGCATGAGAATCATTGAATGGAATAGTCAGGGAGCATTTAGAAAAAAAAATGATAGGATTCTGTCATTGCAACCTGATATTTTGATAGTTCCAGAATGTGAATCAGAAAGCAAACTAAAATTCGGTGATTTGACTCCAAAGCCAACTGATTTCTTCTGGTACGGTGATTCTGAAAACAAAGGAATTGGAATTTTCTCATACTCGGATTACAAATTTGAATTATTAAAAATATTTAACCCAAGATTTAGATTTATTATTCCATTAAAAGTCTTAGGAAAAGACAGTTCATTTTTGCTTTTCGCAATTTGGGCAATGGATAATAAAGAAAAACAAGAAGCAAGATACATCGGACAGATTTGGCTTGCGATAAATTATTACTCAAAACTTTTATCCTTACCATGTGTTTTAACAGGTGATTTCAACTCAAATAAAATTTGGGACGAGAAAGAGCAAGTTGGAAATCATTCTGATATGATTGGATTCCTGGCAAAGGAAAATATTTCCAGTTTGTACCATAAGCAAGAGAAAATTGAACAAGGAAAAGAAATTCATCCAACTTTTCACATGTATCGCAAGACTGAAAGACCTTACCACATTGATTATTTT
>JAERTD010000025.1 GCA_016845175.1 Bacteroidota bacterium | reverse complement strand
AAACACAATATTGGGCTTGGATTTATGTCCTTCTTTACCAAGGCAGTGACAGAGGCTATGCAGTTTTTCCCTCAAATCAACTCACAAATTGATGGTGATGAAATGATCAGTTTCGATTATGTGGATGTAAGTATTGCTGTGAGTGCACCTAAAGGTCTGGTTGTTCCGGTTATCCGGAATGCTGAAATGCTTTCATTGGCTGAGATTGAAAGAAAAATCAAGGAATTGGCTATCAAGGCACGCGATAATAAAATCAGTCTTGAAGAGATGACCGGCGGTAATTTTACCATTACCAATGGTGGTGTTTTTGGCTCCATGATGTCGACCCCGATTCTGAATCCTCCCCAAAGTGCGATTTTAGGCATGCACAATATCGTCGAAAGACCCATTGCGGTTAATGGAAAAGTCGAAATCCATCCCATGATGTATATCGCCATGAGTTACGACCACCGCATCATCGATGGTAAAGAATCTGTTGGGTTTTTGGTGAAAGTGAAGGAAATGCTTGAAAATCCTGAGCGCATGCTTTTCGGATCTAAACCACCCATTGAGTCATTGCTCGATCTCTAGAATAGCTGAAGAAGCACATATTTTTCAGAGGATCTTTTTGAATGATAGGTTTTAATAAGACAGGTGATTCCTTAACTTCGCAGCCTAAACACTGTTTTCATGCGTTGTAAAGTTGATTATCTGGTTATCGGAACAGGAATGGCAGGGCTGATTTATGCTCTAAAAGTCGCTGATCATGGTAAGGTTTGTATGCTTTCAAAAACCAATCTCGATGACACGGCCACCAGCGTGGCCCAGGGTGGAATTGCCGCCGTCATGTATTCACCGGACAACTATGAAAAACACATCAAAGATACCGTGGGTGCTGGTGCTGGATTGAATGATGAGAATATTGTAAGGATTACCATTACCGAATCCACCGAACGTATTGAGGAGCTCATTGACTGGGGCACACAATTCGACAAAGAGAAAACCGGCAAATATGCTCTGGCCAAAGAAGGCGGACATTCAGAACACCGCATTTTACACCATAAAGACAGCACTGGATTTGAGATCCAGCGCGCATTGAGTGAGCGGGTAAGGCAACATCCCAATATAGAAGTTTTCGAAGATTATTTTGCCATCGACCTGATCACCCAGCACCATATGGGCATGGAAGTCAGCCGACACAACAATATAGTTTGCTATGGTGCTTATGCCCTGAATAAAGCCAGTGGTCAGGTGGAAACTCTGCTGGCCAAAACCACCATGATTGCCACTGGTGGGATTGGCAATATCTATCAAACCACCACCAACCCGGCTGTATCTTCAGGCGATGGCATTGCCATGGCTTATCGTGCCAAAGCACAGGTTGAAAAACTTGAATTTGTACAATTCCACCCCACTTCATTATACCATCCCGGCGAACGTCCTTCCTTCCTTATCACTGAGGCCTTAAGGGGTGCGGGAGGCATATTGAAAACCAAGAAGGGGGAATTGTTCATGCACAAATACGACTCCCGGGAATCGCTGGCACCTCGAGATATTGTGGCCCGGGCCATTGATAATGAAATGAAACTTTCGGGAGATGAGCATGTGTATCTGGATGCCAGGCATCTGGAAAAGGAAGCCATGATCAACCATTTCCCAAAAATTTACGCCAAATGCCTTAGCATTGGTATTGATATGACCAAGGATATGATTCCAGTGGTACCTGCCGCTCATTATTCCTGTGGAGGCATCAAAACTGATGCAGATGGACGGACCTCCATTCAAAACCTCTATGCCACCGGAGAGGTGGCCTCAACCGGTCTCCATGGAGCCAACCGGCTGGCATCTAACTCCTTATTGGAATCTGCCGTCTTTTCACATAGAGCAGCCCTTGAGGTGGTGAAGGACATCGATCAGATTCCGTATGAAGACAAGTTACCTGATTGGGATTTCGAAGGGATGAAGCTCAACGAGTAAATGATCTTAATTACCCAATCCAAAAAAGAACTTCAATCCATCATGAGCAATTATGTGGGTATTGTACGTTCTGATTTACGCTTAAAAAGAGCACTTCGGCGACTCGAGATCATCTATAGCGAAACAGAGGCGCTCTACAACAGGTCCATCATTTCAAGCGACATTTGTGAGTTGAGAAACCTGATCAATGTATCCTATCTTGTGATAAAATTCGCTATGAAAAGGAAGGAAAGCATTGGACTTCATTATACTATTGACTATAGGTAGACTGCTGCCAACTAATTGATTTATTATGCCTGTTATTCGATCTGTAAAAGGAATTAAGCCCAAATGGGGAAAGAATTGTTTTATTGCTGACAACGCAACCCTCACAGGAGATGTTGTCATGGGTGATGATTGCAGTGTATGGTTTAATGCCGTGGTTCGCGGTGATGTCCATAGCATCAGAATAGGTAACAATGTGAACATACAGGATGCTGTGGTGATCCACTGTACCTATCAGAAAGCAGCCGTTAGCATTGGTAATAATGTGTCCATTGCGCACAGTGCCATTATCCACGGTTGTACTATTCACGACAATGTACTGGTTGGCATGGGTGCCATTTTAATGGATGGTGTGGTAGTAGAGTCCAATTCTGTAATTGCAGCGGGTGCAGTGGTTTCAAAAAATACTGTCGTCTCCTCCGGAAGTGTCTATGCCGGTGTTCCGGCCAAGAAGATCAAAACCGTAGATACAGCATTATTGGAAGGTGAGATCCATAGGATTTCGAACAATTACAATATGTACGCCAGCTGGTACGACCCTGAATAAGCCAGAACTCTTTCACTTTTTTCTTAATCCTACTTCATGGGCATAAAAAAAACCCCCGTCACAAAAGACGAGGGTCATTATATGGTTTCCTTAGGATTTTCTTAAATACCTAATTTGGTTTTTACCAAAGGAAGGATGTTATCACCATTCTCATAAAATACGAGTGAGCCAGTTCCCACATCAAAAATATAGGTGTAGTTGTTTTCTTTGCCCACTTCAGTAATGGCATTTTTTACTTTTTCAATTAATGGGTTGAAAAGCTCAGCCTGTTTGGCTCCCAGGTCACCGTCTGCAGAAGCCTGAAATGCTTTAATGCGGCTTTCCAGATCAGTAATTTCTTTTTCTTTAGTTTGCTTAATCAAAGCCGACATGGTTTCAAAATTCGTTTGGTAATCCTGAATTTTGGTTTGATACTCCATAGCCATAGCATTCATCTGTTGATCCAGATAGTCAGCATATGCTTTCAATTCTTTTTGTAGAGAGTCTGTTTCTGGCATCAATGATAGGATTTCATTGGAGTCGATATATCCAAATTTTGCAGCAGTTTGTGCATAACCAAAAGATGAAATAAGGGCAACCAGAGAGAAAAGTGCTATTGCTTTTTTAAAGGCTTTCATATTCTATTCAATAAAGTGAAAAATAATTGTTTAGATTAATAGGACGGCAAAATTAAGAAAAAAACAACACCGTGAAATCTTTGGGATATGCTAATAAGTTAAATTAAGAAAGTTTAACTTTTGAAACTATCGCTGACGTCTGTCGCGCTTTACTGTTTGCATCACATTACCCACTTCATCAAGCACATCATCGCTGATATCGTACTTAGGATTCACATATAAAAGGGTCATCCCGCCGGCTTTATCAAAAATAAAACTGTAGTTGCTGGTGGTGGCAATGGTTTCTATGGCATTGTAAATTTTCTCCTGGATAGGACTTACCAATTCCTGGCGTTTTTTGTACAATTCACCTTCGGCACCAAAGTAATTTCTTTGCATATCTTTCACTTCAGTTTCTTTGGTGATGATCTCATCCTGACGCTTGCGTTTTAGGTCTTCGGGTAACAACACCTGCTCAGCCTGATATTTTTTATACATTTCTTCCACCTCGGCATATTTGGTTTCTATTTCTTTCTGCCATTTTCGTGAAAGTTCGTTTAACTCATCCTGAGCATCCGTATATTCAGGAATGTTTTCTAGTACATACTCTGTATCGACGTATGCATACTTCTGATTTTGTCCAAATGCAGTGGTCATTGTGAATACCATGGCCAATACCATCACAAACGAAATACTTATTAATTGTTTTTTTTGCATGACTTTATTTTTTAGCATTTGACTTTAATATTCAAAAACCCTGCCAATAATGAAATTCTAATCCAGGGACTGATTCAATGAGAAGTGGAAATGGCTTCCTGCAGCACTAGGTATCCCAGGTATGGGGTCAAATCCATAAGCCCAATCAAGCCCAAGCATTCCAAACATAGGTAAGAATACCCTCACACCAAATCCGGCAGCCCTTTTCACATCAAATGGGTCGAAGCCCTGTGATCCCAACCAAGAGTTTCCGGCCTCAACAAATCCCAGTGCATAGATGGTGGAACTTGGATTCAAGGACAGTGGATATCGTAATTCAAGACTGTATCTGGAAAAAACAGTACCTCCAATATTTTTATTCTGATAGTAAAGTGGTGTAACCGACTCATTGGTGTAGCCTCTCATACCGATGATTTCACGTCCATCAAAGTTATTATAACCAGACAGTCCATCACCACCCAGGTAAAAACGCTCGAATGGTGTTACGCCCAGATCGTCATTATAGGCACCAAGGAATCCACCACGCAAGCGCGTGGCCAGCACCAGTTTATCCATGAGCTCGAAATACCAATAGGCTTTAATCTTCCATTTATGGTATTCGATCCATTTATATTTCTCATTATCCCCTATGGTGGAATAATCCTTATCCGAGAAAAGCGAATAGGGCGGCGTTAACTCAACCGACAGTGACAAATCAGATCCTGATCTTGGGAAAATGGGCTGATTGATGGAGCTTCGTCCAAGAATCACTTCATAGTTAATATTGTTAAAGGCACCTGTTCCTGTTCCCACATGGAAGATGGTTCCATAGTTCTGCAGATTATACAACTGCAAATTAATGCCCTGATACAAGGTGAAGAAGTCATCAGGCCAGGTAAGACGTTTTCCCAATCCCAGGGTTACCCCATCAGTTACAAATGACTGCCTTAAAGTATCAGACTTCGGACGGCCATTGGAATAGATGGAATGGTAATAGGAAACGGTCAAAGCATTGGGTTTTTTACCGCCCAGCCAGGGTTCGGTAAAGGACACACTCCAACTCATATAGTCTGCACCATAGGTTTGGAAACGTAAGGAAAGTTTTTGTCCATCCCCTGAAGGAATAGGCTTCCAGGCTTTTCGATTAAAGAAATTCCTGAAAGAGAAATTATTAAAACTCAAACCCAGTGTTCCTATAATTCGTCCATAACCCCAACCACCCGAAAGTTCAATCTGGTCGGCAGAAGTTTCCTCCACAGAATACTCAATATCCACCGTGCCTTCGGCAGGATTGGGTTTAATGTCTGGTTGTATACTTTCAGGGTTGAAATACCTCAGGTTGGCAAGCTCTCTTGTGGTTCTGATCACCAGAGAACGGTCAAATAACTGACCCGGTGTGGTTCGTAACTCACGAATGACCACATGATCGTTGGTTTTGGTATTCCCTCTGACAGAAACCTTATTTATCCTGGCTTGCTTACCTTCAAATATCCTGATTTCCATATCAATGGAATCATTATCCACATAGGTTTCAACTGGAGTGGCATTGAAGAAAAGGTAACCATTATCCATATACTGTGAACTCACATCCATACCTGTTGGATTGTAATTCAGATTGGTCTCCAATAACTCCCGGTTATAAATATCACCCTTCTTGATACCAAGAATGGCACTAAGAAAACCAGATGGGTAAATGGTATTACCAATCCAGGTGATGTTACGGAAATAGTACTTATTTCCTTCTTCCAGCTTAATTTTTACACCCAGATTCCTGTCATCAATCTTGTAGACAGAATCTGTGATGATATGGGCATCACGGAATCCTCTTTTATTGTACTTGGCCACAATAAGATCAAGGTCGTCCTTATAATTGGATTCCAGATATTTTGAACCCTTAAAAATTCTGATCTTATAGTTGTCCTTGGCATATTGGACAATATGGTCGCGGAACTGACCAAACCTCAATGTAAACACATCACCAACCAAGTTTACCAACAAAGGTCCCAGACTATCCAGCGGATTGAAATAACCTCTGGTTTTGGTTTCCTTCATGGCTGATTTTACCGCATCATCACTCAGAAGTTCATTACCTTCAATATCAATTTCCAGAATCTTTACTTTCCGTTTTTTCTTGATATTAATGACCAGGTCTTCAAAATTATCAGCCTTTGGATCAGGCACTTCTATAATATTCACTTCAGCACTCAGAAATCCTTTTTCTGCATAGTGCTCTTCAATAATCTTTCTGGTTTTAATGAGCAGGTGATCGGTCACCACATCTCCTCTGGTGAGGTTAATCTTGTCGCGGATATCATCAGCTTCTGATTTCCTGATGCCCTGAAAGGAAAACTTACTCATACGGGGTCTTTCCTGCAATATGATGTTCAGAAATATTGAATTCCCCTGAATCTTTGTGGCCGTAACACTGATGTTATCAAATAAGCCCTGTTCCCATAGTTTTCGGATGGCTCCGGTAATATCATCTCCGGGGACTTTGATTCTTTCACCAATATCCAGGTCCGACAACATGATAATCACATTTTTATCCAGATGTTCGGCTCCGGTAATGGTTATACCTCCGATGATATATTCGCTGGGTTTCGCATAACTGATCTTGGACAGGTCGTCACCAATGCTGATTTGAGCATTCAGTTGCCAGGGCAGTACGAATAAAAAGCTAAACGCAAATGCTAGTATATATCTTGTTCCTTCAGTCTTAATCATCCTATTCTGTTAGCTTTTAATTTGCTCACTTGTAAGTCCAAACCTTCGTTCCCTGTTCTGATAATCCACAATTGCCTCATATAGGTCTTGCTTACCAAATTCCGGCCATAATTTAGGCGTAAAATAAAGCTCAGCATAAGCTATTTGCCACAACAAAAAGTTACTAATCCTCATTTCCCCGCTGGTTCTGATGACCAACTCAGGATCAGGCATGTCTGAAGTGTTTAAATGAGAGGCAAAAAGTTCTTCTGTTAGGTGAACATCTTTGGCATCAAGGCTGCCTTCCTCCCGAATAATCGATTTTACTGCTTCAAGAATCTCCCATCTGGCACTGTAAGATAAGGCCAGTGTGAGTACCATACGGTCGTTTTGTTTGGTTTTACGCATGGTTTCCTTCAGCCTTTTCCTGTTTTCTTCAGGCAGGCTTTCCACATCACCAATGGCATTTAAGCGTATGTTATTCTTGTTTAAAGTAGGAATTTCTTTTTCTATGGTGTCCACAAAGAGTGACATCAGGGCATCCACTTCAAATTTTGGCCTGTTCCAGTTCTCAGTTGAGAAAGTGTATAAAGTCAAATACTTAACACCCAACTCGGCAGCTGCTTCCGCTATCTCACGGACAGCATCCACGCCCTTATGGTGTCCAAATACTCTGTCATGACCTTGTTTCAATGCCCACCTGCCATTACCATCCATAATAACAGCGATATGGCTGGGCAATTTTTTCAGGTTAATACTTTTTTTCAGGCTCATGTCAGAATGTTTTCGACTACCATTTCAGGTTGTCACATCTTTTGGTACTAAACAGGTTAAACTTATAAGTCAGTGATATGCCAATGATACCATACCAATCGTCCTTGGTTCGGTCACCTCTTTGCATACCCGCTGAATGTGATTGGGTGGGGTCTGCAATTTCATCAGGGTTGTCTGCATAGGTCGTACTCACATCATCGATATAATCGGTGAATGTCTTTCTCATGCTCCAGTCGAAGGTTAATCCAACCCTTTCGCTCACACTGTATTTAAAACCGATGCCGAAGGGAAAGGCTAAACCGATGGATCCATATTGACTTCTTCCATCGAATCCCACATTTTGCCCTTCGGTTCCCAAAGGTCTCAGGGCTACACCACCCAGGGTAGTTGGATTGTAGGTAAACATGCCTACTCCGGCAAAAATATAGGGCGCATAATTACTCTTTTTACTTCCGGTGAAATAATCCCAAAAGTTGAATTCGGCCACAAAGGCCACATCATGTATCACCGATTTGAAATTCAATTCACGGTTGTCCACGGCCTGGGTTCTTGTGTCATCACCCTGAACCTTAGCACGGGTATAGGACAACTTAAATGCCCAACGGTTATTGGCATTATATCGGGCCAATCCACCAAAGGCAAATTGGGTTTGGTTAAAATGCAAGGTCGGATTCAGGTCACCCAGATAGTATGAACCACCACCAAAAACACCTACTTCCAAGGTTTGAGCCCTGGATGTAAACGCCAGTAACAGCATGAATCCCAATGGGATAAGGTACTTAATACGCATAGAATGTTTCCTTCGATGTTCCATTCCGATTTCGAGCGCCAAAATTATCAATTTTTTCCTAACTCTTGACATTAATTACAAAGCTTATCGTTTCGAATAATTTTAGTGAAATAATGCTGGTAATTAATTCCTTGAGTCCACTCCCCACAGCAGTTTATCTCTGATGGTAGAGTAAAAATCTTTGTTATTCATTTGAACCAGATTTACATCAAAATCGCAACGCCGGATAATCAGCTCATCACCCTTATTAATATTGGAGTGACGAGAGTCCAAAGTCATTTGATATTTCTCTTCCCTGCCTTCGATTTTAATCTTTATTTCACAACTGTCCTGAATAACGATAGGGCGTACAGTTAAATTGTGTGACGCAATGGGTGCGATAACAAAATTCTGAGATCCCGGACTCACGATGGGACCTCCCACACTCATTGAATATGCTGTAGAGCCTGTGGGTGTTGAGATAATCAGTCCGTCACCCCAGTATGAGTTGAGAAATAAACCGTTGATATACACATGCACCACAATAAGTGCTGTGGCTGTGTTACGGTAAATGGTTAAATCATTCAATGCAAAATTCACATCACCAAATGCCGCATGAGGTTCTTCAAGTTGCAGCAAGGCCCTCTTTTCGATGGTGTATTCCTTACGTACAATACTTTGTACCGCCTCATGAATCTCGTCCAGTGAAATACTTGATAAAAATCCCAGTCTACCCAGGTTAACTCCAAGAATGGGGATTCCTGAGTCTCTGACATAGGGCACCGTATCCAAAAAGGTTCCATCACCTCCAATGGAGATTAACATATCTACACCCTGCAATAAATCTTCATGATTAGAGAATGTAGGAATGTTCTGAGGGAGTTGAATGGAAGAATGGATTTTGGAAAAATAGCCTTGATAAAACACCATGTCTACCTGATGGCTTATCAACTCATCCACAAGAAGTTGTAAATGCTTTTTCTGACCATCATTATACTCTTTCCCAAAAACGGCAACTTTCATCGCAATGCTTTTTTAATGCTGCAAATCTAATTTAAATATTGTACCAAAAATAGGGGTAAACAGCCCACAACAGACGTATTTCCTGATTCTTAACTTTTTTTAACGCCAGGGTCACTTTTACTGAGATAAATGAAGTGTTAAGAAGAAAACTGTTGAACGCTATACCATGATTATTCTGAGAACATGTTTCACGAGAAAATCTTGAGTAAATACCTATATGGGTGCCACAAAAGCCACATAAAATCCCAGATCACCCTGTTTGTTAATGGAGCCCTCAAGCCTGACGACCATATCGTAATAGGTCACAAAATCGATACCGATACCTGTTCCCCATAAAAATTGATTGTTGAGGGGATTGTCTTCTGCATACAGCTTATCGTGGGCATACCCTGCGTCGAAGAAAAGGTTGGCGTAAAAGGCATAAAATATCTTACCAAACTTATCTGTTTTTATCCATTTGATATCGTATTCACTTTTGGGAACGAGTTCGAATTTAAGATTGGATTTGATCACACCTAGCTTCTGACCATTCACCACATACAATTCATAACCTCGTATGGTCATTTCTTCGTAGCCCAGGGCAGGACTTAAGAAATAGGGTTGGTAACCATTGTTGGTAAATTTGGCGGTCACATTATAGGCGAAATACCATCGATTATGAATTTGAAAATAATGATCGAAAGCCACTTTCATGCTCCACATATCCACACCATCCTCAAAAAGTCCAAAACCCCATTTCTGTAAATAGGCATCAAAGTAATATCCATTCAGGGGATAGGGTTTGTAGTCTCTCAGATCCATTTTGTACAGATATTTCAGCTCAAAGAAATTGTAAGTCGTTTGTCCCTGGGAAAAATCAGGATTGAGTTGTACAATGGTATCTGCAAAATCGAAATGATAATAGGCTGTAAAAAAAGCATGTTGGTAATTGAAACTAGGTCTGAAGGTTAGGGCAAGCTCAGTAAATACTTGTTGTCTGGCGTATTCCCCTTCCGCACGATAATGCTGCAGCTTATTATCTTTGGTTTCATAGGCAATTTCGTGGTTCAGCCTGACACCGGCGAAGGTGGACATACCCATTATTTGTTTTGCAGTTAGGTATGGAATGGACCATTTAAACGCATAGGTTTGATCGTAACCTCCCTGCAAGATAATATTCAGTTGTTCCATGCGACCCCGGAAATTATCAACCTTAAGATCTACCCCTAGGTTGAGCCTGCTGAAATCCTTGGTTTGCCACCATACATTCACATTTCTGTCAGCATATTGGATGATGGGTATGGGCCAGATATACCAGCGCTCGATCATTTTGATATGGATATCGATCCTATCATCATAGACACTATCTGTAAAGGTAACGAAGTTGAACAGGGAGCGGTTCATGAGATTTTGCTGACTCTTGGTTAGTATTCGTTTCCACTGACCTGCTGTGTTGGTATCGCCCAAAGCAAACTCCAGTTCTCTAAGAATTATTTTATCCTTGGTGATTTTATTCCCTTCCAGGTTCAGTCCAGCCGAAACAAGTAGCTTGTTGGTGTCCAGCGTGCTATGAAGGTTGTTTTGTGGGGGAAGCAAAGATTGTGCTGCGAGCTGGGTTGCGAAGAGGAGTATTAGTGCAAGGGTCAGCCGCATAATTATATATTAAGATAATTCATGAGGGAGTCATATCTTTCCTGAAGGTCTTCCTCATCCACATGTTCGCCAAAGGTGGCTTTCACCAGATAACCGTAGCGATCGAAGGTTTGCAAAATATTACCCAATTCAGTACGACTTACTTTGATCACCAGTTCCATCTTGGTGGAATCCTTATGGGAAACCACGAAGGAGCTAAGCAATTTGGCATCGTTTGATTCCACAATATTTGCCACCTCTGTCATGGAATAATCATTCATGCTCATTTCCAGAACTATCACACCACCCGGGTTATCTATGGACAAGGTCCTGGTGAGAAATTTCAGGAGGTTCTGTAAACTGATACAACCTAAATATTTTTTGGAATCACTCAGTACAGGAATCAAACTCAATTCATGCTTTCCAATGGTTTCCAGTACCTCATACAAATGCTGATGCTCATTAACGAATGGATTCAATAAAGATAGTTTATGATTACCCAGGGGCTCGTCAAAATGGTTTAGATCGTAAATATCTTTTTCACCGATCAAACCCAGGAATGCCTCATTATTGACTATGGGCAGATGGGACAGTTTCAGTTCCTCCATCAGATGCAAAGCCCGGCGTCCGGTATCTGAGGTTTTAAGTGGTGTAATACCACTGCTGATTAACTGGCGGGCGATCATATCCTAATTTCTTATCCTAGTTTAGAAAGTGTAAAAATAACTATCTATCTTTTACAAGCAATTCCTCAAGCATATTTAAATAGTTCATATAACGAAAAGCTGCAATTTCTTCAGCTTCAACTGCTTTTAAAACCTCACATTGGGGTTCGTCCACATGCAGGCAATTGTTGAACCGACAATGCTGCATACGGCTTCTCATTTCAGGGAAGCGTTGGCCCAGTTCTTCTTTTTCAAAAGATACCAGCCCGAATTCCTTTATTCCCGGCGTATCTACAATATAACCTCCATGTTCCAAGGGGAACATTTCAGCAAAGGTGGTGGTATGCTTGCCTTTTTGATGGTAGTCGGATATTTCACCAACTTTCAGGTTCAATCCCGGGTTCACCGCATTCACTAAAGCCGATTTACCTACTCCCGAATGGCCAGCAAGTAGACTTACCTTATCTTGTATCAGGGATGCAAAGTCTTCGAGGTTGACAGCTTCCGTTACCGAAGTCTGCAAGCATTTGTAACCCAGCTTCTCATAGGTCTGATAGTAATAGGACAAATGCTGTTTGTGCTCTTCATTATAGAGATCAATCTTATTAAAAACTATAACACCCGGAATGTGGTAGGCTTCTGCAGTAGAAAGAAATCGGTCGATAAAACCTGTGGAGGTTCTTGGCTTATGCAGTGATACGATAAGAACTGCCTGATCAATATTGGAAGCAATGATATGAGTGGCTTTTGACAGCTTGGTGGCTCTGCGTATGATATGGTTTTTTCTGGGCAGAATATCTAAAATATTGCCTTCGTTCCCACCTTCCTGAATACTAAAAGAAACTACATCCCCGACAGCTATGGGGTTGGTGGCCCGGATCCCTTTGATACGGAATTTTCCTTTGAGTCGACTCTCATAATTGGTGCCGTCTTCAGAACGGATGGTATACCAGCTGCCTGTGGATTTGATTACTACTCCTTGTAATACTTCGCTCATGGAAAATTGTAGTATTTCTTGATATCAGACTTTATGTCCCAAATGCAGCTCAGTCCATCTTCGAAGGTGACAAAATCTCCTGCCTTAATGGTAAAGTTCCCTTCATCAGTTTCAATAAGAGCCTCACCCTCGATTAAATAGCATTCTTCATCGCCCACATAGGTCCAGTCGAACCTGGATACTTCTTTGGTCCATATGGGCCAGGATTTTATACTGCGGGCCTCCACTTCTTTTGTGCTTAGCTGTTCGATACTTATGCTCATGGCTATTCTTTATAAATTTCCCTTCCTACGAATGTAATTAAATTCTCCCGATCGGGGGCCCGATGAGAATTATTCAACAATATTAATACAATTAAAAATGCCTGTGACCAAAGCTAACAGGGTGTAATCAACCATAAGTCCCTTGATATGTTGTTTAGAATTGTTTCAGACTACTTGCAAAGTATTATTATATTTGATGACCAAAGCCACAATTCAACAACTTATGACTACCATGCAATACCTATCATTTGCAATCTCTCCAATACTCATCGTATTACTTCTCGCCTATCTCAATTTTAAGTTTTCATTGAAAACCACAAGGAATTTGTTCAATGCTTTGATATGGGGAGCGCTAGGGGTGTTGGTCCTGCTACTGACCAATTATCTGGCTGACCTCCAATGGGGAGATAATTTAAAGAATATGAGACGGATGGGCTTTTTTGTCTTTGTGGTAATAGCCTTCGGATCAGAGTTACCCAAATTTCTGATTCTCAGGTTTGTTTTCTTCAAGAACACCCATTTTCAAAGCCCGCTGGAAGGTATCATCTACGCCGTTTTTATCGGTTTGGGATTTACCACAATTGCTACTATGCTTTATGGTTTTGACATAGTCGGGACCAGTCATAAATTTTATAGCACCACATTATTTCTTTACACTTATCCCATAGCTTCTATTGTTACGGCCGTGTGTATGGGCTTTTTTGTGGGTATGGGTAAACTAAGGAAAAACAGGCTCATTGACAGCCTCACAGGATTGGGCGCCGCCACCTTTTTTCATGGGCTCTTTTATTTCTGTTTTATTACTTCCGACAAGCGCCTCCTAATATTCACCACCATAGGTTTTGTGCTGATTGCTACTACACTGGTGGTTAAAGCAGCTACCCTTAAATCAGAACAACTAAACCAGTAGTCGTTCTATTTCATAGATTATCATTTGTTTTGGGGTTATCCCGAATGTGTTTTAGCGTGTAGGTCACCCTGAACTTGTCGAAGGCTGCAGTGCAGGCCTGTTCCATATCATAACACAAATAGTGTTCGACAGGACTTCGGCGTGAGCTCAGTCGAACACTAAGGCAAGCCATCTTGTGGAATTTCAACACTACCCGTCTGTCTTTGAGTACTCATCTCAACACATACCGCTTACCAGGAAAACTACTGACCAATCCTTCAAACTCAAGGTTAAGCAGGGCAGCTGCTACCTTAGACATGGGAAGTTGCGATTGCAAGGCAATCTGATCGATACTCATCTCTTTCGAAACTCTCATGATTTTCAACACACGGTTCTCATCCTCTGTTAATGAATGAAATAGGACAGTTTGTTTCTTGGGAACTAGCTCTTGTTTCTCCCAGCCCATATGCATATAAATATCCTTTGCTGATTCCACAAGAGCTGCTTTGTTTTGTTTGATCAAATAATGACAGCCTCTGACCAACTGATGGCCCACATTCCCGGGTATGGCAAACACATCCCTGTTGTATGAATTGGCAATCTCGGCGGTAATCAAAGCCCCTCCTCTCCTATCGGATTCGATCACCAGAACCGCATCACACATACCGGCCACGATCCGGTTGCGTTTAGGAAAATTCTCCCGGTCAGGAATGGTTTCCGACAGGAATTCACTTATCAGGCCCCCATTATCCAGCATCTCCTCCGAAAGCTTTCGGTGCACTGCCGGATAAAGCTTATCCAATCCATGTCCCAATACCCCAATGGTTTGCATCTTATTCTTAACAGCCTGTCGGTGGGCACAGGCATCAATGCCGTAAGCAAGTCCACTTAGGATCAATAGGTCTTCATCCTCCAGTTCATCAATAATCTCCTGACAAATCTGCTTTCCATAACGACTGGCCCGCCGGGTACCCACAACGGCTAATACTCTGTTCACATTGAAACTAAGATTTCCTTTTCCATACAAGAGCATCGGTCCATCCTCGCAATGCAACAACCGCTTGGGGTAGCCTCCCTCAGTATAAAAAAAGGTCTGTATGTTATTTTTACTTATGAATTCCATTTCCTGCTCTGCCCTCAGTAAAACTTTTTGATTGAGTATGCTGTTGACAGTATGTTGCCCTATCCCGGGAATCTTGAGCAAACTTGACTTTGTGGCTTTAAACACAGCTTCAAGCCCACCACAATAGGCCAGCAACTTCTTTCCATTCACATCACCAATATTGGGGATCAGGGTTAAACCAATTTGATATAATAGTGTTGATTCCTGCATCATTAACTTCCATAACAAAGCTTAACAGCCCCTTGGGTGATGGCTTGTCAAATAAAGGAATGGCTTTGTTTGTTGTACTTGTTTGTTCACATCAAATATAAAGCTTTTAGCTTAGAATCACTAGCTTTGTATCCATGCAGCCATCGAAAACCATATTGGTCTGCCCTTTGGATTGGGGTTTGGGACATGCTACCAGGATGGTTCCATTGGTGGAGTCGATAAAAAGGCATGGAGCCCATGTTATTCTTGCTGCTGACCAACGTCCATTGGCTTTTCTGAAAAGAAGGTTTCCTGATATCCTCTGCCTCCGATTACCCGGTTACCAGCCTAAGTATCCCCGGAAGGGTGCCATGGCATTCAAACTCATACGAGACTTCCCCATTATGCGTCGGGAAGCCAAAGTCGCCCGGAAGACATTGGAAAAACTGATCAAGGACCATAATGTGGACATTGTGATATCCGACAACCGCTATGAATTGTCCAGCACTCAAGCCCAATGCATATTCATTACCCATCAACTTAAGCTTCAGGCTTCAGGACTGTCCAGCCTATTTTTACCATTTGCACATTGGATCATCCATTCATACATAAAAAAGTTCAATGCCCTATGGATCCCTGATGTGGATGCTGAATCAAACCTATCGGGTGTGCTTTCCCATATTTCGAGCTATCCCAATAAGCAACACAGATTCATAGGCCCACTGAGTCGGTTTTCAGGTATGAAGGTTTCCCAAACAGAATCCATCGATGTATTGGTGATGCTCTCTGGTCCGGAACCTCATCGGACCCTGGTTGAAGAAAAGCTCTTGGCACAGGCCCAACAATCAGATTTGAAATTTGTTTTTCTCCAGGGTAAACCTGAAAACGATCAACAACATACTACTGACAACATTCATATGATTTCACATTTGGAAGATGAGGCGCTGGCCCAAATGATCCAATCGACGAAAATCATTGTGTGCCGACCCGGCTATTCCAGTATCATGGACCTGATACATTTCAATAAAAAAATCATCTTCATACCCACACCCGGCCAAACTGAACAAGTCTATTTGGCGAAAAAATTCGAAGCATCCGGGCAATGCCTGGTTCAGGAACAACAAACACTGAATCTGCTGGCTGCCCTTGACCAGGCAGAAAGCATCAAAACCTTAAGCTTTTCCTATCCCGACAGCTTGTTGGATGATGCCGTTAGACGTTTACTAGCCCAAGCCTTATAGCTACGACATCTTAAGATAATACAGTATGGGCATACATTGACTTAAGTTAAATATATACTTTTGCAGTCCAATTTAGAATCATTATGCATATTGAAGGAACCATAAAACTAGCTGACATCATCCACCACGACCACGACCTGATTCCGGTAATTAACCGTTTTGGGATTCAGTTGGGCTTTGGTGATCAGACCATTGAGGAAATTTGTGAGCAGAAGGAAATCAACCTTGAGTTTTTCCTGACCATCATCAATGCATTTCACGATCCTCAGTATTTTCCGAAGAAACACCTGCAAAGTTTTCCTGCCAGTATGCTGGTTGATTATTTGAGGAAAGCGCATCAATACTACCTAAAGGATATGATACCTGAGGTTGAATCACTGATCAACCAAATGGCCGAAGGTGAAGGTCTCAACAAGGAAATCAGTCTGATGATGAAGAAATTCTATGAAGAATATGTCACTGAATTCAGCACCCATACCGCAAGGGAAGAAAACGAGGTCTACCCTTATATTCTTGAATTGGAAGCAGCCCTGGAATCAAATGTGGTAAGCGATTCGCTTAAGGATAAGATGCATAATTATTCTATTACCGATTACGAACTGGAACACGATAATGTGGAAGACAAATTGTATGACCTGAAGAACATCATCATTAAATACCTGCCCGCCTCACCAAGCGACTCCCTCAGGTTTCAGATTTTAAAGGATTTGTTTGCACTGGAGAAGGATCTGAATGAGCATGCAAGAATTGAGGATATGATCTTAGTGCCAAAGGTTGAAGCCATGGAATACACCCTAAAAAACAGGAAGTAAGCATATGGCTGGTCAAGTAGGCATTGTAATCGTTGAAAATACCTTTTTAATCCGTGCAGGCATTGAGAAGATGTTGGATGAGTTAAGCGGATTGCTGATCCTGGAAGTTTTTGATGGAACAGAGAAACGGCTTTGTGAGAAAATAAAACAACACAAACCCGATATGGTATTATTGAACCCTGAGGCACTGGGTGAGTCATTCTTCAAAGTAGTCAGTGAACTACAAAGTGAACCTCTTTTAAAACTTGTAGGTATGTGCCAGTCACATACGGCAGAGAATTTCAAGAGCCGTTTTCATCACTGTTTACATCTGACTGATGGCAAGCATGAGCTAATGGAACAGATTCGGTCCATAGATACCAGTTTATCTAAACCCAAAACCAAACCCGATCAAAGCATCAGCGGACGGGAAGCTGAAATTCTCAAATATATTGCCCTGGGCCTGACCAACCAGGAGGTGGCAGATACCTTATTCTTAAGCATACATACGGTAACCACCCATCGCAAGAACATCACCAAAAAACTGGGTATCAAAACCGTTAGCGGTTTAACGGTATACGCCCTCATGCATCAGCTGATCAGCCTCAATGAGATAGAAGGAAAGGCCTGATTTTCAAACCCATTGTTAAACTAAGATTTGGCGCATTTTTCTAAAAGCAAAACCTTGCTATTCAAAACAAAACAATTACTTTTGCCGCGTTATTTATAACTTATCTAAATTATCATGGAGGCTATTGGATTATTTTACGGCTCGACATACGGCATGACCAAAAAATCTGCCGAGAAAATTAAAAAAGCATTTGGCACACGGGTGAAACTGGATCTTCACAACCTGAAAACCAGTGGCATTGAGGAAATGGAACAATATACCAACCTGATTTTCGGCACCTCAGCCTGGGGAATTGGCGAAATGCAGGATGAATGGGAATTATTCATTGACAATTTATCATCTCTAGACTTCAGTGGTAAAAAAATTGCACTCTTTGGTCTTGGTGACCAAAAGGAATATCCGGAAAGCTTTGTGGATGGGTTGGGCACCTTGTACTGCCGTCTCCCCGACAAAAATTGTGTAGTAGGCCAATGGCCCACCGAAGGCTACGACTACTATTTCTCACTTGCTGATGATGATGGTAAATTTGTGGGATTGGTTCTGGACGAGCACCACCAGGCTGACCTGAGCGATGAACGCATTAAAAACTGGGTAAAGGAACTTAAAAAAGCTTTCGTTTAAACAGCTCATAAGCTCAGGCTGGAGAAATTCTAAGCCATTGGAAAATATGGCACCGCGCCTCATGAATACATGGGGCGTTTTTTATAGTTGCAATTTCCTACTTTTGCAACAAACAGAAGAAACCCTATGACACTTCAATATATTGTATGGAACGTACAGCCTGAAATCTTTTCCATAGCCGACGATGTTTGGCTGGTGGGTGGCCTGGCTGTAAGATGGTATGGACTGCTTTTTGCCTCTTCCTTTATTTTCGGTTACATACTGATGCAGAAGCTCTTTAAGAATGAGGGCATACCTATTAAAGTATTGGATGAATTGTCTACCTATATGATCATCTTCACTGTATTAGGTGCCCGTCTGGGGCATTGTTTGTTTTATGAACCTGCCTATTATCTGGCCAACCCCATGGAAATACTGATGGTGTGGGAAGGTGGTCTGGCAAGCCATGGAGCAGCAGTAGGAATTCTGATTGGCCTCTATGTTTTTTCCAGGAAACAAAAGAAACCCTATATATGGATACTCGATCGCATCGTCATTGTGGTGGCATTGGCCGGCTTCTTCATCCGAACTGGAAACCTGATGAATTCTGAAATCTTTGGTGACATCACCACATTGCCCTGGGGTTTTTACTTTAAGAACTATTATGATCCATCCTACGGAACTGATCCACGGCATCCAACCCAAATCTATGAAGCCCTGAGTTATCTGGCCATCTTCCTCTTTTTATTCAGATACTACTGGAGCCGAAAGGGTGTGATGAAACCGGGTATGATTTTCGGTTATTTCCTGACCTTCCTTTGGTCCGTTCGCTTTTTCATTGAGTTTATCAAAGTACCACAGGTGGGCTTTGAAGAAAGCATGACCCTCAATATGGGACAATGGCTGAGCATACCCTTTGTGATTGCAGGATTATTGATTTTGTATTGGGGCAGCAAGCAGGAGCCCCTTAAGCTCAAACAATAGTCTATACTTCTTCAGTATAGGAATCTATTTTCTCACTAAGAGCAATATCCCATTCATACCCACACAAAGCACAACTTCTATGGTCTAAGGAGTGCTGGTAGATATCAGTAGTCTTTTCACTCCAGGTTTGATAATGATGTTCCCTGTATTCAATATTGCCTTCTATTCTGCTTCTGTATCCCAGATCTTTCTCCTTATGCTCATAGCTTGTACTTTTTGATTTACCTGTTTTAGTCGATCCTTTATCCAGGGCCGAGTACATCGTATGACAAGAAGGACATCTGTCGTATTCAACGAAATGACTATGGATAATATACCAAAATATGACAGTGCCTAAAAATGCAATCAGCGGCAGAAACCAAATATCCATTATCGTTACTGCAAACAAGAAAAACATATAAGTAGCCAGGAACATGAGCAGGAAGTTGACAAATTTGACAAAACCATTGGCAAAAACACGATTGTAGGTAAATACTTGCATAAGAGGCGACACCAGCTGCCTGGCCAGGGAATAAAAAATAAAAAGACAAAGGGTCAGATAAACAATACCCAACACCCAATAAATGATTTTGGTCAACCAATTGCTGGTTTTAAATTCAGTCCACCATTTGATCAGGGGTTGGTCAGGAAGATAATAATGATAGGCCATGGTTTTATTGTATTCCTGGCTACGAACAAAATTCATGAGCGGGAATTTGTTATAAAACCTGCTTTCACCTTCATCTATGTAGTTGAGATTGAATGCCGTGTCATTCTTATTAAAGTTAACAATCAGACCTTTACGCTGCCTATTGTTGGTGTCTGTCACTACCAATTGCGCATAATAGGCCTGATCTGTTTTTTGGGTTTGAAAAAAGGAAGAGGCTATACCATAACGTTTCTCAACAGCCTCTTTTGTTTTGCCCAAGATCTGCTTTCTTGCAGTTGCTATAGTTGTAGCGATAAAATAGTCTGGATTTAGCTTAGGTATGCCTTCAAATATTAATTCTTCAAATTGCTTGTCTCGTGCCCATCTGACCTTTCCATCAGCTAGTTTTATTTTGATATAATCAATGCTGCCATAATTTACCTTCTGTGTTTTTCTTTCCAGAACAGTTACCATGCTTCCTGAAGTTAAAGTATCCTCCTTTTCTGCCCCAATCTTCATGAAAATCCGTGCGCCTGCCTTTGCTTTTCTATGCTTGCTTCCATTAAGCAATTTAAAGTCAATAAACCCAAAGTCTCCATTTGGTGTTTTGACCTGTATCCACGACTTTCCCTTCCTTCCCAAAGGTTCCAATTTGGTGTTTCTTGGCAGGTAAATTTTCCTCGTAATCGCCTTTTGTTCTTCCTTGTCATCCAGCGTAGTCCAGAATAGGTTTCCATTTTGTCCTGTGGTGAACCATTCTGCATCATAGCTGACTTCTTTCAGCTCAAAAGTGTTCCAGGATAATAGGAAAACAAGCCCTAAAAGAATAACAACACTAAAAATAAGACTGGCAATAACTCTGCTGCTGTGGTTTGGAATCTTTTTTTCAGCAGAGTTTAGCACATCTTCCAATTCCTCAATTCTGGCTAACAACTGATCATCTTCAACTGTCATCATATTGGCTTTTTTAAGCAAAGCCCTTGAAGCCCTTATTTCCTTCCAGTTTTTTGGGCTGCGGTACTCGGCTTCATCATGGTAAGAGATTTCAGTCCAAAGCATAAAAACTTCTTCCAACAGCTGGGCCACCTCATCATCTTTTGGTTCCTCAGACTCAAAAATCTCCTTATAGGTTGCCAACATATCCTTCAGCGAATCTGCCCAGTCTTTGTATTCTTTTATGGTAACATTCATGGAGTAAAATTCTTCCAGAATGGCCATTGATGCATTCACTTCATCAAGTGAAGCAGGAGTTCTGGATTCTTCACCCTGGTCGTCAGTGCTAACATCGGACCACATATTATTCATATTCTCCAATAATTCGTAAGCTTCCGAATTTTGATCTTTGGCATTTTCTGACATGGGAAATTGGGTTTTATGAGCAGGTTTATAAAGATAAGATATTTTCATTGCAGAATCACACAAATAATTGATTTCAAAGCACTTTAAATATGGTCGTCAATTACTATTCTAACTGATCGCAATATCCAGTTTAATTCATTTGGATTTTTCCTACATTTGGGGTGACCTGCTATACAATGAACAAAACACGAAACCCTTTAGTTTTCTTTTTGAAGATTTTCTGGAATACTTCGGCTTTACAGACCTCTTAGGTATGTAAAAGCAGTTGTTGCTATTGGTATAGTAGTGCTGTATAGCATTAAGTAAATGTACTGCTTGTACACTTTTGTGCATGAGGATATTATAAACAACCCAATTATGAAAAAGCTTCTGTATCTGTTATTTTGCCTGCCGTTTTTCTTTGCCTGTGAAAAGGATGATAGCCTTCAAATGAACCACAAACGCATCAAGCAAATGAGCATGTCAAATGATGTCATTGAAGGTGCTTTGAAAGTGTTTTATAATTATGAGAACAATCTGTTGGTGAACCGAACTGTCCTGTTTAAATCCAATTCGAGTTATAATACCTGGGATACTACATTAAACTGTCACTATACTTATGAGGGCAACATGGTTATTGCCATATCTTATTTTGGGGAAGACGGCCCATTATATCTTGCTGAAAAAGCCGAATATGAATTTACTGATCAACGCATGGACAGAATGAAGTTTTATGAATATGTTGACGGTAAGTTCATAAGCCGCGAAGAAATTGTCTTCCATTTCAACGGAGCTTTGCTGGAGTCCTTCGATTTCCATATGGATGTGGAGGGTAATGGCATACTACATAAAGTCAGTAAAGGTGAGTACACCTATGATGATCAACAGGTGATACAATACCGCCTCAAAGACCTGTATTATGATATGTATTTCTACAATGAGGAATTTGCCTATGAGAATGGCATGCCCAAAAGCTGGTTTTCATCAGGATACTATGCAAATGCCGATATATGGATTAATGAGGACAAGGAGGAATACCAATACAATTCTGATGGTTTATTGGAAAAAACAAGGTTCTACAATTGGCAGAACAAATGGTTTAAAACGCATTCATTAAACTACCAATACGAGGATGGTCATTTGATCAGAGAGTACTTTAGTGACAACACCGGTGGCCTGGAAGTCGAATATGTGTATGAAAACCAGGCCGGGAATAGTGAGCAAATACTATTCACGCCCATGGACAGGATGTATAACAGCCCCATCATTGAAAGCATTTATGATGGATCAATGACATTCAAACGTAAATATATGATGGAGAAAACGCTCCATTAATACTGTCACCAGGCTTCTTTATGGTTGGCCAAAAGATGACCAATAACGATGTCAAACAAACCTCTATATCAGATATAAATACCAATTGTCATAATTATAGCAGATTTAAACGCACTACTTCATATTTACATTAGTTAAACAATATCCCCATTAACCAATTATTAGATATATGGAAACCAATCTCACAAAAAATGACTTAAATCTTAATTCAGCAATTCAGACTAATCTCGAAACAACCAGAAAATGGGCCATGTTTATAGCAATTGTGGGCTTTGTTTTCATGGCTTTAATTGTAATATTCGGATTTTCACTCGGATCGATTATGAATAGTGTTACCGGAGAAGACCCGCTACCAGGATTTTCTTCCTTTTTTCTTGGGTTTATCTATTTAATCTTTGGACTCATTTATTTCTTTCCGTTGTTGTACCTATTTCGTTTTGCAAAATTCACCAAGAAAGGCGTTCAAGAGATGGACCAAAGATCCTTTGAGTTAGCATTCGACAATTTAAAATCACATTACACATATATTGGAGTCTTGCTGGCTATTATTATGGGTCTATATGTTTTCATGGGATTGATCTTTGCCGTTGTTACCCTTGTCACTTAGGGAGTAAATTCACACAACAAAGTGTATAGCGAAGGTATAATTCTCTGTTCGCTAGTCAGTAAATTACTTACCATAGTCCATACCCACAATATCCAATAACTCCCCAAGACAATAATTTCCTGAACCATGTCCTTTTAGGGTCAAAATTACTTCTGCTACAAAAAGATAAAATTGACACTCGCAACTATCTTTTAACCAGATACATAGCGAACTAATGAATTACATACGGGTGCAAAATAATTTGTATACTGGTGTAAACCGTTTTGCACACTGGTGTAAAATCATTTATACGCTGGTGAAAATTTTAACAGGCCAAATTGATATGAAAGAACGCATATTTTCTGTTTATTAGCCATTCGAAAAAAGGAAGTAATTGGAATGAAGATGACAAAAAAACAGATAAAACGAGTCCTCCGGATCCTATTTATTGCGGTAAGCATATCCTCACTGTATTTTGTCCCCTGGCTCTTACTTAAGGCATGGATACTTCCACTACCCAATACGGTTCAGGAACAGTTAGACAAAGCCATAGGTCATGGATTTGAAGGAATGCTAGTCTATATAGATCAGGCCGGCAAACCACCACAGTATTATGCTGCAGGCTGGCACAATAGAGAGGCTAAGATACCAGCCAATCCCAAGGCCCTCTTTAAAATTGCCAGCATCAGCAAATTATATGATGCGGTGGCTGTTACCAAATTGGTAGGTGATGGACGGCTTTCTCTGGATAAAACAATCGCAGATTACTTACCCGAGCTAGTAGGTAGCATCGATAACGCTGAGCAAATTACCTTAGAATTGATGATACAGCATAGAAGTGGCATGCCCAATTTCACAGATGCACCTAATTTTTGGGCAGCTCCAGCAGAAACCTATGAAGCAAGTCTTGCTTTGATTAAAGGCATGCCAGCCAATTTTGAACCCGGAGAAGATTATGAATACTGCAATACGAATTATCTGTTAATCAACAAAATAATGGATAACGAACTGGCTTATCCTAACTTTCAATTCATTCAGCAAGAAATTCTGACACCTTTAAACCTTAGCAATACCTATAGTTCACTGAGTGAGGTAAATATTGAGGAAGTGATGAGTGGCTATCATATAGGATATCCCCATGATTTAAAGACAAACGATTATGGTATGCATGCCACGGCGGAAGATGTGGGCACATTCCTCAGGGCACTGAAAGATGGTACTTTGTTTGAACAGGGAGAACAGGAGATATATGCTTCCGTTTACGAATATGAACATTCGGGCTGGGTGCCTGGTTATCAAAGCTTTGCAAGCTATCATCAAGATATTGATGCTGTGGTTGTGGCATTCTACAGCACAACCGACCCGGATCTGTACAATTGGAACCTATCGGAAATCATCAATCAAAGGATAGTTAACATATTGAAAAAGCAAAGAATTGATAACATTGATTAATGGCCTATAAAAGCTCTATTTTCTAGGCGTTTTCCTGTACCTGGTCCTTTGACAGCTTCAATGGTGATTAATAAAGGTAGCCCAAGACAGGCCATAAACATAATCAGCTGATCAGGTCTATTATATGCTTTACAGAAGAAACAGAATAGTGTAGAACTGCAAATCCTATTGCAGCTCCATGGATCCTATTTGTTCGTAAAAGGCATCTTCAATCTCCTTGGCCAGTTCCTTTTGTTGGTATTGGTTGGTGAGCTGTATCAATCGCTGCAACACGGCCATTCCTTCCTGAATCTTGTCATCATAGGCAGCCAGGAAACGGCTGTCAATGGAACCATAATAGTTAAGATCATCCAGATACCTGTCTGTAATCACTTGAACCACTTCGTTGGCCTTTTCATTGGCGCCGGCACGGTAATAGTATTCTGCCCAGGGGATCATATAATAATCGAAGGCAAATTTCTCGTGAGGGAAGAAATGCAAGCCACGGTCCAGCACCTTTTCCAGGGAGTCCATCTTTCCTTCACCGGCCAGGCCTTGAGCCAGACGAATATAGTTTTGTTTGATGAGGCCTGAGTTGCGGTCGCTTTCGCGGTCAACCACCACGTCATCGGCATGCAATCGTCCCCAACGGGTATTCTCATCCATGAGCATGGCATAGGTTTTATCCACATCCACACCACCAATTTTGGTGATAAATTCAGGAGCTTCCACAGGCTTAAAACGGTATACAATGCCTTCCAGATGACAGTATTTATCTACATTAAGCATCTTGGAGATGGCATTGGGGTTGGCAAAATAGATGGGCCGTTCCCAATTGTTGGTCGCCACCAGGTCAAGCAGCATGAGGTCGTTTCTAAACATACCATTCTGACTCATACGCCAGGTGATCTCATCCACAATCTGATCTGCTTTGGAAGCATCCACCGTTCCACTATTGACTACAGCAGCCGAATCGATGCTTAACCTCAGGTTTTTGGAAGGCATATAGCTGATCCAATCGCCACTTTGCAAGGGTACCTTGGTTCTTTTGTCGTCATTTTCTATAAATGCAATGGCATCCTGTAAGTCAACCAATTCTTCTATTCGCTCAAAAACAGGGATATAATTTTGATCGCCACGGGCATAAAAGGAGCGGTCGATGGACAGGGGCAATACATCCGAATCATAAACTTTTCGGAACATCTGATCCACATACCAGTCTCCGGAGGAAAGCATATAGTTCACGACCCTCACATCGGTTCTGATGCCTTCCACTTCCTGCACATACCACAGCGGGAAGGTATCATTGTCTCCATTGGTAAATAATATGGCATTGGGTTCACAGGATTCCAGGTACATGCGCGCCACATCACGGGCAGCATATTTTCCGGAACGGTCGTGTGATGACCATCCTTCTTTGGCCATTATACCAGGAACCAGGATCAGGCTTGCTAAAGTAACCACTCCGGCCACCATAACCTTATTGCCCATTTTTTGCTGCAGCATTTCGTATAAGCCCATTACCCCTAGTCCAATCCAGATGGCAAAAGCATAGAAGGACCCTGCATAAGCATAATCACGCTCACGGGGCTGCATGGGTGTTTGGTTAAGGTAAATGATAATTGCCAGTCCTGTCATAAAGAAGAGCAGGAAGACTACCCAGGTATCTTTTTTACTTTTATTGAGCTGATAGAGAAATCCCAGCAATCCCAGCAATAGGGGAAGGAAATAAAAGGTAGTTTTGGCCGGATTCTGCATGCTGGCAGGCAAATTGCTTTGGTCACCCAAGCGCATATTGTCGATAAAACCAATACCGCTAATCCAGTTGCCATTCATAATTTCACCCTGGCTTTCCATATTATTCTGGCGGCCGGCAAAATTCCACATGAAATAGCGGATGTACATATGGTTCACCTGGTAACTGAAGAAAAACTTCAGGTTTTCTCCCAAGGTGGGCTTGTACACAATTTCCTTGGTCCCATCGGCAGCAGTTATTTGCACCGGTGTACCCTTGTCACCACCAAAACGCTTGTATAAGGTAATATGCGAAGGTTTGGACGAACTCCACATACGGGGGAAAATGGTGGTAAAACGTTCGTCATAAACCGGAATAATGCCTTTTCTGTCATCATTCACCACATATTCACCCTTTTCAAAATCTTTTACGTAAACGGGGTTGCCATCTTCATGATCCACCACAGGTGCATTGTAATACTGACCATGGAATAAAGGCCAGGTACCATATTGCTCACGGTTCAGATAGGATAACAAACTGATGGCATCCTTGGGGTCATTTTCATTGATGGGAGTGTTGGCATTGGCTCTGATCACCAGAATAAAGAAAGATGAATAGCCTATGAGGATAAAGACCACCGCCAGGATGATAGTATTCCATACTACTTTACCTTTTTTCCTGGTGAAATGTAGTCCCCAGGCGATCAATCCTATGATGAGGGCAAAATATGCAACGGTTCCTGAGTTAAACGGCATGCCAAATCCATTGACAAACAATAGCTCAAATTTACCTGCCAGTTCCACTACCCAAGGGATAATAATATACATGATGATGGATAGTATGAACAGCGACACCAGGCCTGCAATGACAAAGCCCTTTTTCGTATAGGGATATTTTTTGTAATAATACACATAAACAATAGCCGGAATGGCCAAGAGGTTCAGCAGGTGAACCCCAATGGACAAGCCTACCATATAAGCAATAAGAAGCAACCATCGGTAACCATGACGCACATCGGCAACTTCTTCCCACCTGAGAATGGCCCAGAAAACAATAGCAGTAAAGAAAGATGACATGGCATACACCTCACCTTCAACGGCTGAAAACCAGAAGGAATCTGAAAAAGTATAAGCCAAGGCACCTACAGTTCCTGCACCCAAAACAGCCCAGGCATTACCAGCAGACATATGACCTTTCTTATCAGTTTTCATGAGTTTCTTTCCAAGCATGGTAATCGTCCAGAATAAAAACAAAATGGTAAAACTGCTGGATAGGGCCGACATGATGTTGATCATCAGGGCTACATTTTCCAGGTTACCAAAGGCAAACAATGAAAAGAATCTGCCGAGCAACTGAAACAGAGGAGCCCCGGGAGGGTGACCCACCTGCAGCTTATATGCTGTAGCAATATATTCACCACAATCCCACCAACTTGCCGTGGGTTCCAGTGTAAGGAAGTATACCAGAGTTGCTATGCCGAAGACGGCCCAACCCAGTAAATCATTGGTCTTTTTAAAATTCGTCATGCTTTTCTTTTTACCCATAGCGGGATTATGCGGCGAAATTAAAAATTTTACCCCAATCCCATTGAAACATAAGTGATTTAATGTGACAGACTGGCTCTGAAAAGATTATTGCAGTGCCAAAACTGCTTCTACCTCTTTCCTGAATTCGGTTTGCTGGTATTGTGCACTAATTTGCTGCAGACCTTGTAAGACATTCAGACCTTCCTGTATCTCTTTACGGTAGTGATTTTGAAAGGCCATATTGAGGTTGCGGTAATAGGCTAAGTCTTCTCCATAACGTTCCAGAAGCAATTGTGACATTTCAAGTCCTTTCTCCGTAGCTCCGGCCCTGAAGTAGGCATCCGCCCATCCAAGCATCATGATGTCATAGGGGAATTTGTCATGAGGGAAGAAATAAAGGGCTTTATCTAACACCGCTATGGCTGAATCCATCTTTTGATCGTTGATCAGGGCAATGGCCAGTCGTCGATAACTTTGCTTGGTCATTAAATCCTGCACATGGCGTTCACTTTCACGGTCCAATACTACATCAGGCTCATTTAAGCGTCCCCATCGGGCATCTTCTGCCATAAGGATTTCATAGGTACGGTCCACATCCACACCACCCAGGCCTTGAATATATTCTTCAGCTTCGATGGGTTTCAAACGATACAACATGCCTTCCAGGTGGCAGTATTTACTTAAGGGTAATACGGTACGAACACTGTGGGGGTTCACAAAATAAATGGGTCGTTCCCAGTTATTGGTAGCCACCAGGTCGAGTAACATCATTTCATTCCTGATAAGTCCGTTTTGACTGATGTTCCATCTAAATTCCTTGATCATGCGTGTAGCCTCTTCCGGTTTAATGGTTCCGGTTTCAATGGCCGCCACTGAATCTACGGGTAAAACAACCTTGCTGGCTGGAAAATAATTGAACTTCCTGCCATCATTCAATGGATATTTGGTTCTGGGATCTTCACTGCCCACAAAGGCAATTCCTTCCTGCAGGCTGACATAATCATCAAAACGAGGTATCAACAATACCTGGGTATTGGAACCTTTGTGATAAAAGTCTTTGGACAGGGATAATGGTAAAGGATCTGACTCATATTGTTTGGTAAAGAGCTGATCGGTATACCATTCACCGGAAGCCAACATATAGTTCACCACCCTGACATCGGTTCGGATGCCTTCCACTTCTTGTGCATACCATAAAGGAAAGGTGTCATTATCGCCATTGGCAAAAATGATGGCATTGGGTTCACAGGATTCCAGATACATACGCGCAAAATCCCTTGCGGCATATTTACCAGAACGGTCGTGTGACTCCCAGCCTTCACTGGCCATAATACCCGGCACCAGCACTAAACTAACCAAAGTCACCACTATTGCAGCAGTTTTTTTATTGGCAATATATTTTTGAATGAGGTCATTCAATGACAACACACCCAAGCCTATCCATATGGCAAAGGCATAAAAGGATCCGGCATAAGCATAATCCCGTTCACGGGGTTGGTAAGGATATTGGTTCAAATACACCACAATGGCCAGACCAGTCATAATGAATAGTAAAAAGACCACCCAGGTATCCTTTCGGTTTTTCTTAAAGTGAAAGGATAAGCCAAGAATTCCCAAAATAAAGGGCAGGAAGTAAAAGGTCGTTTTTGCAGGATTATTCATGCTTGCAGGTAAATTGCTCTGATCACCCAGGCGCATATTGTCAATAAATCCGATGCCGCTGATCCAGTTCCCATGTGCCGGATCTCCCTGGCTTTCGATATTGTTTTGCCTGCCGGCAAAGTTCCACATGAAATAGCGGATATACATATGATTAAGCTGGTAGGTGAAAAAGAACCGCAGGTTTTCCCCAAAAGTGGGCTTGTAAAGAATTTCCGAGCTTCCATCAGGTTGGGTCACCGAAATAGGTGTTCCTTTATTCCCACCATATTGCTTATACATACTGATATGGCCACTTTGTCTGTCGCTCCACATCCGTGGAAACAAGGTTTGGAAGCGCTCATCATATACGGGAATGATTCCTTTTCTGTCGTCATTTATCACATAACGACCCTTTGTTGCATCTTTAATATATACAGGATTTCCATCTTCGCGATCCACTTCGGGCGCATTGTAATACTGACCATAAACCAGTGGCCAGCTTCCGTATTGCTCGCGGTTGAGGTAGGACAACAGGCTGATTGCATCCTTGGGAGCATTTTCATTGATGGGTGGATTGGCATTGGAGCGGATCACCAGCATCAGAAAGGAAGAGTATCCAATGAGGATAAACACCAATGCGAGAATCACTGTATTTAAAACTACCTTGCCTTTTTTCCGGGTATAGTGCAGACCCCAGACAATGGCAGAAACAATAAGCAGGAAGTAAATGATGGTCCCTGAATTAAAGGGCAAGCCCACCGAATTCACGAAAAACAATTCAAACTTCCCTGCAAATTCCACCACCCAGGGAATGATCACATACATTACACTGGCCAGAATGGCAATGGAAACTGCACCGGCAATGAAAAATCCTTTATGTGAATAAGGATACTTTTTATAATAGTATACGTAGGCAATGGCGGGTATGGCCAACAGATTCAACAAGTGAACACCAATGGATAGACCGATCATATACGCAATCAGTATCAACCAACGAAAAGCCCCTTGTTCTTCAGATACGGCTTCCCATTTCAAAATGGCCCAGAAAACTATTGCGGTAAAAAATGAGGACATGGCATAGACCTCTCCTTCAACAGCTGAAAACCAGAATGAGTCAGAGAAAGTATAGGCCAACGCACCTACGACACCAGCACCAAATATGAGATATTGCTGAGTACCTGCAGGCTCTTCTCCCTGATTGGCAACCAGTTTCCTGGCAAGAATGGTAATTGTCCAGAATAGGAAAAGAATAGTGAAGCTACTTGACAGAGCAGACATGATATTGATCATGAGGGCTACGTTTTCCACATTACCAAAGGCGAATAAGCTGAAAAAGCGTCCAAGCAACTGAAATAGAGGCGCCCCTGGAGGGTGTCCCACCTGAAGCTTATATGCCGTTGCAATATATTCACCACAATCCCACCAACTGGCTGTGGGCTCCAGGGTCAGAAAATATACCAGCGTGGCGATGGCAAAAACAGCCCAGCCGATAATTGTATTGGTTTTACTGTAATTCATCATGAATGAAAGCTTAAAAATGCATTTGGAAGACTAAAGTAGAACAATTCATTTGAGCGGCTCATAAAACAGCGGTGCTTTTAACGAATTTTAAGACATTTTCAATCAAAAAACCATGGCTGCAGGCCAGAGCACCACAGAATTTTTCAAGAAAACGAATTTTGTATTTGGAATAATAAAAAATGATGTATCTTTGCACCCCGATTGTCCGATGGTGTAATGGTAGCACTTGTGATTTTGGTTCATACAGTCAAGGTTCGAATCCTTGTCGGACAACTTCTTAGAGTGACAGGGAAAATTTGATGAGGGGACTAGGAGTCCCCTCTTTTTATAATGATAAAGGAAGTTTACATAAGAGCCTTAGCCGATGAATTCCTGGAGGGAAGCGACCGTTTTGTGGTGCGTTTAACTGTGAGTTCAGACAACCTCATCAATGTATTTATTGATGGTGTTACAGGCGTAACTATTTCACACTGCATCGACCTCAGCCGTCATATTGAGCAAACACTCGACCGTGAGGAAGAAGATTTTGAGTTGCGTGTGTCATCCGCCGGAATCGATGAAGAATTTGTTGATCCCCGACAGTATATTAAGAACATCGATAAAGCCATCGAACTTATATTGGATGATGACAGCAAATTGCGTGGTATTTTGAAAGAAGTATCTGAAGAACTGATTAAGATAGCAGCGGAAGTAAAGAAGGGCAAAAAGAAGAGTAAAAAAATGCAAACCGGTGATGTGGTTGAGATCCCCATGATCCGTATTAAGAAAGCAAAAGGCATTATTATTTTTTAGGCATATACTGAAAAAACTAAGAAAATGGATACTATTAATTTGGTCGAAACCTTTTCGGAATTTAAAGAGTTTAAAAATATCGACAGGGAAACCATGATGCATATTATTGAGGATATCTTCCACAATATGCTGATTAAGAAATATGGACCCGACAGTAATTTTGACATCATTGTAAATATCGACAAAGGTGACCTCGAGATCTGGCACTATCGTGAGATTGTAGAAGATGGTGAAGTGGAAGACGAGAGCCTGCAAATTGCATTTTCAGAGGCCATCAAAGTAGAACCTGATTTTGAAGTGGGAGAGGAATTCTCACAACAGGTTAAACTGATGGATTTTGGAAGACGTGAAATTCTGACCATTCGTCAAAACCTGGTATCCAAGATTCTTGAGTACGAAAAAGACAATGTATACAAGAAGTACAAGGAGAAAGTTGGAGAAATCATGACCGGTGAAGTTTATCAGGTCTGGAAGAAAGAAATTTTGGTTCTCGATGATGAAGGTATTGAACTTATCTTACCCAAATCAGAACAAATTCCTTCGGATTACTACCGTAAGGGTGACACCATCAGAGCGGTGGTATCCAAAGTGGATATGAGAAACAATGCTCCCGTAATTATTTTATCACGTACTTCTCCTGTGTTCCTTGAGCGCCTGTTCGAAGCTGAAGTACCTGAAGTATATGATGGACTGATTACCATCAAAAAAATTGTCAGGGTACCCGGTGAGAGAGCCAAAATTGCTGTGGAATCCTATGATGACCGCATCGACCCTGTGGGTGCCTGTGTGGGAATGAAAGGATCACGTATTCATGGTATTGTGCGTGAGCTTAAAAATGAAAACATTGATGTGATCAACTTCACCAATAACCAATCCCTTTATATTCAGCGCTCACTGTCTCCTGCAAAGATTACATCCATCAAACTGGAAGAGGACAGCGACCGCGCGGAGGTCTATATGAAACCCGACCAGGTTTCTCTTGCCATTGGTAAAGGTGGTTTCAACATTAAATTGGCCGGTAAGCTTACAGGTTATGAAATCGATGTCTACAGAGACACTGATACCGACACTGAAGATGTTGACTTGCAAGAATTTAATGATGAAATCGATCAGTGGATCATCGATGAGTTAAAAACCATCGGTTGTGATACCGCCAAGAGTGTACTTGAATTGGAGGTTAAAGAGCTGATCACCAGAACGGATCTCGAAGAGGAGACCGTATTGGAAGTGGTGCGTATATTAAAAGCTGAATTTGAATAAAATATAGTATTTTTACGCGCTTCCACTAGGAATGAAATTATAATAAAGGACAAAATTTATATGGCCGGAACAAAAAAGGTTGTAAGATTAAGCAAGGCTGCTCGGGAATTCAACATTAGCTTGGATACCATTATCGAGTTTCTGGCGAATAATGGCATTGAGGTTGATCGCAACCCCAATACCAAACTTGATCCGGAAATGTATGAGTTGCTTACCAATGAATTCCAGGAGGAAAAGGAAGTTAAGGAGATAGCTCAACAACGCGGATTGGAGTTTGTTGGTAAAGAGACTATTACCATCGAAGACACCTACACCAAGGAGGAAAAAGCCAAGGTAGAGGATTTCGAGCAAGGTGAGGAGTTATTTATTACCAATACCGGAAGCAGCTACAAGCCTGAAACAGCCCCGGCAGAACCCACACCTGAACCAGAAACTAAAGCAGCTGAAGAACCTAAGGTTGAGGAAGTAGTTCCTGAAAAGAAAGAAGAGCCCGTTGTAGAGGAAGCTGCTGAAGTGGCAGAAGAAGAGCCCGCCAAAGCAGAAGAAGCCGTTGTTGAAGAAGTGGTGGCCGAAGAAAAACCTGCCAAGGAAGAAGCCCCAACAACTGAAGCTAAAGAAACCAAAGAGGCTGAAAAAGCTGAAGAGACTCCTGAGCCTAGTCCGGAGCCAGAAGCTGAAACCAAGGATGAACCAACAGCTGATGCTGAAGAGGCCGATGGTGATAGTATCAAAGTATTGGGTAAAATTGATCTGGAAAATATCAATCAGAAAACCCGTCCTAAGAAGAAAACCAAAGCTGAAAAGCAGAAAGAAATAGATGCCCGTAAAAAAGGCAAAAAAGTGGTTGAAGAACCCAAGGAGGAAGTTGTTGAGAAGGTAGAAGAAGCTGCTCCTGCCAAAACAACCAAAGCAAAGCCAGAACCTGTAGCTGAAGAGAAGCCAAAGGAGAAGCCTGCTGAAACTCCAAAAGAAAAAGAAAAGGAAAAGGAAGCCAAAACGGATGAGGACAATTTCATTCCTACCAAGTTCGAAAAGCTTTCAGGACCTAAGGTGCTTGATAAAATCGAATTACCGGTTAACAAGCCCAAGAAGAAAAAACCGGTGGCCTCATCTGCTGATAATAAGGTAGACGCGAAGAAGAAAAGGAAACGTATTGCAACCACCAAACGAGTGGACAAACCAGGTGGTGCGCCTTCAGGTGGTGGTGAAAGGGGTAAAAGACCTCGCCCCGGGGCTAAAAAACGTGAAGCCAAGCCGGAACTTACGGATGAGCAAATCCAAAAACAGATTAAGGAAACCCTGGCAAGACTTGCCCCCACAGGAAAATCCAAATCTGCCAAATATCGTAGACAAAAGCGTGATCAGGCCTCCCAAAGCGCGCAGGAAGAAATTCAAAGACAAGAGGATGAAAAACTCATCCTGAAGGTTACTGAGTTTGTAACTGCCAATGAATTGGCCAATATGATGAGTGTCGGTGTTACAGAGATTATCAAAACCTGTATGCAACTGGGCATGTTTGTCTCCATCAACCAGCGTCTGGATGCAGAAACCATTGCCCTGGTATCCGAAGAATTTGGCTACAAAGTTGATTTCGTGAGTGTTGATGATGCTTCTGACCTTGAGGTTGAAGAAGAAGAGGATGATCCGGAATCATTGGTTGAGAGAGCCCCGATTGTAACTGTGATGGGACACGTTGACCACGGTAAAACCAAATTACTTGACTACATTCGTAAAGCCAATGTGGTTGCCGGTGAGGCTGGTGGTATTACCCAGCATATCGGTGCCTATGAAGTACAATCTGAAAGTGGCAGGAAGATTACCTTCCTTGACACACCTGGTCACGAAGCCTTTACTGCTATGCGTGCAAGGGGTGCCAAAGTAACCGATATTGCCATTATTGTAATTGCTGCTGACGACAGCGTGATGCCGCAAACCAAGGAGGCTATCAACCACGCACAAGCTGCCGGAGTTCCCATAGTTTTTGCCTTTAACAAAATGGATAAGGAAGGGGCAAACTCCGATAAAATCAAAGAGCAGCTGTCGCAAATGAATATACTAACTGAAGATTGGGGAGGTAAATTCCAGTCTCAGGAAATTTCAGCCATCACCGGTATGGGTGTGAGCGACTTGCTTGAAAAAGTATTGCTCGAAGCCGAGATGCTGGAGCTGAAAGCCAATCCAGACAAACCAGGTAAGGGAACCGTTATTGAAGCTACCCTTGACAAAGGGCGTGGATATGTGGCTACCGTACTGGTTCAGGATGGAACCATGTCTAAAGGTGATATTTTGTTAGCTGGTCCTGTATTTGGAAAAGTAAAGGCCATGTTTAATGAAAGGAATAAGAGCGTTAATTCAGCCGGGCCTGCCACTCCTGTGGTATTGCTTGGATTGATTGCTGCTCCTCAGGCGGGTGAGATTTTCAATGTCATGCTCGATGAAAAAGAAGCCAAGAGTTTGGGTAACAAACGTCAACAGCTGATCAGAGAGCAGAGCCTGAGAACACAGAAACATATTACACTGGATGAAATTGGCCGTAGGATTGCCATTGGTGATTTCAAAGAGCTTAATATTATTGTTAAGGGTGATGTGGATGGATCCGTGGAAGCCTTATCAGATGAATTGCTCAAATTATCCACCGAAGAGGTTCAGGTGAACGTGATCCACAAAGCTGTGGGTGCCATCACCGAATCTGATGTGATGCTGGCCTCAGCTTCTGATGCCATTATCATCGGTTTCCAGGTACGACCTTCACACCAGGCGCGTAAACTGGCAGAAAACGAGCAAATCGACATCCGTTTATACTCCATTATTTACCAGGCTACTGAAGAGCTTCAGACAGCCATCGAAGGTATGCATACACCAAAAATGGAAGAGAAAATTACCTGTAATATTGAAGTCAGGGAAACTTTCAAAATTACCAAAGTGGGTACCATTGCCGGTTGTTATGTGTTGGATGGAAAAGTACACAGAAACACCAAAGTACGGGTTATCCGTGACGGTATTGTTGTGTACACCGGATTGCTGGGATCACTGAAACGCTTTAAAGATGATGTGAAAGAAGTTCAATCGGGTTACGAATGTGGATTGAATATCGAAAACTTCAACGACATCAAAGTAGGTGACATAGTTGAAGGATACGAAGAAGTTGAAGTCAAGAGATAGACCTGAACAATAAACATACAAAAGCCGTCCTGATGAATTCAAGACGGCTTTTTTTATGCTCTTAAACTACTTTTAATAGGTCTTGGTCATATTCTCAGGAACCACCAGAATAAAATCGGCTTTATCCAAATGGTCTTCTTCCAGTTCATCCACCAATTGTTGCTCTGCTGAGCCAATGGTCACAATATTCAAACCTGGTTTATACAGATTCAGGTAATAGAGTATCCCCTCGAAGTTATCAGAATGATAGGAACCATTGTAATGCAAAAACAGTTTCCCGGATTCAGCAAATTCAGCAATGGAATAGCCCATGCTGGCATCTTTAATGGCCTGGGCTTTAGGTAAATTCTCATTGGCATGTCCCATGGCTTGCATATCAGCAACCATAGCTTTATAGCCGGGCAATTCTGCATCATATTGTATGGGCAGTGGAGCCATATAGGATTTGGCTTCTGCGCTTAATTCATCCAATCCTTCAAAACCCTTTTTATATACTACCGAAGCATACCTTCTTGGTATATTGGTGGCGATGAAAGGTAGCCCGCTATCTTTGGCAAATTCAAGAAGGGGAGCATAATCTGTTCCATAATTCGGCCACAGCCGCGCCTCCTTTTTAAAGCTCTTTTTACTGATATTCCCATTGAGATATTCATTGATGATAAGCTGATTATCTGCCTCAAACATTTCTGCTCCCAATATCAATTTATCTTTTTTCAGGAGATAGAGATCATTGGTTAGCTCCACTTGTAACCAGTGACATATGGGGTTGTTGTGCAATTCACCAAAGAAGATCACATCAGCATCAGCAACTTTTTCAAGCATCTTTTTATACTTGACTTTTTTGCCTTCCTTGGTATATAAACGGTAGGCAGGTTTGTCGCCTTTAAAGGCTGTAAATAGGATCAAAAGGGAAATGAATAAAGCAATGGGTTTCATAGTGTTCGCTTATCGATTTAAAATATTGAGTTAGGATTTGGTTTTTATGGAATCTTTCAATTTCTCTTCATGAAACAACAAGGGAAGTAAATTGTTAATGCCTTCTACCACATAAGCATCTCCCTTTTCGCCTTTCATGATGATTCGAATGGCTTCATTTTGTCTCATTTCTGTTTCTGCAATAACCTGTCGGCATCCTCCACAGGGAGCCACTGGGTTATTCATCTCAAAATATTCTGCTTTCGCCGTGATGGCAATACTCTTAATTTTCTTATCAGGATAGGTGGCATTGGCATGAAACAGGGCTACCCTTTCGGCACATAAACCCGAGGGGTAGGCTGCATTTTCCTGATTGCTCCCTTTGACTATTTGTCCGTCTTCAAGAAGTACCGCCGCACCCACATGAAACTTTGAGTAAGGCGCATAGGAGCCTGTTAAGGCCTTTTCAGCTTCGGTCACAAGCTTCTCATCAGCTTCTGGCAAGCTTTCTCCGACGCCGTATTCATCAATGGAAATATGAATTTTCTTGGATTTCATAAGCCAGGCTTTTGCGCTAAATTAAGACAATTTACGGGGATGCCAACATGAAACTGCCTCAGGACTGGCTGTCAGCCTTTGCCGGAGCATTCTCTCTTTCCTTTCCGAAAATCAAAAAGGAATAAAAGAAAGCAAAAAGTGTGGCACCTGCTTGTGTTTCCAGGGTATCATCTGAAACCATTGAAGCCATGATGATAAAAAAGAAAACCACAAAGAAATAGTCACCGAAGGCTTTGGTTTTAAAAGGCGGATACAACAAGGCGAACAAAAACCACAGCAGACCGAATATCCCAAAAGTAATCAGGATAGCCAAAAACTGGTTATGAGCATGGAAGCGGTATTGTTGTTTGAGCTCCGATTTCATCTTTACATACTGATTGATCAGGGCCCCTTCAAGGTCTCCTGTACCCACACCAATCCAGAAATTATCCGCAGCAATGGCTAGTGCTGCTTTGGTATACTCAATACGCTGCATCACAGAACTACCACTGGGATCCCCTGTTTTCTTATATACCTGATAACCCATGAGTATTTTAAGGATGCGAATCCTCATTCCCGGATACTTAAGGTAATTATAGTTAGCGGCTCCTTTCTCAATCATGCGTACATCCCAATCGGAGAGTGCCTCCACCCCTGCCCCATCTTTACGCAGATCTTTTGAAGTCAGATACCTGATCAGTGTTTCCTTTATCTGCTGCCCACCTTCTGTTAATCCATTGTAATCCACCTCAGATCGTTTGTTCCAGGCTCTCATCATTTCCCCCTGGCTCATATATAAGCCAATATACCTTCCATCTTCAATGTGTCGGTTGATGGTGTCATGCACGTAAGCATTTCCTTGGGCCGTATGGGTATCCAGATTCTCAAAATGTACTACCGGTGCGTGGGTTGCCTTTTGTACCACATTGGACACATAGAAAAGCACTATCACTGGCAGGCTCACTGCAATGGCAAAACTAACCAGCTTAAATGTTAGTGTTCGGTTTCTGATGGTCAGATAGAATGCATAGCCGATGGTGACAACCAGGATGATTCCGAGGCTGGTAACCGATTCCAGTAAGAAAAGGAAAACTATGAACCAAACAGCCACCAGAGCAAATAATATCTTATGCCAGATTTTGAAATAGCTATCTGCCCCAATGAAGTAAATCAGAGAGAAAAAGGCGAAACTGACATTTAAACCAAATCGGATGGAGGAAATAAAAGGTGATATATCACGAATATCTACATACTCACCTTTCAACAGAAGTCCAAAACTGATGAGGCTTCCCACCAATATGGCTGCACTATAATACAAGATGATGATGCGGAACTGCGGATATTTAATCTTATTCATGGTTGAAAACACCACAGGGAATAGCAATAAGGGCAACTTAATCCTCAGGTCTTTCAACGCATAATCCAAATCCACCGTGTGCAGCATACCTATGACATGCAATAGATAAATGGAGGCCAGCACTACTGCGGCTTTGTTCTTGAAAAACAGCCCCATCTTATCCACAAAGTTCACTGACATCAGACGAATAAGGTATCCTATCAAATGGTAGAAGCCTTTAAAGAATCCCCCAAGTTTAAAGAATCTGAAAGCAATGCGGAAGGAAAAATCAGCCCAAAACCACAGGGCAAGTAACAGAAACTCCGTCACACTCATGGCAAACTTCGATAGCGGCAAGCTGGCAGCAATTAATACAATTACCACGAGGTATGACAATGAATGGATATTTATGCTTGATTTCACCTTTACGTCCTAATCCTTGTATATTGTTTCTTTAGCCACCAATTTTAGATGCAGTAAGCAATGATTCCATCCTCTGATTATCTTTCAAAATCTTTAGAACTTCAATGATATCCGGGTCGTTTCTAAGGGCAGTTTCTATCTTCCCTTTTTGGTAATGATAACGGGTAACGATCTCCACACGCAGCAGTTCCTTGATTTCAGCTTTATGTTTATCAATATCATGTTTTTTCTCTGTCTTAATTTCTTCTTCAAGTAATTCAATTTTGTCGGAGATAGCCTCGATATAAGATTCGCGCTCTGCGCTGCCTTTCAACCGTTCAATCAATGCTTCGGTTTCGGTTTTATAACTGAAGGACTTGTTTTCTACGAATTTTTTGAAATCGGCATATACAGAATCGCTGATGTAAAATTCACTGGGTGAAGCAATGCTTTCGTTTTCGGCAACAAAACCATTCACAAACTTGAAGATATAATTGTTGGCAAAGAGATCTGCAGTAATTTGACTGAAGTGACGGCTTTCCATGGTCACATCAGGAATAATGCCACCACCATCATACACCAGACGTCCCCCTTTAGTTTTAAAAGCTGTGATCAATGAATCCGGCACTTTCTCAGAACCTGAATTTCCATTTTCTGAAAAATAATCGATGGCTTGTATGCATCGGCCACTGGGAATATAGTATTTGGCCACGGTAACTTTTAGTTTTGAATTGTAAGGTAATTGCAACACATTCTGCACCAATCCTTTGCCGAATGTTTTCTGACCTACCACAATGCCCCTGTCAAGATCCTGGATGGCTCCAGCAACAATTTCTGAGGCTGAAGCACTTTGATCATCCACCAGTATGGCCAAAGGAATTTTAGTGTCGATGGCAGCATACCTGGTTTTATGGGCCTGCAAGCGCTCACTGAGTTTACCTTTTGTAGTAACAATCACCTGTCCCTTGGGTACAAAAATATTGCAGATATCCACAGCTTCACTAAGTAGTCCACCTCCATTACCACGCAAATCAATGACAATGGCACTCAGGTTTTCATTCTTCTGAAGCTCCACAAAGGCTTTTTTGATTTCTGTGGCCGCGCTGGGATTGAATTGAGTAAGGCCTATATAGCCCACGCCATCATCAAGCATACCATAAAAGGGAATATTGGGAATTTTCACCTTCTCACGCACCACCGGTACATCAACCTGTATGGTATCTCCATAACGCTTTATGCTTATGGTAAGTTCCGTTCCGGGGCTGCCTTTCAGGCGCTCACTTATTTCGGTGGAAGTTTTCCCTTCTGTGGATTCACCGTCAATGGCCATGATTTGATCTCCGGCTACCAATCCTGATTTTTGAGCAGGAAAACCCTCATATGGTTCAGTGATATAAACCACATCGCCCTGTCTTTGTATGAGTGCCCCGATTCCACCATATTCTCCACGGGTCATCAAGTCGAAATCTTCAAGTTGTGATTCCGGAATATAGACTGTGTAAGGATCCAGTTTATTGAGCATGGCATCAATGGCAGTTTTACTTAATTCTCCCGGGTTGATTTTATCTGCATAATTAACGTTGAGTTGTCGCATGACATCAACATAGATTTCAACATTTTTTGAAATCTCAAAGTTGTTCTCATCCTGTGCGAACCCGGTGTGCGTACTGCCGGCTATCATCACAAGGACAATCAATAGTATTTCGAAGTATTTATTCATAGTCAGTAATTTAAGGCACGGGGTCATATCCACTACCACCCCATGGATTACAGGAGGCGATCCGCTTGATGGCCATCCACCCTCCGGTGAAAGGTCCATATTTGCGTAAGGCATCCACGCTATAAACAGAACATGTTGGTGAATATCTGCACGCCCTACCCAGGTATGGGGAAAGGGTATACTGATAAATCCGAATTAGGAAGATAAAAAGGTTAGCTAGCAGTCTCTTCATCCTGTTCAGTTAAGCGCCGTAAAATTAGGATTAATTTCCGTTCTATTTCCTCGTAGCTGAGAATAGTTTTTGCTGTATAAACCAGGCCTATTAAAAGGCTGTCATCTTGTTTTTCAAACTGCTTCTCAAGTATAGTTTTGTTTCTTCTGTAAGCCTCTCTAATCAACCTTTTGACCCTGTTTCTGTCGACAGCATTTTTGAATTGTTTTTTGGATACGGTAACCAAAAGCTGCACCGCCGAAGCCTGTGGTGGTTGTAAATGATAATAGAGCAGTTTAAATGGGTATTTGTAATGAGAAGAGCCCTCACTAAAAAGCAATTGAATGTGCTTCTTACTGCATAAATGTTCCTTTTTACTAAACCTCTGATTCAAACTTTGGCTATTAAATGGCTTGCAAGTTAACTAATAACAATATCATTTTAGGTATCTCTGTTAATGGAAGGAATACCCAACAGTGGTTACGACTCCCCAGTCACTGGTAGAGGCATCAGCGGCAATGGGTTTACTATCATAGGTGTTATAGAAGCGTAATCCAACATAGAAGTCTTTGATAACCTCCACCTTGGCTTCGGCATTAAAATTAACACGCCATCTGCCTGCCACTGTAAAACTTGGATAGGCACCCAGGTCACTAGTAATGGTTATCTCGGGATCAGTAAACTTATACAAATGGTATTTAGCGATCACCATTCCCTCAAAGTTTGTGATGGGATCCTCATCTCCATACGACCACTCCTTGTTGGCGGTGGGTCCCACAGCCACATAAAGTCTATTCACGTGGTTATGGACCAAATCCTTCAGAGCAGATAGGGTAAGATAGGTACGTAAGCGCAGTCCTAATTCCGAGTTGGAGTTCAAACCAAGATTACCTTGTATATACCACCGATTTTTAATATGTCTCTGGTAAGAGAAATCCACATCAGATTTGGAGGCATTTAACGAATCACCCTGATAGGTTGTGTTGTCCGAGAACTCAAGTCTTATATCCGAATGTCTTTTTCTGTAAGTAAGATTACCGGCCACATCAAGTTTTGCAATATCACTACCCTTACTAAAATCAAAACCCAAATCGATGGCACCACTAGTCCTTAACCAAAAATTCTTCTTGATGGGATATAACTCTGTGAGGTCATCTACTTCTTTCAACAATACTCCATTTGAAATCATCAACTTAACGGTGTTCTCCCTCCAGGATGTATCCAAAGAACCAAAGTAGTTACTACCATCGCTCGTCCTGATTTCAAAATTCTTGGTTGATTTTATCCCGGCAATATTCTTCTGCTTGAATTTGATGGTACCCATACCCGTCATTTTAAAATTGACCACACCATAATTCAGTTTCTTGATCTCACCAGTTAGGACATTCCCATTGGTATGAATAATGGTATCTGTTTTTTGTGCCTTAAGCAAACCTATGCTCAGGCATAAAAACAAAAAGGTCAATAAAAGCAGTTGAATTCTCATCTCACCATTAAAAGGCACAAAAATATACTTTTCCAGGGGATTGACCATCTGATAATCATATGGATTCGCCAATAATAACACCAGCTCGGGAGAAGCACATATTACTTTATGCAAACGATTGAAATACAATCAAATTATAATCTTTGTTGATGATCGGTCCTTTATGCTTACTTTTCATGAGATAATCTAAGCTGCCGCCTGCCATATCTCGTTCTTTTGGTGTATTTTCGGGGCAATTAAAAGGCAGGTTATGACAAAAAAACCACGGTTAAATTTTTGGCAAATATGGAATATGAGTGTCGGATTTCTTGGCATTCAGTTTGGTTTTGCCCTTCAAAATGCCAATGCATCCAGAATACTATTGACCTTTGGCGCAGATGTGCACCATTTGAGTTGGTTCTGGCTGGTGGCACCTATAACAGGAATGATCATCCAACCCATCGTGGGTTATTTCAGTGATCGAACATGGAATTCTCTGGGTCGAAGGAGGCCTTATTTTCTTGCAGGAGCTTTGCTCACCAGTACGGCACTGATCTTAATGCCCAATGCACCACATTTTGCAGGATATATTGCTCCTATGTTTATTGGTGGTGGTTTGCTCATGATTATGGATGCTTCCATCAACATCTCCATGGAACCCTTCAGGGCATTGGTTGCAGATAAACTTCCAGAAGAACAGCATACTCTTGGCTTTTCCACCCAAACGGTGCTTATTGGTATTGGAGCGGTGGTTGGCTCGTGGTTACCTTATATGTTGAGCAATTGGTTTGGCATATCAGGAGATTCAGGTAATGACGGTATTGTGCCCGACAATGTGATATTTTCATTCTATTTTGGTGCTGCTGTTCTGATAGCAACCATAGTGTGGACCGTAGTTACCACCAAGGAGTATCCACCTGAATTTTACGAAGACAAAGAGGAAGAAGACAAGACTGCCAAAACAAAGGGTATTACCATACCCAAAACCATGTGGCAGCTTTTATTGGTGCAGTTTTTCTCATGGTTTGCCTTGTTTTCTATGTGGGTGTATACCACACCTGCTGTTGCCCTCCACTTTTTTGGAACCAGCGATCCCAATAGTCCGGCCTATCAGGAAGCCGGAAACTGGGTTGGTATTCTCTTTGGTGTATACAACGGGGTGTCAGCGGTTATTGCATTGGGACTTCCGGTGGTTGCCAAGCGACTTGGGCGAAGGTTTACCCATGCACTGGCATTGACACTGGGCGGACTGGCCTTTCTTTCATTTGCTGTTATAGGCGACCCAAACTACTTAATTATACCCATGGTGGGTATCGGTATTGCCTGGGGAAGTATACTGGCCATGCCATATGCCATGTTGGCTAACTCCATTCCTGCTAAACAGATGGGCATGTTCATGGGGCTTTTTAATATGTCTATCACCATACCACAAATTGTTAATGGTATTTTTGGTGGCCTGATTTTGAAATATGTATTTAACAGCGATCCATTGTCATCCTTACTCATGGCAGGTGTATTCATGTTCCTGGGAGCCATAAGCACTGTTTTCGTAAAGGATAAACTGGATCAAAAGAAAAAGGCTTCAGCTTAATCTAAGCCAAAGCCCTTCTGCTTTATTAGTATCAATTTCTTGCTTAGCTAAGGTGTTTACCTTGCTGCTACCAATGTAAAGTCTTTACTGACGAACCAGTCGGCTTCATGTTTAATGGATAAGACTTCCTGATGCTCCTGTTCCAGAATCTCCCAGCGTGTGGGATTATTGGGTTCTTTACCCCGGTCTGATTGTGCTTTCTTGGTTTCGTGGTAGGTAAGCTCTATCAACACCTTCATATCAACACCTTCGCTGTGTATGGCATATAATCCATCAATGATAAGCATATCCACACCATTGAAATCGGTAATCAACTCATCCACCTGCTCAGTAACCAGGTCCACACATGGCATGCTGGATTTCCGATTGTTTTTAAAATCATCCACTGTTTGATGCACCAAATCCCACCGATACTCCTTCATTCCCACTGTATTTTTTATCCCACCGGAGGTGCGGATTTCCATTCGTTCCAGAGGCAGGGTATTGTAGAAATTATCAATATGAATGGGTTTGGCGAAGATACCATGCTTCCTGAGGGCTTTGGCTACCACATGGGTCAGCTCCGATTTCCCGGAACCTGATTCACCCGAAATGGCTACAATAAATTTGTCTTTTTTCGCTTTCAATATCTCGGCAACAATCTCTTCGCCTACTTCACGGTGTTTGGGTGCTATCAACAACACATCTTCAAGCATCTTTCTGATTTTAAAGGTGGTAACTATTCATAAAAGTATTAAAGTCGATATAAATATCTGCATTATTCTTCTGCTCCTGAACAACCTTATGCTCCTTTTCCAATATTTTCTTTCTGAAGCTATCAAGTCCTTCTCTAGCCGTATAAGCCTGGGCCTCATAGGTTTCTCTATAGGTTAATTCCATGAATACCCGATAATCTGCCTTTTTACAAAAAGAGGCATATAAACCTGTCATTATCAACACCTGAATATCCTTAAAATCAGTAATTAAAGTATCCACATGATCAGTTAACAGATCCACCAGGGGTAATGTGGCTTGCTCATCTTTTCTGAACTTTTCCATCACCTCTTCAATAAGTGGCCAGTTGTACTCATCAAATCCAATGCTTTTGATACCATTGTCGGCCCTCCACTTTCTCCTTTCGAGGGGTGGTACAATATAGTAATCCACCAGGTCGATGATCTTGGAGTTAATGCCCTTCATTTTAAACATGCGTCCCAATAAATAAGACAAAGTTGACTTTCCAGAGCTCACTTCACCAGCAATGGTTATGATGAACTTTCCTCCTTTGAATTTCTTCAGGACATCTTCCATGACTAGCTCAGCTGCTTGAACATGGGTGTCTTTTACGGTAATTATATCGTTTTGCATTTCTTACATTTTTAACTGCAACTTGCAGTTGTAGTGGATATTTGTTACTTATAAATCTCTGTTGCTGTGCCTCCTACAGTGTAAACACCTCCGAATACCATAAGCTTTGTTTCAGCATCTGCCCTAATAACAACACGCTCATTACTTATTCGGAAACTATAATTGACGCCCTTAAAATAAAAATTAAAATCGATTTGCTTCCAATTGGCGGGTAAATTGGGATTGACTTCCAATACATCGGACCTCAGGTCTACTCCTGCATAGGTTGATAAGGCTGTCATGATGGTTCCTGCCATAACCCCGGCATGGATTCCTTCTGCTGTAGTACCGCCCTGGATGTCAACAAAATCACTTGCCAGGGCCTCCTGATACAACTTCCAACTGAGTGACTGATCACCAATAATTTGTGCCAGTTGTGCATGCACCACCCGACTTAATGTGGACCCATGGGATGTGCGTTGTAAATAGTATGTTAGGTTTTTATTCAGATAATCCTTTGGAAGCCTGTAATCCATTAGTTCTAATAAATCGTCCACCGTTGACTTATTAAGATTGTAGAAGGTCATCAGGGTATCTGCCTGCTTGGCTACCTTATAGTCGTCAGCTGATTTTCCTTCAGCCTTTAACAGACGATCCATGCGGTATACATTCTTATATTTTAATCTGTAGTATTCCCAGTCCAGCTCTTTCAAGCTAAAGTAGCCATCATATTGAGAGATGATACCCTCTTCAGAAACTATCAGTTTCAGTCTGGATTGTATCTTTTTCCAATGGGCTAATTCCTCTGTATGGAGTTCAATTTTCTTAGTCAGATTTTCTTTAGCCTTCTCACTCAATAGATCAAACAGTTTTTCTGCTTTGGTAAACATCCAGGAAACCATTAGGTTGGTGTAGGCATTGTCTTTCAGTCCGGGGGTTTCTTTTCCGGGTAGCATTTCATGAAATTCGTCAGGCCCCATGACTTCATCAATGGAGTAGCGACCGCTTTTTTTATCCAATTGTGCCTTGCTGGCCCAGAAGCGACATATCTCAAAATAAAGCTCGGCCCCATAGGCCTCCATAAAGCTAATGTCGTTGCTCACATGGAAGTACTGCCAGAAATTATAGGCAATGGCCAGTGAAACATGTCTTTGAAGAGAACTGTGATCGGGCCCCCAATGGCCGGTAACTGGATTCAGGTGCATCACCTGTGTTTCCTCACGACCGTCGCTACCACTTTGCCAGGGGAACATGGCACCTTGATAACCATGCGCCTTCGCATAGTCTCGTGCAGCATCCAGTCTTCTGTAACGGTACATCAGAATTGATTTAGCCGTTTCAGGAAAATGAATATTATAGAAAGGCAGGATAAATAATTCGTCCCAAAATATATGACCACGATAGGCTTCACCATGGAGTCCGCGTGCGGTAATACTGGCATCCAAATCCACATTATGCCCGGATCCAGAGACCATCAAGTGGTAGATGTGCAAACGCATCAATTTTTGAGATAAACGATCCCCTTCGATTTTAATATCAGCAGTTTGCCAGATATTGGCCCAGCTTTCTTCATTATCGCGTAAGATATCATCATAAGCCCAGTCATCTTCCACAGCGTTTATGGCCGACTGCTTGACCTCAGAAGTTTCAAATTGATGGGAAGTGTAAAAACTAACACATTTTTCCAACTCAAGAACCTGTCCCTGGCTCAGCTCAACATCAATATAGGAATAGACGATCCCATCATCCATACTCACGCCAATCTTGTTTGGTTGTGTCTCACCATCAGAACGTAGTGATAGTTTGGCAGCCTGTGCCATTTGTATATGGGATTGGTTGGTCTGACATACCAAATAAGAGTTGTGGTCGGATCCCCCTTGCTCTATGGTTTCAATATGTTTCGACTCCAGAGATTTATATCTGGACACGCCCTCATTCTCGTGGGTTGCATCCAGGGTTGAGCACAGACTTACTGAACCACTGTAGTTGAGTGGTTTAAGAGTATATTTTAATGCGGCCAAATGGGGGTTTTTCATGCTAATCACACGGCTTGACTCAATGAGAGTTTCCTTGTTATTGGCATCCCTGATATGCATTTTTCGGTACAACTGACCATTTCTAAAATCCAGTGTTCTTTGGATACTCATGATATCCAGAGATTCAGTATCTATCCATGGCTCATCATCAATTTTAAAGTTAACGGTTAACCAGTTGGGTGCATTTACAAAATCTTCATTCTCAATTTGGCGATCACCCACCGGAGATAGCAAGCGGTTGTATAATCCAGCTACATAGGTTCCCGGATAATGATGCTCGCTTGCCTTTGATTCTTCCATGGCACCTCTGGTAGCGAAAAAGCCATTGCCAATGCTTAATAAAGCTTCACGTGATCTTTCTTTCTCAGGATTATAGTCGTGATACTGAATCTGCCAGGCATCTTCATTGATGCCCGTCTCAAACCATTGTTGTATTTCCTTAAATCCAAAATCCTCAATATCATCTACCACCACATCAGCACCATTGATTTTAAGAGCCTCGGTATTGTTCTCACGGGCCAGTCCCAGAACCAATCCGAAATTGCCATTCTTCCCGGCGGCCACTCCTGAAGAAGCATCTTCAACTACCACAGAGCGATGAACTTCGACTCCTAGATTTTCAGCTGCTTTCACAAAAATATCCGGAGCAGGTTTCCCATTCAAACCCAAGGTAGCTGACACCACACCATCCACTCTGGTTTCTACAAAATCCATCAGACCTGCAGCCGTAAGCACCGCCTCAGCATTTTTACTGGAAGAGGCCACACCAATGTGAATACCAGCCTCTTTCAGGTCATGAAAAAGTTGGACCGTCGAAGGGTAAACTTCTACGCCATCCTTTTGCAAAACCTCATTGAATGCCTGATTTTTCCTGTTCCCTAACCCACAAACAGTTTCAAGCTCTGTGGTATCATCAGGGCTACCAAAGTCCAATTCAATGGATCTTGAGGCCAGAAATGATTTAACACCCTCATACCTTGGTTTACCATCCACAAATTGCAAATAATCATCTCCGCTGAAGGGAACAAACGCTTCACCCAGTTGATCAGCTCTTTGTTTTAGATAGTCATCAAACATTTTCTTCCAGGCATGACTGTGTGTGGTAGCAGTTTTGGTGATCACACCATCCAGGTCAAAAATAACGGCATCAAATGGGTAAGCAGACATCTTTATGTGTTTTATTAGTGGTCAACAATATTACAATTTCCCCAATTCTTTATTCAGGAAGAAAGACTACAAAGATCAGAATAAAAAGGAGGAGGAAATCCCATTTGTGCACCTTATAAAATAAGAATGCACTAAACTATACTAAGCATTGTTTGATCTGCCCAATGCAATCGGTTGCGAAAAATCATCCTTAGTCGCTATCGGTCCCACAAAGTAAGCCTAAGGTCTTATGGACATATTATTTATAGGTATTCTGGGCTCCAGGAACTGATCTTTCTCTGGTTGTTGATGGATAATTTTAACCACCTCCATGCCTTCTATGACCCTACCAAATGCAGCAAATCCATGATTGTCTGGATTCCTGTCTCCTCCATGATCAAGTGCAGGTTGATCACCCACACAAATAAAAAACTCAAAAGTGGCAGTACCCGGTCCGTAACGAGCCATGGAAATGACTCCATCCAAATGCAGCACCCCAGTCTCGGTCGTATTTTCATGTGGAATGGGTGGTAGTGCCTGAGGGTGATCATCCTCATACAATCCTCCTTGAATAACTGCTATCTTAACAGGACTGCTATCCTGATTCCCATCATGTACCACCCTATAGAAAGTGGCCCCTCTGTGCCTGTTTTCCTGTATATAACGTATAAAGTTATTTGCGGTAATGGGTGCTTGTTCAGCATACAATTCGATGTGAATATCACCCAAATTAGTTTCCATGACCACCACAGGATTCTTTTTATGACAACTGCTGAGAATCAGCAGAAGCACGATCATCTGAAAAGCTATCTTCATATGATCAAAGATAAACTTAATAAAGCAGTATGGGTAAAATAATGGATCAGCTTTCTGCCAGTTTGAGCCAGGCAACTCCATAGGCCTCCAACTCTAAAGTTTCTTCACTATCATTCACCGCAAAACCCTGAGAAAACAACAATATTAAATCCTGATCAGGCATGGGGCGCTCGAACTTGAGATTACCAGGTGTCAGGTTATTAAAAATAATTAGGGTTTCGTTTTCATAAACTCTGGTATACCCCAGAATGCCTTTTAAGGGTGTTCCAGTGTCATCTTTAATCATAAGAAATTCGGTATCCCCGCGTCCAAAGGCCTGGTGTTGCTTTCTTGTATTCAACATAGTGGTGGTGGTGGCCAATACTCTGCTGTGGAAGTTTTCCTTGTCGTCCAGGTTTTTGCTCAGATCATCCCAATATACCCTTCCCCTCACCAGAAAACGGGTATCATCTTTACCGGTTAATTGAATCTGCTCCTGATAATACTTTGTATCGTTCAATTTACCATACTCATCTCCATAATACACCACCGGCGTACCTGTCAGACTTAGCATGAGTGAATAGGCCAGTGTGATTCTTTTGGGATCGCGTTCCATGAGTTCTGAAAGACGGGCTGAGATGCCTTCACCCACACGAAAATCCCATGCTGGTTCATGACAATAATGCTCATGGATCAATTTTCTGTCGGCTTCGGACACATAAACAAGCTCCAAACTCAACTCATCATGAACCCTTAAGAAACTCAACCACTGACTGTTTTCAGGGATTTCAGGGGTCACCTGATGACTTAGTGTATTGATGATGGGTTCTCCATCACCAGTGGCAATAGCCTTAAACATCATGGGCATTAAGGGGAAATGATAGGCTGCATGGCATTCATCTCCATCTCCCATATACTTGACCACCTCATTGGGCTGCTGGCAGGCTTCAGCTAATAATAGGCTTCCAGGATTTACATAATCCAACACAGCACGGAAAAACTTTACGATGATATGAGTATTATCCAGGTTCTCACAGGAAGTTCCGGACTCTTTCCATAGATAAGGGATCGCATCCGCACGGAAACCATCTACTCCAATACTTTGCCAGTAGAGCAAATACTTTGACATGGCCAATAAAACTTCATGGTTTCTGTAGTTCAGGTCGGGCTGAAAGCTGAAAAACCGATGAAAATAATACCAATCACCTGCAGCTTCCCAGTTGCTTGGTTCAATGCCTTTAAAAAGCAATCGGGCGTCCTCGTACAAAGAGGTATCCTTGGTCCAGATAAAATAACCACGAAACTTACTATCTTCTGAACTTAATGCATTCTGAAACCAGGGGTGTTGGTCTGATACATGGTTGATGGCGATATCAAAAATTACACGAATGCCCCTTCCATGGGCTTCCTCAAGAAATTGGGTAAATACAAACTCTTCTTCCTCCTGAGTCGCACGATCATCAAGACCCAACAAATCAATCCTGATACGATCGTAATTGCGGATATCAAAACCTGCATCACGCATGGGTGAGTCCAGGATGGGCAGCAACCATAAGCAGTTCACGCCCAGTCTTTCAATATAGTCCAATCTGTCAATCAGGCCTTTAAAGTCCTTATTAAACAGATCAACATAAAGTGCATAGACCACTGCATCCTTATACCAGTCATTAATTTGAGTCTGGTCATCAGCAGGGCTTAATGTATCTAAAAATGTCTCAAGGATTTGAGTTGATTCGTTGGGATACAAAGTCTCCCAGTATTGAAATAAACTGGATTGAATTGACATAGCAGTGGCTTAAGATTCCAACACAAAGATAGATCATTCGGCTTCAGGATGCCATGATTTCGCATGAGGACAAGCCCTTATTAGCACTCATTGGATCAGCTCATCTGCACAGCTATGCATAGCAATCGTTTGCACCAAAATCTGAGGGCTTCCAAATTGGGAGTGAGCAGGTTAAAGCTACCATACCAATTGGGGTCCAAAGAAGCAGTGAAATGGATTTATACCTATTTTTGGAAGAAAAGAAAACATAGACAGATGAAGATGATTTCGAAAAGCAGAATACTTAGCTTAATTTTTGCTTTACTATTTGGATTTCAGGCATTTGCCGAAAAAACCAATCTGGAACGTGTGGAGCCCCCTTTTTGGTGGGCCGGCATGGCATCAACTGAGCTTCAACTGATGGTATATGGTCAGAATATCTCAGAAACGACTCCCGTACTAACCTATAACGGAGTATCCATCAGGCAAGTTATTCATGTGGAAAGCCCCAATTATTTATTCATTGATATTGAATTTGACGCCAATGTCAAGCCAGGTCATTTTAGCATTCAATTTATGGATGATAAAAAAGTGAAGGCAAGCTATGATTACGAACTCAAGCCAAGAAAAAAGGATGCTTGTGAATTCAAAGGCTTTGACAATTCCGATGTTATTTATTTGCTGATGCCTGATCGCTTTTCCAATGGAGATCCATCAAATGATAATATCCCAGACATGCTGGAAAAAGCTGACAGAAACAAACCCAATGGCAGGCATGGAGGAGATATTCAGGGCATCATCGATCACCTCGATTATTTCAATGACCTGGGAGTTACTGCCCTATGGATCAACCCTTTATTGGAGAACAATATGGAGACCTATTCCTACCATGGCTATGCCATGACAGATTTTTATAAAGTTGATCCACGTTTCGGCAGCAATGCGGACTATGCAGAACTGGTTGAGAAAGCCCATGAGAAAGGCTTAAAGATCATTATGGATATGGTTTTTAACCACTGTGGAACAGGCTATTATTGGAAAGATGACCTACCCATGAAAGACTGGTACAATCAGTGGCCGGAATTTACACGCTCCAATTATCGGGGTGGTGTGGTCACCGATCCCCATCAGTCGGAATATGACTACAATAAAATGGTTAAGGGTTGGTTTGATGTGACCATGGCAGATCTGAACCAGGAAAATAAACTCCTGGCCAATTTTATCATACAAAACAGCATCTGGTGGATAGAATATGTGGGATTGGATGGCATTAGACAGGATACCTATCCCTATCCCTATCAGGACTTCATGAGCCAATGGATGGAGCGTGTTTTACTCGAATACCCCAATTACAATGTGGTTGGTGAGGTGTGGTTATCTTATCCTCAGGCGGTGGCCTATTGGATGCAGAATGAGCGTAATAAGGATGGCAAACAATCCGGTCTGACCAATGTATTTGACTTTCCTTTGATGTATGCCATCAGTAAAGCCTTCAATGAGGACGAAGGATGGGCCAGTGGTACGGCACAACTATATGAGGTACTTTCACAAGACTATGTGTATGAAGAACCTTTGGACCTGGTGGTTTTTGCTGACAATCATGATGGTGACCGATTGTATACCAAACTGAAAGAGGATATAAACAGTTTTAAAATGTCCATGGCTTATCTGCTTACCACGAGAGGTATTCCACAGCTTTATTATGGAACCGAATTATTAATGACCGGTGAGGAACATAAGGGACATGGGTATATCAGGGAAGACTTCCCGGGTGGTTGGCCTGGAGACCCCATGAATGCATTCACTCCAGAGGGACGTAGTGAAGAGCAAAACGAAGCTTTTAATTTCCTTCAGAGCCTATTGCAATGGCGTAAAACCAGTCAAGCGGTTCAATTTGGCAAACTCACCCACTTTGTACCTGAAGAGGGGGTTTATGTGTATTTCCGCCATACCGATAAGGAAGCAGTAATGATTCTGATCAACAATTCGGAAGAAGAAAAAACCATAGACCTTGACAGGTTTAATGAAAGGCTGGCAGGTTATACAAGCTGCACCCATGTGCTAAGCGGCAATAAAATCAAACTAGGGAAGTCCATAGTTGTGCCTGAAAAGTCACCCATGGTACTTCAATTACATCCTTAAACGAGATCAGTTTCATGAGAGATCCTAAATTCAATAGTTTTTATAAACGCCCTGGCAAATCCACAGCTTTTCTCAGCTTCTTTCTCTTTGTCTGGGTGTCAACTGCTGCACAGGTGGCCTGGTTGGAGCCGGCTGACCCATCTCCTGAAGACCTGGTTACCCTAACCTATAATTCCAATGAAGGAAATAAAGGTTTGTCGGGGTATGAAGGAACTGTTTACCTCCACACCGGAGCCATCACTGCAAAGAGTATTGATGGGGGTGACTGGAAACATGTAATTGGAAATTGGGGAGAAGCAGATGAGCGGGTCATTATGAAATCCATTGGTGGAGGACTTCATCAGTTTAGCTTTGTTATCAATGAATTGTATGGTTTAAGAAGCGAAGAAGTGGTTCAGCAATTGGCCTTTGTATTTCGCGACGAGGCCGGTGGGCGCGTGGGCAAAACTGCAGCCAATGAGGATATCTTTTTAGCTGTCAATGGCTACAAGCCTCCCATAAAGAAAGAAGCTACCTATAATTATAGTCACCGAAAATACCTGTCCCACTACTACAACGACACCTGCCTGAGTATATTAACCGACAATGGCCTCACACAAATAAGCTCCTATACACCATCAATTATTGAGGTAAAGCACTTCAAAACCAGTGTACCCCGAGCTGATTCTTCTCATGCCATTGTAATGAAACCACATCAACAATTCATACGAATTCAGGATGATACTGACTATATCTGGTATGTCACTGATAGTTTGAAAGCTGGTTTTCATAAAAATCCGTTTTATGGGGTGTTCGTCTATCATGGCGACACCCTCTTACAAGAAGAGAAGGGCTTTTTTGAGCGCTCAGACAATGATGGTTTGCGATTTCATATGGATGATAATGAGCGTTTTTATGGTTTGGGAGAACGCTCCAATGCCTTCGACCTGAAGGGTTTCAGATACAATTTATACAACCGCCCGAAATATGGCTATGAGATAGGTGCTAGAAACCTAAATTATTCCATACCATTGGTGGTTTCATCTCAAAAGTATATGTTGTTCTTTGACAATCCACAAAAGGGCTATGCTGACCTCGGAGAAACGGAAGCATCCATTATGGAATGGGGAAGTATTGGAGGATTGATGAAATATGTTTTTATTGCTGCTCCTGATTTCAAGGGGATTGCCTCCCAATATGCAAAACTCACCGGACATCAACCTCTGCCACCCAGATGGGCTTTAGGGAATCTGCAATCGCGTATGGCTTATCGAAGCCAGAAAGAAACCGACTCCATCGTGGGATTGATGCAAAAAAAGGACTTTCCATTGGATGCCATCATCCTTGATTTTTATTGGTTTGGAGACAGTATTCTGGGCACCCTGGGACGGCTGAAATGGTATACACCCAATTGGCCAAAACCTTACAAAATGATCAATGATTTTAAGTCCAAAGGAGTTAAAACCATCCTGATAACAGAACCCTATATTCTGGATTCACTGGACAATTTCCGTATCACCGACAGCCTGGGTATATTGGCCAAAGATGACCAAGGAAATTCACACATCAATTATGGTTTTTACTTTGGTAATGGTGCTCTGATCGATATCTTTAAACCAGAAGCCGGAGAATGGTTCTGGAAACAATACAAAAAGGAGATTGAAGGCGGCGTAGCCGGTTGGTGGGGCGATCTGGGCGAACCGGAAAACCATCCCTCAGAAATAATCCATGTGAATGGAACTGCCGATGAGGTACATAATATCTATGCCCACTATTGGCATAAAATGCTCTTCAACAACTACCGTACTGAATATCCCAATACGCGTTTGTTCAATTTAAACAGGGCCGGTTATGCCGGATCTCAGCGTTACTCGATTTATCCTTGGACCGGTGATGTATCCCGAAGCTGGGGCGGACTTCAGGCACAATTGCCTTTGATGCTTCATATGAGCCTTTCAGGGCTACCATTTATTCATTCCGATGCCGGGGGCTTTGCACAAGGTGCCAAAGATGACGAGCTTTATACCAGATGGCTGCAAATGGCCTGTTTTTCACCAATCTTACGTCCACATGGTTCTGGCATAGCTTCTGAACCGGTGTATTTTGATGAAAACACACAGGACATTGTCAGGAAGTTTATGAAGCTTAGGAACCAATTGCACCCCTATTTGTATACGCTGGCAGCAGAAAGCCATAGCCTTGGAAACCCCATCGTGAGGCCTATGTTTTTTGAGTTTCCTGACGATAGTATTTGCTATGACCTGGGCCAGCAATATATGTTTGGAGATGCACTATTGCTAGCACCAATCATTGTCAGAGGACAGCAATCGAGACAGGTATATTTACCGGAAAACCATCTTTGGTATTCTTTTTGGGACCAACAGAAATATGCCGGTGGTCAATGGATAGAGGTGGACGTTTGTCTTGAGGAGATTCCCATTTTTGTGAAAGCCGGCAGCTATCTACCCATGGTGGCCCCGGTAAATTCAATGGATGACTACAGTACCCAGAACATGTACTTTCAATGGTTTGTAAGTGAGTCAGAAAATCAGGCGCCCAGCATTGTGTACAATGATGATGGACAAACAGTTGATGCTGTTAAAAAGCAAGCCTATGAGAAAATGATACTTTCGCATGATCATTCAGATAAGTGGCATACAATTCATTTAAAACGGGAGGCCAATGATTATCAAGGGAAACCCGAAAGCCGAATGATACAATTGGAGCTCATTGGTCTGGATCATGAAATAAAAGAAATTACACAACGATTAAACGATTCGGAAACCATATACCGGATACGAAGGAAATCAGGCAGCTCCACTTCTCTTCCTTCCTATCATTACGATGATGAGAAACGATCATACATAATTGATTTTGAGTGGAAAACAAAATTTGTAGAATTGAACATAAAGACCAAGTCAAAGCAATAGGAATGAATAAGATGAAGAAAATACAGTGGGGTTTCACCTTTACAATGGTCCTTTGTTTGTTACAGTTAGGTGTAGCTCATAGCCAGAGTGAAAAAGCTGTGGAAACCCATCGTTTCTATGAAATGAAATCATTCAATGAATTTGTAAACAGAAGCCTCAGCTATAGGGCCGACACCAATATCGATGTCAAATTCTACCACCTTGATTTGAGTATAGGAATCGACTCACCCCATATTGCCGGACGAGTACGCTGTCAGTTTGAGATACTCAGTGATGGCTTGCAAAATGTAGAACTGGATTTAAACAGGGCTTTAACCGTGGACAGCATCACTGGACAATCATCTGGTTTCTCTCAGGCCAACGACCGCATCTATATTCAACTGGATGAGCCCCACAATACCGGTGATCTTATCGACCTTTGGGTTCATTATCAGGGAGTTCCCGTGGAAGCCGGAGGTTATAAGGGTTTACGATACGAATTCCACCATGGCAACCAACCCATTATCGCCACCCTTTCTACTCCTTATCTGGCGCATTATTGGTACCCATGTAAAGACGGCCCTGGTGACAAAGCCGATTCTGTATATGTTGACATTACTATCGAAAAGAGAATTTATAATGACATTGAATTGGTCGCTCTTTCCAATGGCCTACTGGAAAACACCATCGATCATGGTGATAAGAAAACCTTTCAATGGCGACACCGATACCCCATTGTTACCTACTATGTCATGGCAGCAGTTTCTAACTATGTAATGTTCCAGCAAAACTATGTTGGATTGGATGGAGAGGAATTTCCCATGGATTACTATGTCTTTCGCGAAGATTCTGCCTCTCAACATCAGGCTTTGGAAGATTTTCCTCTGGTAATGGATTATTTCACTGAATTATTTGGTGTTTATCCATTTGCCAATGAGAAATATGGCATGACCCAATTGGGTTATTATGGAGCGATAGAAAACCAAACCAACACCATCATAAATGCCATGACGGTGGGTTGGTTCAGGATATCGGTGCATGAACTGGCCCATATGTGGTTCGCCGATGGTATCACATGCAACAACTGGCACCATGGCTGGCTCAATGAAGGTTTTGCCACTTACTCCGAATCTCTCTGGAAACAACACTATCATGGTGACAGTGCCTATCTTCAACATATGTCAAATATGGAGTATCTGGATGCCGGAACCCTATATCTTGAAAATGCTTCCGACACCTTCCATGTATTCACCCCTATCATATACAATAAGGGTGCATACACCCTGCATATGCTACGAGGGGTTTGTGGTGATTCATTGTTTTTTGAAGCTGTAAAATCCTATGCAACAGATAGCAATTTCATGTACCAGCATGCAGTTACTGAAGATCTTCAACAAGTATTCGAAGCCATCACAAATAGCGACCTCGACTACTTTTTTGAACAATGGGTGTATGATGAATACTATCCCATCTATCATTACAACTATTCCTATGATTCGGATGATGTATTGCGACTGGTTATCCAACAAATTCAGGGACAATTGGGCAGACGAGAGGTGTTTACCATGCCTGTCCCCATAGAGGTTTACTTCTCCGATGGTTCTGATACAACTTTTAGTATTTGGAATGATCAGGAGTTGCAGTATTTCGATCTTCCCATGGAAAAAGCTGTAGATTCCATGAGTTTGGATCCCATGAAATGGATACTTAGAGAAGCTTTTTTGAATCCCGTGCTTCCAGTTGGATTTGAAGAGCAAAAGCAGCAAGCTTCATTTGAATGCTATCCCAATCCATTCAACGACCAATTGAATATAAAATGCAATTTGCAGGATTACTATCCTTTGCAACTGACTTTATATGACCTGAATGCGAAACCAGTCCATGTTTCTGAGATACCAGAGGTGACCCACCATACCATTGATTTGGAATTTTTGGTTCCGGGAACATACATTATTGGTGTTAAGGATGGACAAGGGAAGTTCATTTATAGAGGAAAAATTGTAAAAGAATAAAAGATCAATATTGGAAACGACCATGCATAACATAAAGTTCATTAATACCATTAGTAATGTTTAAACCTAATAAAACCCTATTTTCGCCGGTCATTTATGTGCTGGCATTGGCTATGATGATTTCATGCCAGTCAAATGTAAAATCAACTAAAAAAGAAGAGAAGAACATGAGTCCGAGATTAGTGGAGTGGAGCAGAAATGCCAATATTTATGAAGTAAATATCCGACAATATACAGAAGAAGGAACTTTAACAGCCTTTATGGAACACCTGCCTCGTCTGAAGGCTATGGGTGTTGACATTTTATGGATTATGCCTGTTTTTCCTGTGGGTGAGCTCAACAGAAAGGGCTCCCTGGGCAGCTATTATGCAGTGAAGGACTATAAAGATATTAATCCTGAATTTGGGAACATCCAGGACTTCAAAAACCTGGTAAAAGAAGCTCATGCACTGGGTATGTATGTGATTCTCGACTGGGTAGCCAATCATTCTGCCTGGGATAATCCATGGGCAGCTGAGCATCCCGAATGGTACCAACGAGGTGATGATGGAAATTTTGTGTCCCCCTTCGACTGGAGTGATGTCATCGCATTCGATTATAACAATCCGGTGATGCGCGATAGTATGATAGACGCTTTAAAATTTTGGATTACAGAAGCCGATATTGATGGATACCGTTGTGATGTTGCAGGAATGGTTCCCACCGATTTCTGGGACAGAGCGCGGGATGAAATGAATGCCATCAAACCGGTATTTATGTTGGCAGAAGATGAAGATAACCCTGATTTACTAAGGAAAGCATTTGACATGAATTATGGGTGGAAACTACACCATATGATGAATGATATAGCCAAAGGCGAAAAGAATGCCTCTGAAATCTGGGGTAACCTCGACTGGAATAACAATACCTATCCTTCTCATGCTTACCGCATGTATTTTATCACCAACCATGATGAAAACTCATGGAATGGAACCGTAAAAGAGCGTATGGGAGAGGCCGGGAAAGCCTTTGCTGTATTAAGCTATACACTTCCAGGCATGCCATTGATCTATAGTGGACAGGAAGCCGGCAATGAGAAACGCCTGCGATTTTTTGAGAAGGATACCATCGATTGGAATCAAGTGGTCTATGAAGACTTCTATACCACTTTAAATAAGCTCAAAAAGGAAAATCCTGCCTTATGGAATGGTGAATCGGGAGGACATCTGGAAGCATTGTCCAGAGGCAATCATGATCAGGTTTTTGCCTTTAGTAGAGTCAAAGATGATCACAAGGTTCTTTGCCTTATAAACTTAAGTGATCAGACACACACCTATACATTACACCATGACCAAATTGCTGGCAATTGGTGGAATGCCTTTAAGAAAGAAGAGGTTCAATTAAGCAATGAACTAACTGTAGAACTCAAGCCCTGGGACTATTTAGTCTTATCCAGCAAATAGGATATTTCATCCTCAATAATGATTTCAAGAGCCATGGAATACTTTTCATGGCTCTTTTTCGTTTATGCCCAGGCTGGAGCCTATTATTCGAACCATTGAAAAATAACTAACTTTGGTCGCTAAATATCCTATTTATATAGACGAAATTAGTTCATGAAACGTCAGGTTACCATTAAAGATATTGCTGAAAAGCTGAGTATATCAACCTCTACAGTGTCCAGAGCACTAAAAGACCACCCGGATATCAGCATTAAAACCAGGCAGGCAGTTAAAGAGCTTTCCAAGCTTTTGGGCTACCAGCCCAACCGCATCGCCTTAAACCTTAAACAAAGCCGCACCAACACCATTGGAATATTGGTCCCCGAAGTTGAACATCACTTCTTTTCTTCGGTTATCAATGGCATTGAAGATGTGGCCTACGAAGATAATTTCAGTGTAATGGTGTTTCAGTCCAATGAATCCTATATGAAAGAAGTGCTGAACACACAGGCATTGCTTACCAATCGTGTGGATGGGGTATTGGTATCATTTTCCAAGGAAACACAGGATTTTGCTCACTTCGAACAATTGATCGACAATGAAATACCTGTAGTATTTTTCGACCGTGTACTCACCACACTTCATGCAGACTGTGTGATGGTGGATGACTATTCGGGTGCTTATAATGCGGTGAATCATCTCATAGAAAGGGGATGTAAAAAGATCGCCTTTTACTCAGCACCACAACATTTGCTACTGGGGAAAAAACGATGGGAAGGCTATAAAGCGGCCCTCGAACATCATAATATTCCTTTTAACCGCGATTTGGTGTATGCCTGTGATTCCTATGAATCGGCCATCAAAATCTCCAAAAGTGTATTAAAAAAGAAAGACAGGCCTGATGGCATTTTTGCCGTCAATGATCTAACCGCCATTGGCGTGATGAAAGTTGCCCGAAGTTTGGGGATTCAGGTACCAGATGACTTGCGCCTGGTGGGTTTTGAGAACAGCCGCAGCTCATATATCTGTGATCCTGAGTTAACCTCAGTGGATCAGTTTGGATTTGATCTGGGCAAGAAAGCCACCAAAATCCTTCTGAGCCGAATTAAGGAAGACACTTTTGACTACCAGCCGGAACACCTGTCCCTGAAAACCCAATTGATTGTAAGGGAATCCAGTTAGTTCCATAAAAAAGAGGGGCGGTTTGCAAAGCAAACCGCCCCTCTTTATATT
>JAERTD010000024.1 GCA_016845175.1 Bacteroidota bacterium | reverse complement strand
CAGGAAGAAAGGGTGGTGATTATCGAGTCCAAATCAATTCATGCCTATTTGAGCCAAATGGAAGAGATGGGTGAGGAAAGGGAAGATTACGATTCACTATGGGGTTATTCCATCAGCAAAACAGAGGATTGTATGCCCTTCTATCAATATCCTGAATATGAGTTCGAAACCACCGATGAATTCACCAATATACAACTCACTTAAAACACTTCAGCATGCAACTCATCAGCACCAACATCTGTAAAACAAGCGACATTGGAGTTAATGAAAATCTATTTGGTGGCAGGATGCTATCCTGGCTGGATGAAGCTGGTGGCATTATGGCCTCCTGTGTATGCAAAACTACCAATGTGATCACCATGAAAATGGATGAAGTGCTGTTTAAGCGTCCGGTGAAGGTGAAGGAACAAATCAGAATATATGGCAGTATTGATAAGGTTGGAAAGACATCCGTTAGCCTATACATTGAAGCCAGACGCATTAATGTTGGTGATGACTCGGAGGACCTGGTATGCTCGACAAAGATGTTATTTGTAAAGATTGACAAAGACGGAAAGCCCGAACTCATCTCAGATATTGAAAATAACCCCTGCCTAAAGGCTCAAAGAAATACTTAAGACGGGGATTTCGGTACCGCCTTCTATATTTAATGGGCAAGGAATAGACCGATTACAGAGGCTATACTTACCAAACCATAAATAAGCAAGCGCTTTTTATACTTAGTGTTTTGCTTTTTAAGCTCGGTCAACTCAGATCTATACTTTTTGATTTTCAATATATTAGCTACTGTCTTGAGTAGTCGATCAAAGAAATACTTATCCTTCTGAATATAATCCACCGCACCCATTTTTAACAAAGATACAGCCAGGTCTACTTGTGAATTTCCAGACAATATGATCACTGGAACTTTTGGATGGTGTTGCTTTAAAAACATTAATATACTACCACCGTTCCACGCTTTTTTATCTTTCGGAGTATCCAGGTTATAATCAAGTATAATAAGATCCGGCTGATGTTGGAGTTGTTCCATCAATTGTTCACCATTACTAAATAGGCTTGTCCTGTAACCATGAGCCTTAAGTGCAAAAAATACTGTATTGCCAAAGATATCATCATCTTCGACAATATATATAGTAGGTTTTCTAGTCTCCATTGGTTTATTTTAAATTTTCAATAAGAAATCTGTTTTGTTTTCCCATTTTAGTTGTTATATCAGCAACAGCACCTATTCTTTTGATACTTTTCAATAACATTTTCAGTGTTATTAACTCTGTAAACACTACAACCTCAATTAACAACAAAGGAATGGAAACAGACAGGGAGTAGTTTCTAAGAAGTAAAGCAGAGCCAATTACTACCAAATTAGACACATAAAGTATCAGAGCTGACTGCCTATGGTTAGATCCTGTTTGAATTAGTAAGTGATGGATGTGTTTTTGATCGGGCTTAAATGGGGATTGTTTTTTACTTAAGCGGACAATAAATACCCTTATGGTATCATAGGCTGGCAATAGAAGTACACCGAATGCAACTAGCATGAGATCATGCGAATTGAATGGGGACGACACATCTGGAATTGTATTGATCAACCGTACACCCAGCACAGCCATCATAAAACCAATAACCATAGATCCTGTATCTCCCATAAAGATGGAAGCCGGATTAAAGTTGTAACGTAAGAATGCGAGCAAGCCACCTCCAAGAGAAGCTGCAAGAATGGCACCATACCAGTCTTCCAATACCACAAAGAACAAAACAAAAACAATGGCATTAATAAACGCTAAACCACCAGCCAGTCCGTCAATACCATCAATAAGATTAAATGCATTTACCAGACCGCTGATCAGGAAAATTGTAAGCATATAGCTCACAACAACAGGCAATTCATTGATTCCTAAAAAGCCATAGAAACTCTCAATCTGCACACCTCCTGTTACAACAATAATGGAAGCAATCAATTGCAGAAGGTATTTCCTGGCTGAGGACAAACCCTTTATATCATCCACAACACCTGTGCAAACAAGCAATACAATTGCCACGAATAAAGTGATGCTCTGCATACCATCGTACCAGAAAATGAAATTCATCAGAAAACCAAAGGCAATAGCCAGTCCTCCAAGAGTAGGAATGGGTATGGTATGTAGTTTTCTGTGGTCGGGCTGATCCAGAATGCTTTTTCTTTTGGACCATTTAATGATTAAAGGGATAACCAATAAAACCAGTATGAAGGCAAGTCCGAAACTCATCAATAGACTCGCATCTGTTGTCCATATAATGCTTATTGTATTTGATAAATTCATGGCTATTCGTAAAAAGGTTTTACATAAGACAGATGGGACAGCTTATTCTCCAGAAGAATCCTATTATCTAATAATGACACTCTGGCATCAATCTTCTTTTTTACATATTTATAATCGAAGCTATGGAAAATATTACCGTATTTCATGGCTATAATTTCCCATAAATAGTGGCGTTGCGCAATATGATTCATCTTTGAGCCCATACTTCTCAGGGCATTTAATCGTTGATTGTTCAACAATTTTTTTAGTTCTGACACACTACCAAAATAGAGTGCTGCATTATGTGTGGTAGCAACATTATAAGAGGCATGGAAAGCCATTACAGGCAAGCCCAGGTACATGGCCTCAACAAGAGAAGGATTTGTACCACCAGCACTGTGGCCATGGATGTATATGAAACAATTAGACCGTAACATATCCAAACGCCTTTGGTCATAAATTGGGTCAAGCATATATATATTATTGAATTTGCTATACTTGTCTTTTAGCTCAATTCCATAAGTACTGTTTTGCCAATTCCCCACAATGACGAGGTTTTTGTGTGGCATATCAGCAAAAGCCTCTACAACCATATGTATATTATTTTCGGGCTCAATCCTGGCAACTTTAAAGGCATATGGAAATCCGATGAAAGGATACTCAGATTTCAGACTTTTGTCCATTGCCAGTGGTTTACAATGATCAGCACCATAAGCAATTAAATGGCTAAGGGATTTATAAAAAATGGCAGCGTATCGCTTAATCATTTTGTTGTCTGTGATATCGGCATGACTGAACTTTACTGCAAGAAACTCTGAAAATTTCAAAAATCGTTTGGCCAAAGGGTGCCACTTATCACGACGCCATTCCAATCCATCAATATTCACTACTATTTTTTTTCGACTGAATATTCTGATAAACGGAATAAAAATTCCACCGGACACACCCAGTACCAGAATAATGTCAGCATAAAAAAGTGCATGAATCATTGAAATTATATCATACCATATACTGCTCAATCCGTTAGCATTGAAAGGCAGGTAGTGTACTCTTGCGTTTTTCCAATACTTAGACCTTTCGGCTTTTTCATAGGCCTTACTACTGTTGTAAACATGCAGATTAAATGAATCTGCCAAATGAAGTACCAGATGGTGTACCAAAGTTTCGAATCCCCCATATTTTGCAGGGACCCCAACAGTGCCTATAATGGCTATTTTTTTCTTTCTTCTCATGTTTTGGTATTTACTTAAATGATGCCAGAACCCTATCTATTTGATTATGTGGATTTTAAAAATATATCCCTACTAGCAATTGTTTTAAATCAATACAGTTGTTTCATTTTGAAACTAAGATATGTATCCAGCATCTAAAATTTGTTCGAGCCTGAATTGCATTTGATGGACAGAAAACTCTTTCGATTTTTTCTTAGCATGTATGGCCATGGAATTGTAAAGGGTCGGTGTAGTAAAAAGTTCTATAATCCGCCTGCTTATAAGCTCCAGATCATTGGATTCTATTTGAAAACCATTATAGCCTTCCTTAACCAGCTCTGTCACACCTCCTTTGGGGGGTACGATCACCGGTATACCATAATTCATGGCCTCAAGAATAGTCATGCCAAAAGTCTCAATCCATTTATCAGTATGGGATAGGTTTAATACCACATCTGCCTGCCTGTAAAAACGGTGAACATCTTCTTGTGCGGGATGAATACTAAGGTTTTCTGGAAGATCTTTCTCATTAAAAAATGCCTTAATTTCATTAATGGATGCATTTAATACCAGGTCGAAACTGAAGGAATTCATTGAGTTAGCCAGACTCACAAATTCATGAACACCTTTGTAAAGCTTCAGTGAGCAAAGCATAAGGATATTGTATTTATGATTGTTAACCGAATGATGGGTGTCTGCCTTTTTTACAAATGACTCAGGCAAGGCGTTATATACTGTATGACTTTCAATGCCTGTTAAAGGTTCCTGTTTTCGTAGAAAGTCAGAAACATAAATGGCATCAGAGGCGGTGATTCTCACCATCCAAAGAAGAAAAGCTTTAAACATCCTTGGACTGATAGAGGTTTCATGCATATGATAAATGACTCTTTTACCGAGAAGCCGACCAGCCAGCGCTGCTCCAAATGGCAATATGGTGTTTACGTAAATAATATCTCTTCCGCGGACATTGCCAAGGACCTTCAGGAATAACACAAACTGCCCAATAAAAAAGCTAAGCATGGTAAGTCCCTTATTATTATATCGTTTGTAAGGAAAGAATTTATCTACCACCCCAGGAATTCCTGACAAAAAACCTTTCGAAGAAGCCCTGGATGTATACAGTTCTACCTTTCTTTTTTGTGCAACAAATCCTTCTAAAGCCTGACGAAAAACCAATGGACTTCCGCTATAATCATTGAAAACATGGATTCCTATTATCTTACTCATCTTTTTATTAATTAAGTTATAAGTATAGTTCTCTAGCCATTTTCAGCTATAAAATATTGCGTTTGGTTTAGGAAATGTTTGGGAGGTTTTCATACAACTGATCCAATTGATCTCCCTTTACATTCCAATCAAAGAGTTCTTCATATCGATTTCTTGCTGATTCAGATTTCGATTTTCTTAAAATCTCGGACTTAAAGAGGCTATTGACAGCGTTGGCAAGACCATTAACAGTAGCATCATATGAACCATGGGGTACGCGAATGCCAGTATCATCTGAAAGGAATTCGCCAGGACCAGAATTATCAAGTGACACCACAGGAAGACCGTATGAAAAGGCCTCAGCAACTACCATACCTGCCCCTTCGTGAGAAGGAAATAAAAACACAGATGCATCCCTGTAGATAGCATCAAGTTGTTCTCGTTTAATCCATGGGATAATCCTTGTCACGGATGAAATCTTTAAGTCTTCAGCCAACACTTTCATGGCGTCGAAATAGGAACCTTTTCCTACCAGGATCAACTCCACTTTTTTCTGTTCCTCAAGGCTAAGTTTCTTATAAAATGCTGCAAAAGACTTCAAGGTCAGATCGAATCCTTTGAGAGGCACAAATCTGCCAACAGATAAGGCCCGAAATTTTTCTTTCGGTATTGGGTCGGCCAGGTTCACATATTCAGTGGCTACAGAAGGCATTAACCTAGCTTTGTGCTGTTGGGATTTAAGTGTTTTCCTAGAAGCAGTATTCATTACTAGTATCTGATCTGCTTTTTTTCTTGACATCTTCAAGAAGGGATCCAAATGCCAGAAAAAATTCTTAACCATCCAGATAAACCTATCTTTAACATAGGATTTCAATCCATAAGTTGGCAGCAAATACTGTTTCGGAATCTTTGGGTGATGCCCTACAGGCCCCCAAATAAATGGTTTATTCAATCGCCATAAAAAGGATGGAGTCCAGTCGTTGTGAAAATTCAGGTTGTGGGTTATGCCATAGGACCAATCATGCTTTCTTACAAAGCCAGGCAACAACAGTTGCCAAAGAAAATAATATAACATGGCACCTCTTGATCCCTTTTTCCAAAACCTCAAATAATAAGGCAGATCATAGTATTTAAAGCTTACATTTTCATATACCGGTGAGGGATTGGCATCCATATAGGCATTGATATCAGTCTCATTGTTCTCCCGGGTGATGGCAATTACTTTTCTATACCTGGCTATTTGCATTATAAAATTCCATCCCATACCATCTTCAGATCCTTTGAAAGGATTAACGGCATAAGCTGTAGCTAAAACTGTAGTATTTTCAGAATTCATTTTAGGCTCTTTTTAGTTGAAGGTTAACATTTGATTGTTCCACCGTAGCTTCTGAGACAATAGACTTGATAACTTTTGCAGGAACCCCTCCTATTACGACATCAGAAGGCATGGATTTAGTCACAACCGATCCAGCTGCAATTACGCAGTTATCACCAATGCTGACACCATCCAGTATGCTAACTTTAGATCCAATCCAACAGTTTTTACCAACTGAGATTCCTTTTCGAGTCGTACCTTGTCGTCTGATGGCCACTCCTGGAGTATCGAAATTATGGTTCTCAGGATGGCAACTAAAATACTGACCAATAATTGATTCATCTCCAATTTTCAGACCTCCCGCGCCTCCCAGATAGGCGAATTCCCCGATACCTACATTGTTTCCGATAGTTATACCGGCACCCAGATCATTCAAGGTGGTAGACACTACCAATCGGCTGAAAGCTCCAATTCCTGAGTTGTTGCCTATTTTCAACTGGCCTTTCCCCATACCTGATAGAAAGACATAGTCTTCCAGCTTCACCATTCGTCCCAATGAAATATTGCGGATATTGAAAAAGCGTACTCCTTTTCCTAACATCAGGAATTTTGGTTTGCGAAATGCGCTTAGTAATCTTAAGCCACGGAGTAGAGACCTGGTTTTGTCAAATGTCAGAATAAACAATAAACGGCTGTCAGTAGCAGTATCAAGAACGAATTCCGGATCACGCAGTCTGATGATTCTTTCAATTATTTTTTTCATTGCAAAATATTTTAAACACTTAATGAAAACTGATGCATAATCTTCTCCACGGTATGCTCCAAATGAACATTTTCAATCTGCACATAGGATGACTTTCGGTATTTACTGTCAAAATCAGTGAAGAGTTCTTTGTAGCCCTGAGTAAGCGCTACAATATTCTCAGTTGAAAGTTCTTGTTTCCTCTTCACGATGATATCCGGATCAGCATACAGGAATACATTTAAATGAGGTTTGTTAACAAATCTGAACAGCAGCCGTGCCAATCCGGGTGGTAAAACCAGATTGGTTCTGCGGTTATCATTTATAAAATCGAAATAATAACGGTCGTAGAGAACTATTTTATTATTTACCAGATATTTAGAATAAACCACCAATTGGCCAACCAAATAATCTGCATAATAGTAAGCGAATCGTAACAAGGAGGACAACACACTGTTGTTGTTCCCGGTGCGTGGTAAACTACTCATACTTCTTTGTTCAGCCTGTTCCTTACCGTATTTGTAAGCACTCAGTATGGGCAGCACCGATGGCCGGTGTCTTAACACCACGACCTGCCTCCTAAACTGTTTTTCCAATCGGGCACTTACTGCTTCAATGACCGTTGATTTACCGGCACCATCAACACCTGAAAAACTGATCACAAAACCACTTGGCTGAAACATAGACTTTATATGGTCGATCCCATAAAACAACTGGTTTTTTATACCAAAGAACCCTCTGTTGTTTCTCTGTTTCTTTATCAAATTTATCCAGCTGATTCTTTTCTCATGGGTATAGTTAAACAATGCTTCCATATCTGTTTCAGTCTCATAATAGTTATTCCAGGCCTCCATGAGATTTGATTTTTCAACTTCGGGTAGTCGTTTGAACCAGTTTTGGTAGCGACGTGGTACTTCTGAGTGATTGAGGGTGTAGAATAGATAGATATAGTGAAGGTTGGCCAGTGAAGAGGCATATTTCAGGCCATTTTTATCAGCACTCATATTCCTGGTTAGCAAAGCCGGATCTATATACGAGAGGTGTTTCCGTTTGAATTGGTGAATAAAATCAATGCTCAAATAGCCACCATCCCTAAAAAACAATTCGGCCACTGTCATATATGATCGTCTGCGGATTTTTAATTTGGAGACCAGCTTATGGTTCATACATAATTTGAGCATCTCTGAGGTATTGTGCTTGTCAGAAAACAGATCAATATCTGCAGCTTCTTCCAGCCCCTCCAAGCTGGAGCCTAACTGTTTGAGTATTGCATACTTATTGTTGGAAAATCTTGGGAACACCTCTCTGATAAAAACATCTCTTTGATTTTGTTCCAGTCTTGGACTCCCGAGAACCTGTAAGGCTTTCACCCAGACATCCATAAGCCATGCCACCTGTAGGTGTACTTTTTCCTGCTCTTGGTAAACCCCCAAGTAATAGGACGAAACATCCAATACATACAGCAATAGGTTTTGATTGACATCAATAGTGTTATTCTGGATAAGTGCCTTTATATCTGGCTCTTCTGTAATCGTAAGGATTTTCCTGTAAATGGAGTCAAAGGATTCATGAAGAACCAGAATCCCACTTTGAAATACAAAGTGAAACAAATCATACAAAGCAGGCTTTTGGTTTTCTGCAAGTTCCCAATCATAGACTTGAAGTGTGTTTTGCGATACGAACATATTCCAAGGAGTGAAATCTCCGTGTGCCAGAGACCAATTGACTTTCTGTGTTTTATCAATTGTTGACCATTTCTCCTTTATGTTATTCAACAGCTCATCGGAGCGGTGAACCAGACTACCTTGTTTCAATGACCTAACGCGTGTTTCTATGTCAGCACTAAAAGTGGACTCACTCAGGGATTGTGTATGTTGCGTAGCATTATGCAATTCAGTCAAAGCTTCAATATGCTGTCTGCCAAGATGCAATACTCTTCCGAAAAGCTGGCCGGATAGTTTAGAAAAAATACCTACAGCTCCTTTTTTGATAGCTTTTGGCGTGATCATCTTATTTAAATTCAATTGCTGCATATGTTGAAGCATTTCTACCTCGTGGTCAACCATATTTGCTGATCTTTCAGTAACTGGAATTTTTACAAAGTGGGTGTGTTTAGATCCTTTTCTTAAAGCCAGGACAATTTTCCTGTTGGGCCCCACTGTTCCCGTGAATACTGAAAACCCGTCATGTTTATCGTCTGTCATGTATTGGTGTGCATATAAAACATCCTTATAGTAGATGGAAAACTGACCTTGAATGATCAATCTCTTTAATCCCAATAGGAATAAAATTTTAACGGCACAGACATACAGCCAGGAACGCCAACCAGAAACCATATAAAAGTCAAGAAAATGAGGACGTTTGTCCTTTCTTTTGAAAACCCAGCGCAGGCTTCCGTCAGAATTGCTGATATACTGCCAAACCTCTCTTTTCAAGCCTTCGATTGTTCTCTTCCCTTGATTCAGGTCGATAACAGCATCATGGGCACTATCTTTATTAAGTTTTTTATCTCCAATTATTTGAGACTTGGCATTCCCAAAAAATGCCTTGGAAAGGATGTCAATATCTGTTTGTGTAATAGTACTTTTCATTGGTTTATGAGGTTTAGCATTTCTTACATTTTATTCTCTTTGGCTAATCCTCCATTGGGATTGTGCCTTGGCAAAGCAAAGTACCAATCATATGCCAAGCCAAAAACAAATTCTATATTATTGATTATCTGCGCTTTAGAAATAGCGGGAAGAAGCGAGGTGTTCCATTATGAGTCCGTGTCTCAATTTGAAACTAATGCTGGATTCAGGCCACGGATCTTAAACAAGACCTTTTGGTAGCGGTTTAGCTGGGGATTGTATTGTATCAAGAAGAGAAAGATGAGAAACTGCCAGAACAATATACCATAGTTGCTTTCTCCGAAAATACCAAACTCAGTAAAGGAGTTGATAATAATGGGAATAAAGACACCCATAAAGAATTTTACCCTATAATTGTCGGTGGCTAATATTGCTGCACGCACCGTAAAAAACAGCTGAACACAAGCAATAAATAGTCCCACGAAACCCAAATTTAATAGCACCTGTATGAAAGTATTGTGGGTCATTTGGCCTGCATAGGTATGGACGCCCTGAAAAGCATCCTTATAGGCAATTCTCATAAAACCGAAACCAAAATAAGGCTCGCGAGGCAGACTTTCTGTGATCAGGGCTTTCCAAAAGGGCAACCTTCCAGTCATGCTCAGTACTTCTGACAAATCACCCTGTTTAATGAAAATCATCTGCACAATAAAAGGAATGGACACCAAAACCATAAGGTAGATGGTTGCTTTTAATTTGGCATTATCCGACTGCTTTATGAAATATAATACGATGAGCAAAAAACCAATCATAGAGGACCTGGATCCTGTCATGATCAGGGCATATAACACCAAGGCAAACATAAAAGCGTTATACAAGGAGAATCCTCTCCGGTGAAAATCGATCATATACATGGATAGGGCAACAACTGCTAGCATTCCCAACTCATTAGGGTTCATGAAATAACCTCCCAGCCTTGCTTCCTCTCCCCCATGTGTTAACCTGAAAAACGAATCTGGCTCAATCCATCTACCCGCCACAAACACCAACAGTATAAGAAAAATAGCCTGTCCAAATATGCAGTGTAAAGAAAGCTCCTGATCCTTATTAAAAGCATTATAAAGTAAAATTGTTTTTATGAAGAAATAACAGAAGAAAAGGCTCTGGCTGGTCATTAGCAATTGCAGCAGTGAATACCCAGGCTTCGTGGACCACATGAGAGAGGACAACCCCAGCAATAAATACATCAGGTAGAAGAAAAATGCCAGTGTATTGGAGTGGCGAAATGAGGCAATGTATATTCGAGACAACCTCCTGTATTCCATATAAATAATAACAGTTGTTGACAATCGCAACAACACTTTGACCACACGGGTCAAGGCGACGTTTTCAGAAACAGTAAAATAACCTGTAATCATCAACGCCAGCAGCATGACCAGACGGAATGCCAAAGCAGTTCGAGAGGGTAATATATCAGGCTGTTTAGCTAGCATAAAGCTCACACATTTCTGCTGATATCACATCCCAGTTAAAAGCCTGCTTTATCATACGTTGTGCATTTGCTGACAACGGTTTCAGGTTTTGATGGTCGTGGAGTTTCTCTAAATACGATAAACTTTCGGTAATATGTTTCACAGTATTCTTTGCAAGGCCAATTCCTGCCTGGAAATCTTCCACATAGGATTTAACATTTGTTTCTTCGCTCACCACACACGGAATACCCAGTGAGGCAGCTTCGAGAACTGCTCCCGGCATCCCTTCATTACGTGAGGTGTGGTAGAAAGCTGTTAGCCGGCTAAGCATCTGCAGTTTTTCTTTCCCAAAAACAGCACCAGGAAATTGCACAGCATCCTGTATACCCAATTCAATGGCATCGAGCTTAAGCTTTTGCAGTTCGACCCCTCCTCCCATGATTATCAAAATTCCCTTCCCCTGGCAATTCATTTTATAGTTGGCAAAACCCTTTAATAATAAATCGAGTCCTTTGGTGTGTATATCTATGCGACCCATAAACCCGAAAACGGGGACGCTTCCATTAGCTGTATAAGTTGCCATCCCACTACTAGTTTGACCATTGGGGATAAGTTTGAATTTGTCTTTATCGAACATATCACCTACCACTGCGCCCTCACTCTTTCCAATCAAATGGATATATTTAGCCCTTTTCAATAAGGACTTCTCGAAGAGTGGAAAGTACAGTTTCTTTGTGTATTTACTTCTTTCCATGGCCACTCGGTTGTAGGCTCCATGGGGAGTAAATACGAAGGAAATATGACTTTTTTTCAAGTGGCGGCTAACCAGGAAGAAATCAAAAATAAAGCCACCATGTATATGAAAGGTAGTATGAGTGTTTAATTCCCTGATGGCCTTAACCAGCTGAGAAGACAATCCCAGCTGACAGCTTTGGAACAACTTAAGAGAAAAGTCTCTATCAAAAGCTGCTGGAGCACCAGGATCGGTTGTGATACCCCAAACCTCAACAGTGTGACCTTGCCTGGCTTGTGAATTGGCCAGATGATATACCACCTTATTTACACCATTCATACGGTTTGGGTTTGCTTTTCCCAGCACAAGGTGTATAATATTTAAACGTGTTTCCATATTAATTTCAATTTTAAAATGAACCAGCCGATCATGATTAACTGGCTGATATACAATCCCATGATCACCCCATTTATCTCAAATTTACTGATCATGAAATGGGCCATGGTTAAGCTAAAAACTATGTTTAGTACATAGGCAATAAATATATCTTTCGTATTGTCGATTGTACGTAGGGCATAGCGAAGCGGGAGTCCAATAAATACCAACAGGTATAAAAATGCCATGAGGGATAATGCTGGATTCATTCCCGATTGCAGATTTCCGTTGGTCCAGGAAACAATCTGTTCCGTAAATACTAGGACCAATGCAATAACAGCCAAAGTAATTGCCCCACCGGTATATGTGACCTTTGTCAGGTAATACAGCAGATTTCCCTTACCATTGAGCTTATAAATACGGGCTGCCCTCAGTGGCACCTGATGCTCCAGTGACAGGAAAAACACATTAAGCACACCCATAATAGTCTGAACCATACGTATAATCCCCAGAGCCACCGGACCCAGCAAGGCGGCGGCAGCCAAAAGGAAATAATTACTGGAAAACCACTGCAAAAAAGCGGTGGCAACCAACCATTTTCCATGCCCCCAGAGTTTTAGAAAAGCTCTCACAATTGTGGTGTTCTTTTTCAGGTTCAGGCCTTGATGTATGAGCCCAACTGCAGTAGAAATAAAAAAACAAATGAAGAGCACATTCCATAGGTTGTGGATGCTCAGGTTGCCGTGGTAATACAGAAAACCAATACCGAGAGTGATAAGAAGATACGACAATGCATCCAGTGCAAAAGCAAAAGAAGGTTTGTCAAGAACATAATACTGTTTTCTTAGAAAATCATGAAACAGAAAAAACGCCACAGTCATGGCCAGGGGAAAACTTTGGTTTTGAATCTGACCGTCAAACAGACTGGCAGAAAAAAAGATCATAAAAAAGGAGGCAATTGCAGCAAGTGCTGAGAAAGGGATCTGGATCCAATACAAGGCCTGTTGAAATTCAGCCTGATCCTCTGATGCCATCTGTGGGCCCAAACTGAATTGAGGCTGAATGAGGAATGCCTGTTGAACACTGCTTGCAAAAAGCAACACCAACCATCCTAAGCTGAACAGCCCATACTGATCCAGGCCCATCACCCTGCTAATAAAAACAGCCAGTAAAAAGTTGAAACCACTTACTACCATTTGGTCCAATAGAGTCCATATTTTACTCCGTTCGAACCTAAATTTATTTAGCAATGAGTACCTCATAAATAATAATGTATATAGTGCTGTATTTTACTCCACAAGCCTTTCGTTGGGACCTGATAAGAATACTGACTACCTGCAAACAAGCCGGTATAGTTTGAAGCCCTGTGAATACCATTGAGAAGCATATTGAAATGCGTGAACCCATATTCATCGCAAATCATATCAGCATAATTCAAATATTGTTGCTTGGTATAATTGGCTCGAGCCAGGTAAAGCACCGAATGAACCATCGGCATTAGTTTCAAAGCATCTATGGTTAGCGCAGTTGCCGGGCTGTCAAGGATTAACAAATCAAATTTCTCGGACAAGGCTTTAACCCTCATCTCAAGGTCTTTTCTCCCAAATAAGACTGAAGTATTGTCAGCAGATTGACCCGCAGGGATAATGGTTAAATTTTCAATTGATTCATCCAACAAATCTTCCAATTCTGCATTCCCATTCAGGTAATCATATATTCCAAATGGTTTATGTCTGCGTTCTGGGTTCACAAGAGATGGGTTTTGCAAATTAAAATCTGCAAGTCCTACCTTCCAGCCCATATCCGATAAAGCCATGGCAAGGTTTTGTGCAACATATGTTTTACCTTCTTTTCTTATGGTAGAGGTAATCAAGAGGCTCTTACCATTAGCAACCACACCTTGTAAAGTCAGCAGTGATGCTAAATCATTAAAGCTCCTGGCTCGCTCTTCCTTGGTATTTTTCTTTTTTAACTGACTTAAAACCCCCACTACAGGAAGGCTCGTAAATTTCTCCAACTCACTACGTCCATTAATTTTAGCACTTAGATACTCCCTTATGTAGATGAATCCCAGAGAGAATACCAAACCCAAAAAGGCAGATAATGCCAGCAACAATTTGCTGTTCGGACTTACTGGCGCATTGGGGATACTGCCATACTCAATTATTCTATGAAACGTGAGTGTGGCTGCTTCTGCTATGCTAGCTTCAGTCCGTTTTTCCATCAGAAACTTGTAGATGTTTTGGTTCAGAGAGAACTCCCTTTCCAGGATCAACTGGCGCTTTTCTCTGTTTGGCAGGTCTTCAAAAACATTGGAAGCCTCATTAAAAAACTGTTCCAGCTGTTTTTTCTGGATACTTATGTCCTTTTTGGAATTGGAAATACTTTCTTTGATATACTTTTTAAGGTCTTCAATCTTAGTGTTAACAACGATCAGTTTTTCATGCCTTTCAGTATAGCGCACAGAAAGCTCTTCCCTCTCAGCTGTATATTGTTTGAGTTTTTTAATGAGTTCAGTAAATAGTAAATCCCCGAAGGCAACCTGAGGGGCAAGGTTGAGAAAATCTTCCTGGCTATGGTTGATGTATTTATCAAGGCTATCCAGTGCGGCTTCCTTCATAATGAGATTGTTCAGCTGTATTTTGATTTGTGATATCTCACGCAGACCAGTTTCAGTTTCCTGTCTGGTGTTAACCACTCCATTGTCCTTTTTAAACTGTTCCAATCTAAATTCTGACTTTTTTAAATCCACGCTGATATCTGCCAAGCGTTGATCTATGAAGTCCATGGTAGCTTTTGCCGCACCCGACTTGGCCCTTACATAATCTTCGATATAGGTTTCTGCCAATAGATTGACAAACAGTGCTGACTTCTCCGGCACCTCACTACGCAATGAAATACGGATGATTGAAATATCTTTGTCCACTTCTTTTATATCCAATCGTGATTGTATAGCACTCACCAATTTATCGGTGGAGTGTATAATCACTTTATAGGTATCAACCATATCGACCTTGTCCTTGCTTATAAACAAAGGGATGTTCTTACTTAATACAAGGCTTACATCATCATTCTCCAGTTGCTGGTCAAATCTTCCTTTAAGAATTCTTTCCTGCTGTTTCAGACTATATCTGATAATATATTCGGACTCTGAAACAAGCTCAACTAAGAGAGGCGAGTCCACGAGGTCATTGTCATAGAAATCGGCCTTAATTGTAAAGGGTGACTCGTGGTAAAGTTCTGTGGTTCTTATCTTACCAACCCTGTAATATGTTGTTCCAAAATCGAGTTTCTCCAGAACTTTCTTAATAAGTTCCTTTGATTTTAATACCTCAACTTCTGTTAATAAAGCTTTTTCGGTTGAAAAAAGATCAAAATCCTTATACAGATTGGCATTGGAAAAACCCTTTGATTTATCATCAAGCTTCAATTTGGCGGTGCTTTCGAAAATAGGATTTTGATACACAATGACCCTTGATGCCAGTCCTATTGCCACAATCAGGGCAATGGCTATAAAAGGCAAGCCCTTTAAAACCGGTATCAGTAGTTTTTTTATGTTCTGAGCATCATTCATGGAATTATCTTAAAATGGTTACAAAAACTGCTACAGCAGAAAGTGCTGTTGCAAATGCGATTAGAGTTGTTGAACGACGATCGACCGTTTTGCTATTTTTAGTGGGTACATACACGATATCCTCAGGAATGATTATGATGTTATTAAATTCATATTCTTCCATTTTTGTTAGGTCGATATAATATTCCTTCATCTTTGACTTTCTGCCTCGGATGAGTTTTATTTCTGAACGATCAGAATAAAAATCGAAGCCCCCTGCCATTCCCAGCAATTCAACCAAAGTGGTTCTTTCTTCTTCGAGAATAAAATTCCCGGGACTGTTTACACCTCCCAGAACCGTTGCCTGCATATTCATTACCTTGACTACGATAATCGGGTCGACTATATATTCCGAATACACCTCCGTTAATTTGTGAGATGCTTCAACTGTGGTCATTCCTCCAATTGCAAACTGACCAATTTTTGGCAGCTGAACTTCTCCAGAATTAGAAACCAATACCCATTTACCGTAAACTTCGTTTGAATTGTAAATTCCAAATACAGATCCTACACTCAAGTCATCATGGCCCCAGACACTCAGAGATATCTTGTCTCCTGGCTGGATGACATATTCATAAGACTCCATTCTGTAATCCATCAAATTATCCTTGTCACCCAAATTCTGACTTCCACTAAATAAATTTTGAGTGCTGCATGACCCCAGACTTAAAGCCATTAAGGGCAGCAACAGGATATATGTTATTTTCAGCAGTTTCATTTTAATTTGCTTTGAGTTAGCTATCCTTAGTGGGCCGGAAGCTTGAGTGAGAAAGCATTTTTAATCCAGCTAAAGGAAGACGCCTTTTGTGTCATAGTCTGCATTCTCTCAATCTTCATCATCGCATGCTGCAGTTGAGTAAAAGCAGAATCATCCTTAACTACGTAGTCATAGGAACCATATTTTAAGGAATCCACAGCAATGGTGACATTTTTTTGCCCCGAAAGGAAAACAATTGGGATATCGGAATTATAGGCTTTGACTTGTTTCAGGACATCAATACCGGTTTCATATTCCAATTGGTAATCTAAAATGATGAGTCCTGGGTTCTGATACAAATGATCGAGACATTCATGACCTGTTAAAAAATGAGTAACATTTGTAAAGCCAATCCCTGACAGATGATTTTTAAGCATATCTGCATATATCGGGTCGTCTTCTACTAAGAATATTTGTGTATTTAGCAAAGTTTTCATTTTGATACATTTTTTGTTCGTAAGCCGTAGTGCCAATGTTGTGCCAGCATCAACAAAAAATCGTATCACCCTGATATACTGCCTGTTAATATTTTATCTTAAGCATACTTTTGTTTTATTTTAAAACTTTGTTTCAAGTTGGGAATTTTGTATCTTTGGGTTCATTAAGAAGATGAGCCCCACCAGATGCGTGGAACAAATCATAAGATATGGAAGGATTTAAGATTTTTATTGTTGAAGACGACAGCTGGTATGCAGATATACTGGAATACCATTTGTTATTAAACCCCGATTTTACTGTTGAAAAGTTTTCCAATGGCAAAGATTGTCTGCAGAACTTATATCAGAAACCACAGCTGATTACGCTCGACTATTCCCTACCAGACATGAAAGGCAGGGATGTTTTGCTAAGAATTAAGGAAAGCCATCCGGATATGCCAGTGATTATGATATCGGGGCAGGAGGATATCACCACAGCCGTAGAACTTCTGAAAGAGGGCGCCTACGATTACATTGTAAAAAACGAAGACACCAAAGACCGCTTATGGAACAGCATTCGGTTGTTGAGGGAACATATGCAATTAAAAGAGGAGAATATCCAGCTGAAGGAAGAAATTGGGAAGAAATATGTTTTCAGTAATATTATTAAAGGAGAAAGCGCACAGGTGAAACAGTTATTTTCATTAATGGAGAAAGCGGCTAATTCGGCCATTACTGTGAGCATCACAGGAGAAACTGGTTCAGGCAAGGAGCTGGTGGCCAAATCCATACACTATAATTCTGATCGAAAAAAACAGGCTTTTGTACCCATCAACATAAGTTCTATTCCAAAGGAGTTGGTGGAGAGCGAGCTTTTTGGTCATGAAAAGGGCGCTTTTACAGGTGCAATAGCCAGGCGGATAGGAAAGCTTGAGGAAGCCCATAAAGGCACCTTATTTCTTGATGAGATTGCAGAAATGGACTCCAACATACAGGTGAAACTGCTCAGGATCTTACAAGAACGCGAATTGACACGTGTGGGAAGTAATAAGGCCATACCTATTGATATTCGTCTTATAACTGCTACGCATAAGAACCTGGCCGACGAAGTAAAAAGTGGAATTTTCAGGAAAGATTTCTACTATAGAATACTCGGTCTTGCAATCAAATTACCCTCCTTGCGTGAAAGAGGTGATGATATTTTGATACTATCCAGATATTTTGCTGATGAATACTGCAAGGAAAACAAGCAACCCCTGGTAAGATTCTCAGCTGATGCGCAAAAAAAACTACTTAAGTATAGCTACCCGGGTAATATCAGAGAATTGAAGGCGGTCATTGAATTGGCAATAATCATGTCGGGTGAAAGCGAAATACTAGCAGAACATATTACCTTTTCATCACTCGAATCAATTAGCGATTTTCTATTAGAAGAAACCACTCTGGAGCAATATATGGTGCAGATTGTCAAATACTTCCTGGAGAAGAACAACAACAATGCAATAACAGTTGCTAAAAAACTAGGGGTTGGCAAATCGACGATTTACAGGATGATAAAAAAACACAATCTGTGACAATGACATCAGCGCGCGGTCACTATCACTAAGTGACTGAATAAGTGAATACTAGACGTAATTTTACAGGAACATGGGAACAGCTCACAAGGATAAAAACGACAAGAAGACCTTGCTCATTCTTGATAAAAAAGCAAACAGGATTATTGAATCAGCTCTGGATGCAGTAATCATTATTAATACAAAAGGAGTAATTATTAACTGGAACCAGCAGGCTACAAAAATCTTTGGATTCAGTTCTGAAGAGGTTCTTGACAAAACACTATCGGACTTTATCATCCCCCATCAATATCGCAAGGCTCATCATTCAGGAATGCAGCACTATTTAAAAACAGGAGAAGGACCGGCACTAAATACCCGCATCGAAATCACAGGCTTAAGGAAAAGTGGAGAAGAGTTTCCAATAGAATTAGCTATAACACCCATAAAACTTGAAAATGAAACAATTTTCAGTGCATTTTTAAGAGACATTTCCGATAGAAAGAAGATCGAGTTAGATCAAAAGAACCTCAACAAGGAACTGGAAAAAGTTGTTGCAAAACTTGAAGCAAACGCCAGATACTTAAGCAGCATAAATAAGTTTTCAGCCCTGATCCTGGAGAAGAATAACATTGATGAAATAATTTGGGAGGTAACTCGCCTCATAATAAATGAGTTGGGATTTGAAGACTGCGTGATCTACTTATTTGACAAGAATAAAGAAAACTTAGTCCAAAAGGCTGCTTTCGGACCAAAAAAGGCTGAAGACAACAGCATTAATGAACCAATCATAATACCCCTAGGTCAGGGGATTGTTGGAACAGTTGCACAAACCGGGGTTTATGAAATGATATCCGACACCTCGCTCGACCCCAGATATATTGTTGACGATGCCATGCGCTTTTCAGAATTGGCTGTACCGATCATAGCTGATGGTGATGTGATAGGTGTGATAGACTCAGAGCATTCCGAGAAGAATTTTTACAGCGAAGATCATGTAGGTAAATTACAAACCGTATCAGGACTTGTAGCCACGCGTTTAAAAAATGCTATTTATCTGGAGCAGCTTAAACAGACACAGGATATACTCAGCAAATTGTCAGTTGTAGTAGAACAAAGTCCGCTGTCTACCATCATAACTGATCCCGATGGAATAATTGAATTCGTAAACCCTGCCTTTGAAAGAATTTCGGGATACACCGCCAAAGAATCCATTGGTCATAAAACCAGCCTTCTAAACTCAGGTGAACACGGTCAGAAGATCTATCAGGACCTCTGGAACACCATTAAAAGTGGCAACAAATGGTCCAGTGAGCTTGTCAATAAAAAGAAGAGTGGAGAAAAATACTGGGTATTAGTGTCCATTTCTCCCATTAAAAATCAAGAAGGTGTGATCACGAATTTTGTGGCCATGGAAACTGAAATCACCAATCTTAAGCGCCTGGAAACAGACCTCATCAACGCCAAAGAGAAGGCAGAAGGAGCAGATAAAGCGAAAAGTGTATTTCTGGCCAATATGAGTCACGAAATCCGTACACCTATGAACGCTGTGTTTGGCATGGTTAAGCTGCTTCAGGATACAGCTCCCGGACCAAAGATGGATGAGTTGCGTCAACGCCTTCTCAGCTCCTCCCATAGTATGATTGAAGTTATCAACGACATCCTTGATTTCTCTAAAATAGAATCCGGTGTCATGGTTCTGGACCAATCAGCGTTCAGCCTGGAGAAACTGTTAATGGAGATTAAGGATTCGATGGAATTCAAAGCCAACGAGAAAAAAATAGAGTTGCGGTTTGAAATGGAAAGCCCCATAAAAAGTTACCTAATGGGGGATGCTGTTCGTTTGAAACAAGTACTGACCAACTTAACAAACAATGCCATTAAATTCACTCACAAAGGCTTTGTGACCATTTCGTGTAAACTAATTAGCAATGAAGCTAAACGCGCAAAAATCTTCTTTGTGGTAGAAGATACAGGCATTGGAATTGAACAAAAACATATCCATTCAATATTTGAAAGCTTTGTTCAGGAAGACTCCAGTACTACAAGAATTTTTGGAGGAACCGGGTTAGGGCTCCCCATAAGCAAACAAATTGTAAAAATGATGGGTGGAAACCTTGAAGTTACAAGTAAAAAAGGGAGTGGCAGTCGGTTTTATTTTACTGTTTCCTTCGACAAGACGGATGATAGACCAAAGAAAAAGGAAACAAGCCAGCTCGCAATGGACAGTGAAACACTCAAAGGAGTGGAAGTGCTGCTGGTGGAAGACAACCCTATGAATCAGTTCGTAGCCAAAAGCATCCTGGAAAGGTGGAATGTGGCTTGTGTGTTGGCAGAAAATGGCAAAATTGCACTGGACATTCTCAAAAAGCGCTCCTTTGATCTCATTCTTATGGACAAACAAATGCCCACAATGGACGGCATAGAGGCTTCAAAAATTATTCGTAATACACTTAAACTCGATACTCCAATTATAGCTCTATCGGCAAACGTGGTCAAAGAAGTCATCGAACAGTTTTATATGGCAGGGATGAATGACTATCTATCAAAACCCTTTGAACCCATAGATTTGTTTACCAAAATGTATCAGCAGTTAAACCTTGAACCCAAGCCATCAAGCACGCTTCCAAAAGCAGCTGACCTGGACTCTGAAGCTCCAAAAGAACAAGACAAATACTATGACCTCGAAGTATTATCAGGTATGTTAGCCCAGGACGAGAATCAAATTAACAAGATGATCGATAAGTTTATTGAAATGATGCCTGAGTATTTGTCACAGCTGGAAAAAAGTTTTGAGGATGCAGACCCTGATTCAGTTAAAAGATTGGCGCATAAAATCAAATCCAGCATCGATCTGGTTGCCTCCACTGATATAAAGGATCTCATTAAACTTATCCATGACAATTCTAATAATATGAGCAGCCTGAAGAAAATCAGAAAGCCCCATAGGGATTTTCAAAAACTTATGCGCCTCATGCTGGATCAAATGCAGCATGAAAAACGACAATAAAGCCTTTTCGCACATTCATATTGATCCTTATTCCCATTTTGAAACATACTTAATGAGTCTAAGATCCGCCTAAACAGCTGTTATTCTAGACTTTACATTTATGGCCTGTTTTTTTGGTAGTAATTATCAAAATTATATAACCATGAGAGCAAAAAAACTACACTTGTTATTATTTGGCATGTTCTTCTTCATACAGTTACCTCTATCCATGGCCAATGGAGAGGCCTCTACATATTTTGAAATATTTATTCCCCCTAATAATGATGCAGCTGCCAGGGATGTATGCCTCATTCTCACGGCAATCTATGACAGCACAGCCTTTCAGGTAGTAGATGATGACATGGATGGTGATTCTGATGATTCCTTTTCAGGAATATTGATGGCAGGCCAATCATACGTTCATTATATCAGGGAGGGTGGCGTAAATGACGACGCCCCTCATTCAGGAGAAAATGGTTCCAAACAAGATGGTGATTATTTTATCGTCACCTCAGACAAACTGATCTTAGCTTCTCAATCAACCAATTCTGACTGGCAGCACGATTGGGTACCGGCAACCAATAAAACTTCAAGAGGTGAGCGGTTTATCATATATTCTCCACCCACAAGTTATTCCAATCGTGACCTCAATGTCTTCGCTTATGAAGACAGTACCACTGTAACCATAAAAAAAATATCCTGGGCCAATCAGGTGGGAAGCGGGTATACTAATGTGGATATGACTTCCAACACCATTGTTGTTCAAAGAAGCCTGAATATCGGAGAAGATATAATATTCTACCATACAGATGGACGGGATCTGATGGAAACAGGTGCCACCTATATGGTAGAGTCCAATAAGGCTGTTACTGTTCAGTATGGAGCCCTCTGGACCAATGCCCGGGATGGTGGAGGTTATGTCCCTTCATCAAATGGTTCATCTGCAGGTGAATTGTTTTATTTCACAGTTCCCTTTCAGGCGAACAAAGAACAGGAAATCAGGATAGTTTCCTGGGATGACAACAATGCTGTTAGTCTTGCAGTATATCAAAATAACAATTGGGTAACTCTCGACTCATGGACTGCTGATGAGATGGAAGCCTTAGATTGGGTTTCATATAATGGCAATCAGTCGAAGGTTTTCAGAGTGATTTGCGATACAGGTAAAAAAGTTTCTGTATTTGAAGCCAACTGGCTCGAGACCGGATCTCCGGGCACCTCTGATGTAGCATCAATGGTTTCCTCTGAAGGTGGTAATAGTGCGGGAACCAGATTTTTATGTTATATGGCTCCTCCAGGAAAGGAGGTTAATGTTACCGATCCGTTCACGGGAGAAAAATTCTCCTATGGAAGTCATTTGTATTTATTCGCACGCCATGGTGCCCAGATAACCGTAAAAGATGCCAACACCAACGGACAGGTAATCAATAGAACCATAAACCTTGCAGCCGGCAGATATGCTGACTGTTACCTTACCAGGCCTGAATGGAAATCGATCTACAATGGGGATGGTAATCCAACAAGTGGTTCGGACCGGCCCTATTTATTAGTTGAATCTGATACAACCATATCTGTTTTCAACACCAACTTCAACGACAACTGGATGGCCTACTTTGGAACCTCTCAGTCTCAGGATTTTAGCCTTAGTGACTCCAGCTCTACAAGCCAATCCATTCCGGGAGATACTGTAACTGTGGTATCTCAGATCCAATTGGCAAATGGAAATCTGGAAAATCCTGAAATACAGATAAGTGTAAGTGATGGCGCCAGTGTGCTGGATGCGAATTTCATAAACAACAGCAACCAAACCAGTATTCCTGGAACAGGCAACTACAATACCAACACCAACCAAACAGAAGTTGAGTTTTCAAACCTACCCCATCTGAACAGCACAGATGATTATCAGCTAACAACTGAAATTATCATGAATGTTAATTATCAGAATGGAGACCCCATTCCGGATCAAACTGTTATTTCAGTTGAAACTTCTTTGAGTGGTACCACCAACGGAATTTATCAACAATCATCAAGTTCAACTGGTATTGTCAATGAGACTTCCAACCAGAGCTTGCTAATATTTGCCGCGGCAGATCCATCTGCTCCAATTCTTTCTCCCAGTAAAAACAGCTGGGGACTCTCTTTTGCAGATTTTGACAATAATGGATTCGATGACCTTTTCATCCCCAACTACAATATGGATGGTGCCAGTGAACTTTATAAAAACAATGCTGCGGGCGACTTTTACGCATTTAACACCAGTGCCCTTACAATGGAACGATCAAGTTCTGTAGCAGCCACCTGGGCTGATTATGATAATGATGGTAAAATTGACTTATATGTAGCCAATAATAAGGATCAAAAGAATTTTCTGTTCCGGAACACCGGAAACAACACATTTAGTAAGATTGAAAACAATGTCATCAGCAACGACAAAGGCTACTCCCATGCAGCAGCCTGGGCAGATTATAACAATGATGGGTATGTGGATATGGTAGTATCCGATTACTTCCCGACACGTTTTAATATGCTGTATAAAAACAATGGTGATGGAAGCTTTTCGAAAGTAACCGAAAGTGAAATATCACTTGAGGCTACCCATTCACTGGGGGTTTCATGGGCAGATTGCGACAATGATGGTGATCAAGACCTGTTTGTCGCCAACTATAACAACTCTGGCAATAGCCTTTTCATAAACAACGGAGATGGTAGTTTCAGCAGGTTAAATTCGGGTGCCATAAACAGCGAAACAGCAAATTCCACTGGTGGGTCATGGGCAGACTATGATAATGACGGGGATTTGGATTTATTCGTCACCAATGCATCCAATCAAAATAACTTCCTTTATAAAAATGAAGGAGGTGGAAGTTTTTCCATGGTAACTGATGGCTCAGTTGTTACAGATGGCGGCAACTCCCATGGAAGCACCTGGGGGGATATGGATAATGATGGGGACCTGGATCTATTCGTTTCCAATGACCAGGATGAAATGAAATTCCTATACCTAAACAATAATGACGGCACCTTCACTCGTAATCTATATGAATCAGCAACAGCAAGATCAGGAAATTCTTTTGCTGTATCACTCAGCGACATCGAAAGAGATGGGGATTTAGATCTTTTTGTTTCCAACCATTCCAACGAGAACAACTTTTTTTACTACAACAATGGTAATAGCAACCATTGGTTTGAAGCCCGGCTCACAGGGACAAACTCCAACAGGTCAGCCATTGGAAGCCGTATCAGAATTAAAGCAAATATATACGGACAAGAGGTGTGGCAATTAAGAGATATATCCTCTCAAAGTGGTGGAGGGCCAGGAGCACAGAACAGTCTGGTAGCTCATTTTGGACTGGGTGATGCCAGCCTTATCGACAGCCTTATTATTGACTGGCCTTCAGGCTATTCACAGACAATGACCGATGTCGCTGCCGATCAGTATCTGGAGATAACCGAGGATATCGGGGCAATGATCAGCGGATATGTATTCAACGATAAAAACCTAAACTGTCAAAAAGATTCAGATGAAAATGGCTTATCAAATGTTATCATTCGGGTAATGCCTGGAGCCAGAAATACAATGAGTAACGATTCGGGTTATTACAGCATCTATGTACCACCCGGAACTTATACGGTGGAACAAATCGTCCCCGATAACTGGGGACAAAACTGTCCCGCATCAGGAGCATTGCATACAATTTCTGTATCGACAATAGGTGAAGTGTTTAGTGATAATAATTTTGGCAACAGCGGACTTAGTGACCGACCTGACTTATGGGTCGAAATGGGAGGTACTGCTCTAAGAAGAGGATTTCAAAACATACTGTCCATTAACTATAAAAATAATGGAACCGTTGCTGCGGATGAGATTGTCATTCAGGCGAGTTTTGAATCGGAAATTATCCCTGTTTCTGCTGAACCAGCATGGGATAATGAAAACAATATGACCTACTCCTGGGAAATAGGAAGCCTGGGCATCAATGAGGGTGGAGCTATTTTAATCAGTGACTCTGTAGATCTATACAGCAGCATCGGAAATATTACCAGTATACAGGTTCAAATCAGTTCACTGCAAACAGACATCAACACTAACGATAATCAGGTGGTGTACTCTGACAGTATTGTTGGTTCTGTGGATCCAAATGAAATTCACGTGTCACCAAAAAAATGGGCAAGAATCAACCAGCGCCTTCACTATACTATTTTGTTTCAAAATGTGGGTAACTACTATGCCAGCCGCATTGTTATCATTGATAGTTTACCTGATATGCTGGATCCAAACACCATCGAATTTGGAGCTATGAGTCATCCTTTAACACCTACTTTGGATGACCATGTTATTCAATGGTTTGCCGATGATGTCTACCTTCCAGACTCCACCAACGATGAGCCAAATTCTCATGGTTTTGTGGAATTCACTATCCTGCCAAAAGACCAAGTTCCAGAGGGCAGGAGAATTGCCAACAAAGCACACATTCAATTTGACTACAATGACTTTATCATCACCAATTCGGTTAAAAACCTTATGACTCATCATTACAATTTCCGAAGACATGATGAAGCTTATGCCATTGTTTTCCCAAATCCTGTATCTGACAATTCCCTGGTAAGAATCGCAAGTCCAATTGATGCAGCAGAACCCGCCAGAATAGTCTACCTGAGAGTTTTCGACATGAGAGGCGGGCTGGTATTGCAGCAAAATATTGCAAACGAATTTCAATTGAATACCAAAGACCTGAATTTGTATTCAGGCATATTTATCATTGAATTAACCGATCAATTCGGGGCTCAGCATAGGTGCAGGGCTATCGTACAAAAATGATGAGTAAAGAAATTAACACAGAATTTTAAATAATACAGTATCATGAAAATAAATCAATATTATCAGGAAGCCGAGCTAGAGGCTGCAGGAATGACGAGTAAAGAGCTTATAGATAGAGACTATAAGGTATTCAGCAAGAATAAAAAAGTCTACTTTTTTGAACCTTTAGAGAGTGGTGCGCTCAGGTTGTATTCGATTATTAGTGAGCGCTCTTTTTTCCTTTAATTATAAAGGCCTTTGGGGGATATAAATGTACCTAATCAAAGAAATCCTTAGGATCAGGATAGTGTAGTTTTTCTCTGGCCACTTCAAGGGGATAGGTGAAGTAGGTAATTTTACTTTCAGCACACAGGCTTCCATCAGCAGCCTTGAGTGTCACCGCCACATCCACTAAATTTCGTCTCTGTTTTATTAAAGTTGCATGCAAATCTATGGCTCCCTGATCAATGGGAACAGATTTACGGAATCGTGTATTCATATTGGAGGTAAGACCAGCGGTTCCCAGTTTAGCCTGAACCAGCCAGGATCCTATTTCATCCATTAATGTGGCCTGAATACCACCATGGAGGATACCTTCATAACTCTGAAGGAAGCCTTTGGGCTCCCAATGACAGATAACATCCTCTCCTTCCTCAATAAACTCCATGTGGAGGCCTTGTTCATTTTTCGGAGAACAGGCAAAACAATTGTAGCCATCAACGGTTACATATGGGTTTTTTATCTTTCTCATTCTACCAACTTACCTTTTTTATATTTCTCGTCAGTAAGGAGGTTTCCCGCCACATCGTAGGTAAACCAACGTCCAATCTTCAGGCCGTCTTTATATTGACCTTGCTTCTTAATATTACCATTGAAGAAGTACTCCACATATTTGCCTTGTGCTTTGTTATTCTCGTAGAACTGCTCACTCCTCAGGCTGTCGTTATTGTGGTAGCTGCGCTGCCATCCTTCAAAACCTCCTTCAAAATAATTGTATTCTGCAATAAGGTGTTTCTGAGTATCATACCATTGGGTTCTTCCATGTTTCTCTCCATTTTTATACTCACTCTGTTCCTGCACATCACCTCTTTCATAATACACCCTACGGATGCCATCTCTTTTACCTTTTTTATAATGCTCTTCCAGTTTTGGACGACCTCCATAGGTAAACTCAAATAATTGTCCTTCAAGGCTGTCATTTACATACTGACATTGCTTCACAAGCGTTCCCCGCTTATCTATCTTAAGGTATAATCCATTTTTCAAACCGTTGGTATAGTTTTCCACAATATGCACCTGGCCCGTAGGAAGTTTTGTGATCCAGGTACCATTTTGTTTATAATTCTCGAAATGACCGGAAACGTATACCCTGTTGATCTCAGCTTCAAAATATCCGCTCTCAATTGTATCAGGTATCGCAGCTAGTTTTCTATGCTGGGCTTGTGTACAAACAACCATAAAAAACAGGCCAAAAACAATCCATAATCTTGACATAGCTTAAGTTTTTTACAAAGGTATTGGAAAATAATAAGGATGAAAAGAAAACAGGCCGGTGAGAAAGAACTCTACCGACCTGTATCAACCAAAACCAAATTTTTCAATTACAATTAGCTCCCTGGCTAATATGTTATAACACATTGGCAAGGGATGTGCCATAAATTATATGTACTTATTATTCAGTGAGTAATAAAAACTACAATACAGCTTCAGAACAAGGCCTTTATCAAATACTAAACTATCGTATAGCGTAATGCTATTCATTATCCAGAAACGGAATATGATATTAAAATTCTATGGAAATAAAAAATATACAAAAAGGCTATAGAACCCGTCCATAGAGGTCAAAGAAATCAGCCTTCATGATCTCGGTTTTGTAGATCTCACCAATCACTAGTTCCTTTTCTGCACGATCAATGATCACTTCATTATCTACTTCGGGTGAATCTGAAGCTGTGCGACCCACAAAGGTCTCCCCCTCTATTCTATCAATAATAACATCCTCTTGTTTGCCCACTTTCTCCTGATTGAGTTCAAGAGAGATTTGCTGCTGAAGCATCATCAGGCGGTCAGCTCTTTGTTGTTTAATTTCTTCAGGCACATCATCTTCCAGCTCGTAGGCAGCAGTACCCTCTTCGGATGAATAGGTAAATACTCCCATGCGGTCGAAGCGGTATTTTTCTACAAAATCATATAGTTCCTGGAAAGCCTCTCCTGTTTCTCCCGGAAATCCCACAATCAGCGTGGTTCTGAGCACCACATTGGGTACTTCTTTTTTAATTCGTTCAATGAGGCTCACAGTGGTTTCAGCATTTAATCCCCTGTTCATGGATTTGAGCAATGCTGTATTGATGTGTTGCAATGGGATGTCAAGGTAGTTACATACCTTTGGATTTTCTCTCATGACCTTTAACACATCCGTTGGAAAAGCTGCCGGATAGGCATAATGCAAACGCACCCATTCGATCCCTTCCACGGCTGTTATTCTTTCAAGCAATTCGGCCAGTCGCCTTTTGCCATACAAATCCACACCATAATACGTAAGCTCCTGTGCAATCAGCAGCAATTCTTTTACCCCTTTTGAGGCCAGGAATTCGACCTCAGCGACCAGGGCTTCCATACTCTTGGATTTATGCTTGCCTCTGATCAATGGGATGGCACAAAAGGCACAAGTTCTATCGCAACCTTCAGAAATTTTTAAATAGGCAAAATGTGAAGGTGTGGTAAGCATTCGCTCACCGATGAGTTCCTTTTTATAATCTACCTTTAGGGCAGTTACCAACTCAGGAAGGTCAGTTACACCAAAAATCCCATCCACATCAGTCAGTTCTTTGCTCAGGTCTTCCCTATAACGCTCAGAAAGACATCCCATAACATATACTTTTTTCAACTGCCCGTCCTTTTTGGCCTCTGTGGCCTGTAAGATAGCGTCTATGGACTCTTCCTTGGCATCATGAATAAAGCCACAGGTATTGATAATTACAATATCAGCCTCATCATTTGACTCATGGCTAACACTATATTTACCATCCAACTGGCGCATGAGTACTTCGGAGTCCACCAGATTTTTTGAACAGCCTAAAGTCATGATATTAATACTGGCTTTCTTCATAAGCTTAGTAGGATTTAAATAGCAGGAAAATAGCTGAGGGGAGCTAAATTAGGAGAATAAACTGTTCACAAAGGATTTACGGCTAAAGATCTGTAAATCTTCCATTTTCTCTCCCACACCAATGTATTTCACAGGAATTTTAAATTGATCGGAAATACCAATCACCACACCACCTTTGGCAGTACCATCCAATTTGGTAAGGGCTATGGCATTTACGTCGGTAGCGGCAATAAACTGCCGTGCCTGTTCAATGGCATTCTGGCCGGTGGATGCGTCCAATACCAGTAATATTTCATGGGGAGCATCAGGAATTACTTTTTGCATCACGCGGTTAACCTTTGAAAGCTCATTCATCAGGTTTACTTTGTTATGTAAACGACCTGCTGTGTCGATGATCACCACATCTGACTCCTTGGCAACGGCCGATTTTAAGGTATCGTAGGCAACAGAAGCAGGATCAGCACCCATGCCCTGATTAATGATGGGTACGCCTACGCGTTCCGACCAGATAATTAACTGGTCCACAGCAGCAGCGCGAAAAGTATCTGCTGCGCCTAATAGCACAGATTTACCTACCTTCTTGAAATTATAAGCGAGTTTGCCAATGGTTGTGGTTTTTCCTACACCGTTTACACCAACCACCATGATAACATAAGGTTTCTTGCCCTCTGGTAATTCAAAATCTTCACCGTCGGTGGTGTTATTCTCTTCAAGCAAAGCCACGATTTCTTCCTTGAGCAAGGCATTGAGTTCACTAGCACCCAGGTATTTGTCCTTAGCAACTCTGGCTTCAATGCGATCAATAATCTTAAGGGTGGTATCCACACCAACATCAGAAGTTACAAGGGCTTCTTCAAGTTCATCCAGCACCTCATCATCAACCTTTGATTTTCCAACAACAACCTTGGATAATTTATTAAAGACACTTTGCTTGGTTTTCTCCAAACCTTTGTCAAAGTCTTCTTTCTGTTTTTTGCCGGAAAAAATTGAAAATAAGCCCATGCTTGTTGGTTATTAGTTATTAGTAACTAGTAATTAGAAATTGGTTATTGGTTGCTTCTGGATGCATCACCAATGGATTTGATATATGAATTTAGCATCTTACCTATGGTAACAATTTCTTGCTCAAAATTAACAAATTGTTTATCTGATATCAGATTTCTATTGGCTGCTTTTTTCAACCATGTTTTTGATTCATATAGTGATCCTCGAGAATAATAGCCAAAATGTTTTTTTTCTCCAAAGTGATAACGACCAAATCCTTCACTTAAGTTTGCAGCAACAGAATCAGCTGATCGTATTAGCTGTTTACCTATGGTATCTTTTTGGAAATAAGACCAATCATTTACAAGTTCCCATATCTTCTCACCAAATCCCATCGCCTTCCCATACACTTTTAAATCTTCAAGTTCCATTTTGCTGTGTTTGTTTTCAATAGTAAGTAGATCAATATACTTTCACAGATTGGTGTCAAACAGGAACTTTTTCAACTAATAACTAGTGACCAATGACCAGTTACTAGTTTCTTGTAACAAAAAAAGCTTTCTCCCAATAATTCAGGAAAAAGCCTTTTTAAGAAAGAACAATCCTTCTTACTATTTCTTCGCAAAATAATCTTTTACCTGATCGGTAAGGATAACTTCTTCTTTAAAGGAGTATGCCCCTGATTTAGGTGATTTAGTCATTTTAATGACTTTAGCATAATCTTTTCCTGCTGTTTGTAACGAAGCAACAACTTTCTTAGCCATAGTTCCTAATTATTTAATTTCTCTGTGAGTAGTCATTTTCTTTAAAATCGGGTTGTACTTTTTAAGTTCAAGCCGATCAGGGGTATTCTTTTTATTTTTTGTAGATATATACCTGGATGTTCCGGGCATTCCACTGCTCTTATGCTCTGTACATTCCAGAATAACCTGAACCCTTGCATCTTTGGTCTTCTTAGCCATTATTTCTCTTGCTTTAAAATTTCGGTCGGCAAAACTACTAACTTTCTGTTTATAATCCTAAGCCTTATCCAATTATTTTTTGTGTTATCCAAATATTGCTTGCAAATAGGGTTTTATTCCATCAAAAAAGAACTCAACTGCCAGAACCATTACGATCAGGCCCATGAGTTTCATCATGATTTTATTACCCTTATCTCCAAGAAACCTGGTAATTCCTACCGCACCGATTAACACCGCCAACAATACTGCTGCTACCAGAATAATCGAAACCAGCACCAGTCCACTTTCTGACCAATTGTTACTTTCGCCCATGAGCACAATAGCGTTGGTAATGGCACCAGGGCCTGCAATCATTGGAATTCCCAGTGGAGTTATGGAAATGTCATCCACATAGGCCTCCACATCTTCCTCACGGATCTTCATTCGGCTGAGCTTGGCATTGAGCATATCATAGCCCATGATAAAAAACAATACGCCACCGACCACCTTAAGTCCTGCTACTGATATACCAAAGAAATTAAACAGATACTCACCTAAAAAAGCAAACATGATAAGTACCAGTGTGGCAGTAACCACAGCTTTAATGGCCGTCAGCCTTCTTTCCTTTTTGGACAATTCTGAAGTCATGGTCAGAAATACCGGCATGATCCCCATGGGATTCATCAGCGTTAGGAAGCTGGTGAAATATAGCAATATGATGGTGAATTGATCCAAGATGATGGTTTATGTGTTATGATCCATAATATTATGGATTAAACAAGATTAGAGTCCTTTAATTTTTTCATCTACCACGGCAATAATCTCATTGCGCATGCTGATGGTTTTTTCAACGATGTCTGCACCCCTTTTAATGAGATCTTCAGTAAATACCTTATCGTTGATTCCGGAAGCATTAATTTTTACATTCAAATAAGCCCCTTCTACAGCTGTTAAGGCGCATAAGGCACCAACACCTGCATCAGAAACTGAATTTGGATTACCAAACTCTGCCATGGCTTTCATAACCTCCATGGACTGATAGCTGGCTTCCATAACCCTGAAAGGAATTTCCATGGCATATTTAGATGCCTCTTCAATGGCTGCCATACGAGCTTCTTTTTCTGCTGCTGTTTTCTTGGGGAAGCCAAAAGCATCCATTATTTTGTTAAAAGCCCTGGTATCTTCATCCACCAGGTGCAACAACAGGTTCTTATATTGCTGGCCCTTATGAGCCCAGTCAGAAAACTCTTCCCATCTCTCATCCCATCCTCGTTTGTGTGAGGACAAATTGGCTACCATAGTTCCAAGAGAAACACCCAGCACACCTGAGTATGCAGCAATGGAACCACCACCGGGAGCAGGAGATTCGCTTGCAGTTTCGTTGGCAAAGGCGGTCAGGTCCATATCCACGAGCTTCTCTTCTTCACCTTCCAGCAAATACTCTATAATTCTTTCTTTGGGATCGAAGGGCTTCAAGTCGTCAAGTCCCATAGATTTGATGGCAATTTTCAACAATTCATCATCATCAAGCCCAACAGAACGTTTTTGTTTTCTTAGAAAATAACGACCGGCTTCCAGCATGGCTTCCAATGGAATGAGACCCACAAGTTCAGAACCTGTTACCCTAATGCCCCGTGCATCAGCTTTTTTCCATACTTCATCATAGGCAATGTGTACAGGAGTTACGCTAATATTGGTAAGGTTCATGGAAATCTGGGCCACCCCATATTCTTCGATAAACCAACCTATGGCTTTAACTTCTTTCAATGAGCCAGGAATCATCACAGGTTTTCCGCTCTCATCCTTAACAATCTTTCCGGTAAGTGGGTTTCCCTCGCGTTTGGTTCGTCCTCTTTCCCTTACATCAAAGGCAATGGCATTGGCACGTCGGGTGGATGTGGTGTTTAGGTTTACATTAAAGGCCACCAGAAAATCACGGGCTCCTACTGCAGTTACTCCACTTCCAGCCACTCTATCATTAAATTCGGCCGGACCAAAGTCAGGCTTCCAGTCAGGATTGCTTAATTTTTCAGCTAATCCTTCATATTCTCCTGAACGACAGGTGGCAAGATTTCTTCTAACCTCTGTGAACGCAGCATTTTCGTAGCAATAGATGGGTATTTCAAGTCCTTCTCCAAGTTTTTTGGCCAGCTTCCTTGCATATTCCACCGTTTCTTCCATGGTGATGTTGGCCACGGGAACCAGGGGACATACATCGGTGGCTCCAAAACGGGGATGCTCACCTTTATGGTTACGCATATCAATGACTTCAGTCGCTTTTTTAACAGCGACATAGGCTGCATCAATTACTGCATCAGGAGTACCTACAAAAGTTACTACCGTTCTATTGGTGGCTGCGCCAGGATCCACATCCAGTAGCTTTACACCTTCTACTTTTTCTATTTCGTCGGTAATCTGTTTGATTACACTCATATCACGACCCTCGCTGAAGTTGGGTACACATTCTATCAATTGCCTCATTCTGACTATTTTTTGATGTTGAAAACGAGCGGCAAATTTAGGAAATGTTTTGCTGTTGTAAGGGAATTATTCCAGGAATAATAGCTAAATAATACACTCAGGAAAATATCAAGTAAAAAGAGGATCACTGATATTGGTACTAGTCTACAATGGCGCGAGTCTCAAGACTCGTGCCTCCCTACAATGGCGCGAGTCTCCAGACTCGTGACTCCACAAAATACTTGAAATCTTATACCAACTTCCCATTCAAAATCACCTGATCCACTTTATTACTCCCATAGGCATAAGGCAAAAAGGCATAGGAAGGCATTTCAGTGGTGATAAAAACATTGGCTTTTTTGCCCACAGCAATGCTTCCCAATTCATTACTCACACCCATGGCATAGGCACCATTGATGGTGGTGGCATGGATGGCCTCTTCCGGTAACATTCTGTAAAGTATGCTCGCCATGGATACGATGAGCTGCATATTTCCTGAAGGAGATGATCCCGGATTGAAATCGCTGGCCAGAGCCAATGGCAATCCCGCATCCATCATCTTACGGACCGGCGCATACACCATACCCAAAAAGAAAGCAGCACCGGGCAATACTGTGGGCATGGTTTCCGAATGAAGCAAAGCCTCAATTTCAGCTTCTCCAGTATATTCCAGATGATCCACAGAAAGGGCATTATACTTTACACCCGCCTGTATCCCTCCAGAATAGTCCAGTTCGTTGGCATGAATTTTTGCCCTTAAACCATATCGTTGACCTGCTTCTAAAATCCGCTCTGTGTCTTCCACAGTAAAGAATCCCACATCACAGAATACATCAATAAAGTCAGCCAGCTTTTCCTCGGCTACCTGTGGTAGCATCTCTTGAATGACCTTATCCACATAATACTCTTGTTTTCCACGGTACTCCATAGGTATAGAGTGGGCTCCAAGAAAAGTTGATTTTATGGTCAGAGGAGTATATTCCTTTAATTTTTTGATCACCCTGAGCATTTTTATTTCAGCTTCTGTGTTCAGGCCATAACCGCTTTTAATCTCCACAGCACCTGTACCAAAACCTACAATCTCTTCAAGCCGCGGAATACTCTGCCGGAGCAATTCCTCTTCAGAAATTTCCTGCATTTTTTTTGCAGAGTTTAAGATGCCACCCCCACGTTTGGCTATTTCTTCATAGGACAAGCCCTTAATCTTATCGATGTATTCAATCTCTCTGGATGCCGGATACACCATATGGGTATGTGAATCAGCAAATGAAGGGAATACCATTCTTCCTGCAGCATCTATTTGCACACTATCAGGGTGTTGGTCTATCAGCTTTTGGTGAGTGTCATCCTTCATTGATCCGAAAGTGGTAATTCTATCACCTTCCATAAACAAATAGGCATCTTTAATGGTAGACAGCTGAGCCATATCAGCTCCCTTTATTAACAGCTTTGGTGTTTCTTCAACCAGGACTAGTTCTTTAATATTGATGATTAAAATTGACATGGGTGGACTTAATTATTATTAGTTAATGGTTGTGGTGTTGTCAAGTTGTCGGGCTGTCGGATAATTAGCTTGTGACAGCTATCAGGACTACATTCAATTCTTAATATTCCTCACAACTTCTGATTCTTTTGCAAAGATAAAAGAAGCGTACAACCCTCAGTAGAATTAATTTGTCAGTATTTCTAAACGTTAATGATTTGTTAATTATAATTTTAAGGTATATTTGCATCCATTAAAAATTTAATCTGAAAAACACCTCTATGAAATCAAAAATTTTACTTAGTCTTGTTGTTTTACTGGCTGTTGGTACCAGCCTCATTGCCAAGGACATCAGCAGGGCTACAGCTGAAAAAGTAGCCGTTAATTTCTTTTACCAAAAGACCAATGTTTTTGGTGAGAAACTGAACTACAACGACCTGAATATTGTTAACGCAAATTTGCGTGATCAGGCTTATTATGTTGTTAATTTCGAAAATGGCTGGGTATTGGTAGCCGGAGATGACGCCATGGTTCCTGTGTTGGGTTACAACCTAAGCGGACAATTTCCTGCAGCGGAAGACATGGACTATAATACAACCAGTTTCATGCGAACCTTCGTTGCTGAGTATAACTACATCAAAGAGAATAATTTGGTGGCTGAAGCCAAGGTAACTGAAAAATGGAACGAACTCCTCGTTGCCAATCACGACATGGACAATTCACGCGGTCGTGATATTTTAGACCCATTGTTGCCTAACCTATGGAACCAGGATTTTCCTTACAACATTTTGTGTCCTGCTGATGCTGCCGGACCAGGAGGCCATGTATATGTAGGTTGTGTTTCCACAGCCATGATTATGATTATGTACTACTGGCGTTATCCATTACAAGGTACCGGATCTTCATCTTATTATATATATCCTTACGGTACACAATCAGTTAATTATGGAGAGGCCAATTATGACTGGCACGGCATGCAGAACGATATCGATGGTGCCAATCCGTGGGAGATTGCGGAAATTGGCTACCATGCAGCGGTTTCCGTAGAGATGATGTTTGCACCTGATGGCTCAGGCGCTTACAGCAATGATGTACCTCACGCACTCAGAACCTATTTTGGATTTGACAATTCCGTACAGTATATGCAAAAAAACAGCTATCCTGTGTCTAGCTGGGAACAGATGATGCAGGATGAGCTAGACGACCATTGTCCTATTTATTATTCAGGACGTGACGACAACAATGGTGGACACGCTTTTGTTGTGGATGGTTATGAAGGCGACAACTATTACCATTTTAACTTTGGATGGAGTGGTTCCAACAATGGTTGGTATACCCTTCAACAAGTAGGTGGTTTCTATATTGGACAAGCCATGGTACGTAATATCATGCCTGGTGATGTTGCCTATCCTTATATTGCCACTGGAACCAAAACCCTTGATTATATTTCGGGTTCCTTCGCTGATGGTAGCGGACCACAGGAAGATTATCCTTCAGGTATGGATGCCGAATGGTTAATTTCTGCACAATCAGATGAGGACTCCATTACGCATGTGAGTTTATCATTCTCTCAATTCAATACAGGTAATGCTGATGTGATGAGAATATATGATGGTCCTACAACCAACGACCCACTATTGGGTGAGTTTTCAGGGAATTCAATTCCAGAAGATATCACATCAACTGCCAATGAGGTACTGATCACTTTTAGCTCCATAGGTGAAGGAGAAGGATTTCTGGTAGAGTATGACGCTCATGTCGCTGAATTCTGTTCAGGAAGTCAGGAGTTTTCAGAACCATCCGGAACCATTACTGATGGAAGTGGTGATTTCTATTATAACAACGACGCCACATGTATCTTTATGATCAACCATCCTGAAGCCGTAAAATACACCCTGGAATTTACCGATTTCATGACAGAAGAAGGTCAGGATATCCTAACCATTTATGATGGCAGTCAAAATTTATTGGGTGAGTATTCAGGGAATACCCTGCCAGCAACCATTGAAGTTGAAACTTCCAATATCTTTATGATGTGGGGTACCAACGCCACCATTAACGATGAAGGTTGGGCCATTGACTATATCATTGATGGTGTAGGCATTGAGGAAAATAGCTTTGAAAATCTGGCCATTTATCCTAATCCAACCACCAGTCAACTGAATGTTCGTTTCGATATTGAGAACACAGCAAAACTAGAAGTACAACTGCTGAGCATTAGCGGGCAGGTGGTTCTTCAGGAAGTTGTTGAAGGATTTTCAGGACATTATGACAACAGTTTCGACCTGAGTGATCAAAGTAAAGGTGTTTATCTCCTGAGCATTGTATCCGACAAAGGTAAAATTGATAAGAAAATCGTACTGAAATAGCTACGAAAACCAATAATTTGGAAAAGCATTCGCCATTGGCGGATGCTTTTTTTTTCGCATTATTCTTATGCCTTTGTCACAAATTTATGCATCTGGTCCAGCATTTTTGAAATCTCTGGTTTGTCCTGACAACTTTGGATTCGCTTTTGAAAAGAAAAGCAGGTCATATGACGGATGCCAAGTTTTCGGTTGATGTCATATGACGATATGTCAGGAAAACGACAGACCAAATAGGCCATTTCAAAAGCCTGTGCCAGAGGAATCTTGCAGCGATGAAATAAAGTATGTGCAGTTGCCGACTCTTCTTTTTTACATTTTGTACATCTTCTTGAAAATGCTGTCTTTCCCTTGCAATAGTTGGTATTGCCACAGTTCCGACATTCAAAATCAGCCTGCCATTTATAATCTGCTAAAAATGACCTGCAGCTTTCATCATCCGAAAAAACTTTTCGAAACTTGATGATTCTTTTGTCCGGTATTTGTCTTTCCTTTGTCATACTTTCCATGTCTCCAACACGAATTATGCCTAAAATTATTTTTGGCCCGATTGTTGACAAAGATAGCGAAAGTGATATTAAAGCGCTATAATTTATTTCATATATTTGCGCAGATTTTGTGACAATAAAAGATAAACTATTTATTATGAAGATATTAAGAATTGCAGCTGTATTAATAGTATTTATTTCATTTTCCGCCTGCACCAATATTCAGGGCAATCAGGAATCAGATAATCTGGAACTGGATCATCCTGCCAGCGATAAAGATAACGATCAGCCTAAGCCTATCTATCTAACCTATGATACATTTATTGAGAAAGTATGGGACTTTGAAAGCAATCCTCAGGAATGGGTTTATAAAGGAGAGGTTCCCTGTGTGGTAGACTTTTATGCTGACTGGTGTAAACCATGTAAAATGGTAGCTCCCATTATGGATGATCTGGCCAAAGAATATGATGGAAAAGTTCAGATCTATAAAGTGGATGTGGATAAAGAAAAGAAACTGGCTGCCGTATTTCAGGTAAAAAGTATTCCCTCTGTATTGTTCTCACCCAAAGAAGGTCGTCCCATGATGCAGGCTGGTGCCTTACAAAAGGAGCAATATGTAAATATCATTGAAAAAGAACTACTTAAGAATAAATAAAAAATATAAAGAAACCATTTTAATAGAAAACCATGGAACATTTAACCAAAGAAACCTTTCAGGAAAAGATATTTAATTACGAAAAAAACCAGGACTGGACATTTGAAGGTGACTTACCTTGTATTATAGACTTCTACGCAGACTGGTGCCAACCTTGTAAAATGGTGGCTCCTATTCTCGAAGAATTGGCTGAAGAATACAAAGGTCAAATCAACATTTACAAAGTAAACACGGAGGAAGAAACTGAATTAGCTGCTGCCTTTGGCATCAAAAGTATTCCTTCTTTACTTTTCTGTCCAAAAGACGGTCAACCTCAAATGGCACAGGGTGCACTACCAAAAGACACCTTCAAAAAAGCCATTGCTGATGTACTATTAAAAGGTGCAGAAGCTGTTTAAGGAATGACATTTCCTCTTGCTTGAGGATTTATAAATTTGTTAAGAGGCCTATCACAATTGTGATGGGCCTTTTTTTTTCGTGAGAAAGGAATCATTTGGATATTTATGTAGCCGATGAACACCAAATTTGTAAACTTTCGAAAAACTTGCCATATTTTTGCTGTATTGGATAAACAATCACACAGGGTGTTACCCACAGCCTATCTGCCACCGGTGGCTTATTTTTACTTCCTGCTCAAGGAGAAGGAAGTATTAATAGAGCAATATGAAACCTATCCCAAACAGACCTATAGAAACCGATGTGAAATACTTACAGCCAATGGAAAACTATCCTTGAGTATACCCATTGAAAAACCTGAGGGTAACCATACGAAAACAAATGAAGCTTTGCTATCCACGGCTGAGCCCTGGCCCATCCGACACTGGCGTTCCATACAAACAGCTTACCAGGCAGCGCCTTTCTTTTTATACTATCAGGATGAACTGGAAGCTATTTATCTATCTCCAGCTAAAACATTGCTGGATTTTAATCTGGCACTTACCCAGTGTGTATTGGAGTGCATGGGCACACCAAAAGACTTACATCTTACCACAAATTATATTCGGCCTGGGAGCAATCCACAGGGCACGACTTTCCAGGCTTCACCAAAAGAAATCCAACAGGGGCTTGAGTTTCCAACCTACACACAGGTATTTGAAGACAAACATGGATTTACTGCCAATGCCAGCATTATAGATGCCTTGTTTAATCTGGGACCGGAAACCATTACGTACCTAAGAGGAATCAAGGAAGTAGTTATGTAGTTAATCAGGATAGGCTATCCGGATGTGATTGATATTCATCAGCTTTTTCTTGAGCACCTTCTTAACCGTTGTAATTTCCTTCAAAGTGATGGTGGCATTCATAAACTGACCATCATCCATTAATGACTGTACGATATTATCAACCAGGTCATTTATTTTCTGTTCGTTAGGCTCCGCAATACTTCTGGAGGCTGCCTCAACGGAATCTGCCATCATAACCACAGCCGTTTCCTTAGAGAAAGGAACAGGTCCATGGTAGGTAAATTCACTCTGATCTACCTCCATTCCAGGGTTGAGCTTACGCTCCAGACGATAAAAGTACTCTACCCTTCTGGTTCCATGATGGGTTCTGATGAAGTCAATTATTTGTTCTGGTAAACGGGCTTTTCGTGCCATCTCGATGCCTGATAACACATGATCAATAATGATACGGGCACTTTCTTCATAAGATATTTCATCATGAGGGTTATGACCAGGCACCTGATTTTCCACAAAGAATCCTGGGTTATTCATTTTACCAATATCATGATACAAAGCTCCTGTTCTGGCCAACAACGAATCACCTCCGATTTCGTACAAAGCCTCTGATGCCAGATTGGCCACCTGTAAGGAATGCTGAAAGGTTCCGGGGGCTTTGCTGGCCAATTCGCGCAGCAATGGATTGTTGGTGTTGGACAACTCCAGCAAGGACAAATGGGTGAGTACCCCAAAGAGTTTCTCGTAAACAAATATAATGGGGAAAGCCAACAGAATCAGCGCTGCACTACCAAAGAAATTGGTAAGCACCTTCCACGAGAAATTGTCAAGGGAACCATCCTGAACCAGCATCATACTGACATAGATCACACCATAGGTTAAAAACACAAAGAGTGAGGTTCTGAACAGATCGGCTCTTTTGGTAAGGCTCTTCACGGAAAAAATGGCAATCAAGCCTGCAGCAAACTGGGTATAAAAGAATTCAAAACTATTGGGCGCAAAAAATCCCAGGAGCATCACTGTGACCAAGTGGACAATAATGGCGATTCCAGAGTCGACGAATGCCACTATTAAAATTGGTAAAATGGCGAAAGGTATGATGTAGGTCCACTCGGGGTAATTGTAGAAAATAAAATCTGCCACAATGATCATCAATACCTGACTCATTAACACCAATACTACATTTTTCATCTCAGCGTAAAAACTGTGTTTGAACAGCCTGAAAAATAAAAACTGAAGGGTTATAAGAAGTGTGATAATCAAGACAATACCTATGTAAATATAGAGCCAGGCATCGGAGGATGAGAGTCCCTTTTCATATTCTGACTTAAGGGAAAACAAGACCTGGTATTTCTCAGCTGACACCAACTCACCTGTGGAAATAATCAATTCACCTTTTTGTACCAGCCCCTGGCTTGGGGAGATACCATTCAGGATAGTTTCCAGTTCTGCCTTACTCCTGCTTTCATCATAGAATACATTCTGCACCAGCGTATTGGAAATTAATTGGGTAAGAAAAAGACTGTCGTCGACATAGGCTTCACCAATCATCAATTGAGCAATGGCATTGGCTTCACGGATATCGTACAACTGACCAATACTTACTTCCTCAACTTCTTTGCCTCGTATAAGTCGGATGATAAAACCATCTTCTTTGCCTCCCAGCACAGGATTATATCTTAAAATTCCAACATTTTGTATGTTTTGGTATAATTCCCTCAGGAATGTGAGGTGTTGCATGGAATCTGGCAACTGACCATCAGCGATTAATGCCGACTCTTCCAAGCCGAAGACGGCATGGAGTTGTTCCATACCGGCATTGGTAATTTCTTCATCAAAATAGAAATAGGGATAAAAATCTTCCTCAACCTCTGCCCTTTCTTCTGCCAATTGCTCATCAGTTTTCAACACGGCATAATCGAAGGGAGCAATCAGGTCCTGATGGTTCCAGGGCTTACTAATCTGAAATTCATATTTGAAAAAACTATCCTTGGGGCTTACCCATACAACGATGACTATAGCCAAAAGAAATAATAATACTTTCAGAATTTCGTAGTAATTATGTTGTAATTTTGATAAAAAGGATTTCATCTATAGAGAAATTTTTTGAGCGCCAGAAAGGAAGCCACCAAAATAGTCATTTTCCGGATGTGGTCAATGGGTTTTGATGCGTTCACCTTTAATGTTTATGGCGCAAAAGTAGCTAAATCAACAAAAACCACTAATAAACAGTAAATTCATGACATACGGCATTTGTGATTTATCGATGGTTGCTGTGAGGAAACAGGCCGGAGACACCCATGAAATGGTAAACCAGCTATTGTTTGGTGATATATTGTTGGTCAAAGACCAACTGGCAGGTTGGCTACTCATCGAAACCTTAGATGATGCTTATGAAGGATGGGTGGATGCCAAACAAATAGTAGAAATAGATGAAGATGTGTTTACGAGCATGCAATACATGCCACGCTTTTACCTGATGCAGGCTTTTGGAAAAGCAATTTCAGAATCCTCTGAGAGGCTCTTGTCTTTTGGCAGTTTATTGCCCTTCTATCAGTCTGAAAAATTTCAAATTCTTAAAGATCAATACCAAATATCTGCTGAAGTTATACAGGCAACAACGGAAGTAAATGCAGAGCATTTGATTGCAACAGCCAAACATATGCTGGGCACTCCGTATTTATGGGGTGGCAGATCCATTATGGGAATAGATTGTTCTGGTTTTATACAGCTGGTATTTAAGCTTAACGGATGCTTATTGCCAAGGGATTCATCCCAGCAGGTTGATCATGGTGAAACCATTAGCTTTGTTAATGAAGCCTTGCCCGGCGATCTGGCATTTTTCGATAATGATGAAGGAAATATAACTCATGTGGGAATGATTTTGGAGGGTGGTAAAATCATTCATGCCTCAGGAAAGGTCCGAATCGACACCCTGGACCATCAGGGCATTTTTAATGTCGACACCCAACAGTATTCACATAAATTAAGAATTATCAAGCGTTTGTTAAGTCATTAGGATGACAACAATGACATGATGTGACAGTGTTTTCAGCCTGTACAGCATCTCCATCCTCCTCATTGTGAAAGACTTTGCTGTGAACAAATAAGCAGCATTGCTATATCGCTTTAATATCACCTTTGGCATCATTTATGATAGTGTCATAGACAAATACAATTAAAAATTATAATAATGATACTATCAACAAATCTTAAACACATTGCAAGTCGCGACGAACATGCAAAAACTTTAGCTGAAAACGAAAATGTAATGGTATGCTGTGGCAGGATGGGCCCCATGTGTATCCCAGTTTACGGAGTAATGGAACAGTTGCAATCTCAATATCCCCATGTGGCATTTACGGATATGGCCTTTGACCACCCCGAAGCTGATGTCATCAGAAATTTACCCGAAGCCCGTGGCTTTATGGGACTTCCATTTGTGATTTACTATAAAAATGGAAAAGTGGTGGAAGCCAAGAGCAGCATCCAAAGTAAGGAACAGATCATAGAAGTACTTGACCGTGTATTCTAGACAGTGATGAAGAAGAAAACATATGATGCCATTATCATTGGCGCCGGAGCCGCTGGCCTCACAGCAGGTATCTATCTGTCAAGAGGCAAGGCCAGTGTTTTGATACTGGATACCGCTATCCCGGGAGGTCAGATGATCTTAACCCATCAGGTAGCCAATTATCCTGGAGTTCCTTCTACCTCAGGATATGCCTTGAGTCAGACCATGAAAGAACAAGCTGTTTCCTTTGGTTGTGAAGTGGAATCCAATGTGAGTATCTCCAATATGATACTGGATGCTGATCACAAACAAATTGAGGTGAATAATGACAGTGTGTACACTTCAAAAGTAGTGATCATAGCCAGTGGGGGACGCTCACGAATGTTACAAGTTGCAGGCGAAAACGAGTTGAAAGGGAGAGGAATTTCCTATTGCGCCACTTGCGATGGTGACTTTTTTCAGGACAAAGAAATAGCTGTGGTGGGCGGTGGTAATTCTGCTTTAGAGGAAGCCGTTTCTTTGACAAGATATGCCTGCAAAGTGACGATCATCCATGAATTTGATCATTTTCAAGCCTTTGATCATGCGGTAGAAGCAGCCAAGGCCAATGATAAGATCAACTTCATCATGGACACTCACATCACATCCTTTAAAGGAAAGGACAGTCTCGAATCCATTGAGTATAAAAACCTTAAAACTGGCGAAACCCAGTCAATGGCATTGGATGGCTGTTTTGTTTTTATTGGATATCAGCCCAATACTGAGTTCCTGAAGCGTACTGGTGTGGAGCTAAACTCACGTGATGAAATCATGACCGATGAAGACCTACAGACCAATATCCCAGGAGTATTAGCCGCTGGTGATTGCCGAATGAAAAAGGTTCGACAAATTACCACAGCTGTTGCTGATGGGACCATTTCCGGAATGAAAGCTCTGGAAATAATACACAGATAATTAAAGCTAATTACTAAACATTAACTTTAGCTGTTCAGCAACAACAGGAACAAGATTTACAATTACACCCCTGGCTGGCTGAGTTAATAATAAGCTAACCAGGGGTTTATTTTTGGCTCCGGATCCATATTCCTATTATTGGTTTTAGTCTCATGGATATGTTTGAGCAGCTCAATATTTGAACCATTCTAAATTAGCCTAAATGCATTGTGAATAGCCTAAAAGCACTAGTTTTGCAGAGTAAATTTCTTCAGGGCAGGGTGAAACTCCCGACCGGCGGTAATAGTCCGCGACTCCTGAGACCGATGCAAATCGATGAGGGACTGATCTGGTGAAATTCCGGAACCGACAGTAAAGTCTGGATGGAAGAAGAAATCGTACAATGGGAAACCATAGGTTTTTGTCCATTGCTATATGCCCTGATGTAATTGAGGGCATTTTTTTTTGGCATGAACCAAGACAAAGACATCCAATATATGAGGCAGGCCATTGAGCTTGCGAAAAAAGGCAAGGGAAGAACAAATCCCAATCCCCTTGTAGGTGCCATAATTGTTAAAGATGACAAAATTATTGGGCAGGGCTATCATGAAGTTTTTGGACAAGCCCATGCCGAAATAATCGCCATACATTCAGCCAGTCAATCAGTAAAGGATAGCACCATTTACGTGAGTTTGGAACCATGTTCCCATCAGGGTAAAACACCTTCCTGTGCCGAACGCTTGATTAAAGAAGAGTTTGCGAGAGTAGTGGTAGCCATGGAAGACCCAAATCCATTGGTTCAGGGTAGAGGGATTCAGAAACTCAAAGATGCCGGAATTAAGGTTGACACAAATATCCTTGCTGATGAAGCTAAATCATTGAATGAAAGCTTTATAAAATACATTCAACAAGGCCTGCCCTTTGTGGCCATAAAAACGGCCATGACCCTTGATGGGAAGATTGCGACACACACAGGTCACTCCAAATGGATCAGTGGGGAAGAATCCAGAGCCATGGTGCACCAACTCAGACATCAATACGCAGCCATTATGGTGGGCGTAGACACTGTCATTCAAGATGATCCACTGTTGACTGACCGTTCAGATACTGATGCCCCCTCACATCCCATACGAATAGTGGTAGATACTAAAGGTAGGGTTCCTACCAATGCAAAGGTTCTGGACACAACTCCAGCTAAAACCATATTGGCCTGTGGAGCAGAGATCAGTCATGAGAAAATTGAGGAAATGCATAAAAAAGGTGTTGAAATCATGAACTGTGGACTAAAGGATGGCAGGGTTGATTTGAATCAACTGATGCGGCAGCTGGGAAAACGAGGCATAGACAGTTTGCTTATCGAAGGCGGTAGCACGCTGAACTTTTCTGCCTTTGATGCAGGAATCGTGGATAAAGTATACAGTTTTATAGCACCTAAGATTGTGGGTGGTGCCCAGGCAAAAACAGCTGTGGGCGGTGAGGGAATTGCACATATGGTTCAGGCCATCCCATTGGAGATTAAAAGTGTCAACACCATCGACAAAGACGTATTGATTGAAGCATTACTAATAAAAGTATAAGGATGTTTACAGGTATCATAGAGGAACAGGGCATCTTACAGAGCATACAATGGGGCAGCCAATCAGCGGTGCTCAGCATTAAGGCTACGAAAGTTTTAGAGAATGTTAGCATTGGTGACAGCATCTGTACCAATGGTTGCTGCCTGACAGTTACGGCTTTCACCAGCCACTCTTTTAGCGTGGATGTCATGGCTGAGACCATGCGTTCCACCACACTTTCAGAGCTTAAACGAGGAGCCAATTTAAATCTTGAAAGGGCCTTGCAGCTTTCCGACCGCTTGGGAGGGCATATCCTCAGCGGGCATATTGATGGTCTGGGAACCATAAAAAGTATTAGTCGCGAGGACAATGCAGTTTGGTTCAGTATTGAAGCACCACAGAACATTCTTAAATACATCATTAAAAAAGGCTCCATTGCTTTGGATGGTATCAGCCTTACCGTTGCCGATGTGAGTACTTCTGGATTTAAGGTTTCCATCATACCACAGACAGCACAAGAGACCAACTTATTATCACGGCAGTTAGGGGATCAGGTAAACCTTGAAACTGACATGATTGGAAAATATATTGAACGCTTTATGGGCTTTCAATCCGAAGAAACTAAAAAAGATAGCGTTGACATGAAATTATTGCGCGACAACGGTTTTATTTAAATATTTCTAATAGCAGATTAAACATATAATAATGGGAGATTTTAACACCATAGAGGAAGCCATCGAAGATTTCAAGCAGGGAAAAATGCTTGTGGTTGTGGATGACAAACGAAGAGAAAATGAAGGTGATTTGATCATCGCAGCCGATAAGATAACACCCAAGGCCATCAACTTCATGGCCAAACATGGAGGTGGTCTTATTTGTATGCCAGTGGTTCATGAAAGGCTTAAAGAGCTGAACATAGGCATGATGGTATCGGAGAATACTGATACCCACAAGACTGCTTTTACGGTTTCAGTGGATGCTACGGAAACTTCCACAGGGATTTCTGCTGCTGACAGGGCTTTAACCATTCAAAAACTCATCGATCCTCAATCTAAACCAACTGATTTCAATAAACCTGGACATATCTTCCCTCTGGAATCTAAAAAAGGAGGGGTACTGGTTCGTGCAGGACATACCGAAGCTGCGGTAGACCTGGCAAGACTTGCCGGCCTCTACCCTGCTGGTGTCATCTGTGAGATAATGAATGAAGATGGAAGCATGGCCAGGGTTCCTGAACTCAAGGAGTATGTAAAAAAACACAACTTAAAATTAATTACCATCGCTGACTTGATTGACTACAGGCGTCGACATGAGAAATTGGTAGAAAGGGTTTCAGAGGTTAAATTACCGACTAAGTTTGGAACCTTTCAGGCAGTGGGTTATAAAGAGAAAATATCCGGTCAGGAACATGTGGCTCTAACCATGGGCAGCATAGATGATACTGCTCCTGTGCTTACCCGGGTCCACTCAGAATGTTTAACTGGCGATGTATTTGCCTCAGAACGCTGTGATTGTGGAGAACAGCTGGAAGATGCGATGCAAAGAATAGCCACCGAAGGGAGAGGCATTTTACTTTATATGAGACAGGAAGGCAGAGGCATAGGCTTACTCAACAAATTGAAAGCCTATCATTTGCAGGATAAGGGGATGGATACAGTGGAGGCCAATGAGGCCCTGGGTTTCAAAGCCGATTTGAGAGATTATGGCATTGGTGCGGAGATTATTTCTGACCTGGGAGCTAAAGAATTAAGATTAATGACAAACAATCCAAAAAAAATATCCGGGATTTTTGGCTTCGGGCTAAAAGTGGTGGAGCGCATACCCATTCAAATGAACCACAACGAAAACAATCATTTTTACCTGGAAACCAAGAAATCGAAGTTGGGTCATATGCTACAGTAAAGTATATAAAATCAAACTGTTACACTATCGTATAAATAAGAAAACAATAATTGATAGCATAAAATATAAAACTATAGATTATGAACACATTAGAAGGTAAATTACATGCAGAAAACTTGCGCTTTGGTATTATTGTCGGGCGCTTCAACGAATTTATTGGCAGTAAGCTTTTGGGTGGTGCAAAGGATGCATTGATCCGTCATGGTGCTTCGGAATCGAATATTGATGTGGCCTGGTCTCCAGGGTCCTTCGAGATTCCACTGATCGCCAAAAAAATGGCTTCTTCGAAAAAATATGATGCTGTGATTTGTTTAGGTGCAGTCATCAGAGGAGCCACCCCTCACTTTGATTTTGTAGCCAATGAATCCTCTAAGGGAATCGCACATGCAATGATGGAAACAGGAATTCCGGTGATTTATGGCATTCTGACCACTGAGAATATTGAACAGGCCATTGAGCGTGCCGGCACAAAATCAGGTAATAAAGGCTTTGATGCAGCCATGGCAGCCATCGAAATGGCCAATCTGATGAAAGTTTTATAACTGATTATCTGTATTTTAGGAGGAAGCGAAACTGAGGTTTATCAGGCCTAATATGTATTGAAACTCAGCTTGTTTTCTCGTCAACGGGAAACCGCTAATATCTTAATCCTTAAGGCATTATCAGTAACTTATTAACAGTTATTAACATTTAAAATGTTGACTATCTACATTTTATAAAATCAGCCAAATAATAACTGCTAATTTGTTAACAATTAATTCATCTGTGTACTGCTCTTATTGTATATTTTAGTGCTTCAATAAAACGAATGTAAAATTTAGAAAACCAAAAACTATTGTTTATGAAAAAATCAAATTTACTCTTAACATTATTGCTAACTGTATTGTTCGCTGGTGCAACATTTGCACAGGGTACCATTACCGGTAAGGTGACTGACGCAAGCTATGGTGAGTCTCTCATCGGAGCTTCTGTATTTATTAAAGGAACCACCACAGGAACGGTAACCGATATCAACGGCATATACAGTTTCAGCATGCCAGCTGGCACATACACTATTGTTATCAGTTACGTAGGTTATGAAGCTGTAGAATTTGAGGCCACTATCAAAGATGGTCAAACCGACAATTTGGGTAGGACGCGACTTACGGCCACCACATTTGCCCTTGAAGGGGTAAATATTATGGCCGACCGTGCCAAGGAGAGAGAAACTCCTGTTGCTGTATCTAAAGTTTCCAAAGCGGAAATTGAGCAGCAGTTAGGTTCAAGAGACCTTCCAATGATTATGAACAATACACCATCTGTCTACGCTACCCCTCAGGGTGGTGGTGCTGGTGATGCCAGAATCAACGTTCGTGGTTTTAACCAAAGAAACGTGGCCATTATGATTAATGGTGTACCTGTGAATGACATGGAAAACGGTTGGGTATATTGGTCAAACTGGGACGGTATTGCTGATGCTACTTCTTCCATTGAAATGCAGCGTGGTTTGAGTGCTGTTAATCTGGCAACCCCATCTGTGGGTGGTACCATGAACATCCTCACAAGCCCTGCTGAAATGAAAGCTGGTGGCTCTGTAAAACTGGAAGCCGGATCAGGTAGTTTCTTTAAAGCCACTGTTTCAGGACATACAGGACTGATCAACAACAAATTTGCCGCCAGTGTAAGTGCTGTACGCAAAATTGGAACCGGTGTTATCGACAAAACATGGACTGATGCCTGGGCTTATTATTTAGGCATGAGTTACAATGTGCACAAAAACCACCGCCTGGAATTGTATGCTGTGGGTGCCCCTCAGCGTCACGGACAAAACCTCTACAAACAAAACGTGGCTGCTTACGACCATGATTTTGCCAAAGAAATAGGTGTTGATGACAGTACACTAATCGCATATCCACAAGCACGCTCAGGAAGACTATACAATGAGAACTGGAATACCGTTAGTTCAAGTTACACTGGTAAGCAGAGCTGGAATGGAAAAGAACATGATAGGTTTTCAGATGATTTCATCAACGAGAGAGAAAACTTCTTCCACAAACCCATCGTAAACCTGAACTGGTACGCACAATGGAGCAAAAAACTGACTCATTTTACTACTGTATATTATTCAGGTGGTAAAGGTGGAGGAACCGGTACTTATGGTAAAATCCAGTATGATTATGATTCAGAACCATCAAGAATTCCAGACTGGGATGCTACCATTGCACATAACTTGGATCCAGAATATACTAGAGAAGGTATCCTCCGTAACTCAGTAAATAACCAATGGACCATCGGTGCCATTTCCAAATTGAAAATTGACTTTAGCGATAATTTCAAAGGTCAGATTGGTGTGGATTGGAGAACTGCTGAAATTGAGCACTACCGTGAAGTAAGAGACCTCCTCGGACTAACTTCATTCCATTGGGATGGCAACGAATTTGATACAGAAGCACAATATGCCAAAGGATTGGGTGATAAAATTGCTTATTTCAACACCAACACAGTTGATTGGTTTGGTGGTTTTGCTCAGGGTGAGTACAGCAACGGAAAACTTTCAGTATATGGAACCGTGGGTTACTCTATGATTAAATATTCCTACATCAACCACTTTAAGAAAGCTGAAGATGGTATCAGTGAACTAAATTCAAAAACTGATTGGATTGGTGGATACCAAATCAAAGGTGGTTTGAACTACAACTTCACTGAAACTTTCAGTGCCTTTGGTAACGTAGGTTATGTTTCTAAAGTACCTATTTTTGACGTAGTAATTGATGATGGTGATGGTACTGTTGCAGAAGATCCACAGAATGAGGTATTCTTATCCTATGAAGCTGGTGTTGAATACAATTCATTGAACGACAAATTAAATATTAAGGGTAATTTCTATTACACCAATTGGAATGACAGAACTTTCACCAGAAATGTTCAGTTAGACACTTTAGGCTCCACAGGAATTGCCTTTATTAAGGGTATGGACCAACGCCACATTGGTTTTGAGTTGGAAGCTACCTATCGTCCTATCAGACTTGTTGGTTTAGGTGCTATTGCCTCCATCGCCAACTGGAAATATCTGAACGATGTTAGTGCTGATATCAAAGATTATGACGATCAGGTGACTGAAACCGTAAACGTATATGCCAAAGACCTTAAAGTAGGTGATGCCCCACAAACTCAGTTTGCTGCATGGGTAGGTGTATATCCTGTAAACGGTTTGAGTATCCAGCTGATCTATCGTTACAACGCCAATCATTATGCTGATTTCGATCCTACCAATAGAGATGATGCTGATGACAGAGCACAGGTATGGGAAACACCTTCTTACACTGTATTTGATGCCAATATTAATTACAGCATTCCTATGAAAGGTCGTATTCATGTAGACTTGTTCGGACATATCTTTAACATATTCGACACATTCTATGTACAGGATGCTGTTGACAATAGCCGTTACAATGGATTCTACGGTTATGATGATAGATTTACACATACTGCTAACTCCGCAGAAGTATTCCTTGGATTGCCAAGAACTTTCAATGTTGGAGCAAAAGTTTCTTTCTGGTAGAAACTAATAATTACTAAACAGAAAAGGCTGCCTAAGGGCGGCCTTTTCTGTTTCATATATTTATTGCCATTGGGATACAAATAATACTTAAGCTGACACAAAACATCACCCATGAAGAAATTGCTTTCTATCCTATTGCTTGTTCTGATCATTAGCTCATGTCAACAATACACAGCATCAGATAAACCCTACCTTATTGTGCTGTCTCTTGATGGCTTCCGCTGGGATTATACCCAATTTGCCAATACACCCACTTTTGATTCCATAGCCAGTGCTGGGGTCAAAGCCAAGTATGTGATACCAGCCTTTCCAACCAAAACTTTTCCCAACCATTACACCATGGCCACAGGTTTGTATCCAGACCATCATGGGATTGTTCTCAACAACTTTTATGCAGCTGATGTAGGGCGTAGCTATAATAAGAAGGACAGAGCTACCGTTGGTGAAGATGTGTTTTATGATGGCGAGCCCATCTGGATCACTGCCAATAAACAAGGGATGGAGAATGCCATTTTATTTTGGGTAGGCTCAGAAGCACCGACCAATGGTATCCGTCCTGACAGGTGGTCTACATATGAACACAAACTGGCATTTGAATCGCGCATCGATTCACTGGTTAACTGGTTACAATTGCCTGAACAACAGCGACCACAACTCATCATGTGGTATTATCCGGAACCCGATGAAACCGGTCATCATTATGGGCCGGAAAGCCCTGAACTCATTGCTAAAATTGAACAATTGGACGCTTATCTGGGACAATTCATGACCGCCATCAGAAAACTTGATATTTTTCCTGAGTTAAATATTATAGTTACCTCTGATCATGGTATGGGAGCCATTGATGAAAGCAGAAAAATTATTTTGGATGAAGTGATTGACACAGCTGCGCTTGAGGTTTGGAACGACGGATGGAATCCTATCTTTAATTTCAAGGTTAAACCAGGCCGGGAACAGCAGGTGTATGAAAAACTTCGACAACAGGAACATCTTCAAGTTTGGAAGCGAAATGAAATTCCTGAAAGACTACATTATGGTACTCATGAGCGCATCCATGATATTACAGTGGTTGCAGATTCAGGCTGGAGTATTTATTGGTCGTGGAAGCAAGGGAAGAGCCTGGGAGCCCATGGTTATGACAATCATTTTTCAGCCATGAGGACGATCTTTTATGCTGCCGGACCGGTATTCAAAGAAGGCTATGAACAAGAAGCCTTTGAAAATATTCATTTGTATCCTTTGATGGCAGAAATTCTGGGTCTTACACCTGCTGATGTTGATGGTAAGCTCGAGGCTGTTTCTCCCATGTTAAAGTATACTCCAAAGGCTAAATAGGTTTAAGCCGCTAAGCTTTCGTCTGTCATCTCAAAAATAACCCTTAGATTTAAACCATCTAAAAATAATTGAATCCATGAAAAAGTTGGTATTGCTATCAGTTATGATCCTTCCCCTCCTATTGAGTTCTCAGAATAAATGGCTGCAATCGGGTCCCATGTTGGGATATAGCGAAATGCGGGAAGTTGCTATTTGGGTACAAACCACAGAACCGGCCAGGGTTTTTGCCATGTATTGGCTCAAAGACAATCCGGATAAAAAATACCGAACGAACAGGGTTAAAACACATAAAGATGAGGCTTTTACTGCCTTGCTCCTAGCCGATTCGGTTGAACCTGGCAATATTTATGATTATCATGTGTTCATCAACAATCAATTGGTTGAATTGAATTATCCTACCTATTTTCAGACTCAGAAACTATGGAAATGGAGAACCGATCCTCCTGCCTTCAGTTTTTTGATGGGAAGCGGTGCCTATATCAATGAAACTGCCTATGATCGCCCCGGAGACCCTTATGGAGGGGATTACCAGATTTATGAACATATGGCTGACAGACAAGCAGATTTTATGCTTTGGCTGGGTGATAATGTATATTTCAGGGAAGCTGATTGGAACAGTTGGACAGGAATTGTGGGTCGTTATACCCACGATCGATCCATTCCCGAATTGCAACGCTTTCTGTCCACCACCCATCATTATGCCATATTGGATGACCACGATTTCGGACCCAATGATTCTGACAGAAGTTTTTGGAACAAAGATCAAACCATGGAGGCCTTTGAAATGTTCTGGGCCAACCCCACTTATGGGGTGGGTGAAATATATGGTGCCATCACTGCCTTTCAATGGGCTGATGCTGATTTTTTCCTGTTGGACAACCGTTCTTTCAGAACACCCAACCGTAGAAAAACAGGCGAAAAAACCATACTGGGGGAAGATCAATTGCAATGGCTGTTCGACAACCTGAGCAGTAGCTATGCCCAATTTAAATTTGTGGTGTTGGGTGGCCAGTTATTATCCAACTCAGCCATGTATGAATCCTATGCCAATTACGGTTTTGACAAAGAAAGGGAACGAATCATCGACTTCATTCAAAAGGAGGGCATACAAAATGTTGTGTTCCTGACCGGCGATGTGCATTTTTCTGAGATCACTGTTTTAGAGAAAAAAGGAAAACCCATTATCTGGGATATTACCTCATCTCCCATGAACAGTGGTGCCAACGACAACGCCATCAACCAACCCAATACTTTAAGAATACAAGAGTCGGTAATTATGGAAAGAAATTTCTGTGAAATAGCCATCAGTGGTGAAAGGAAAAACAGGGTATTGCAGGTCAATTATTATGACGCCAATGGTGAACTACTTTACACACATACCATAAAGCCTGAGGCCAGAATGAAGAAGTAGCGCGCTACTTTATTCATGGATAATCTACTGTTATTTGATTTCCTTTGCCTTTTTCTCCGCATCTTTCATGATCTGATCGGCTTGTTTTTGGGCTTCTTTTAAAATCTTATCAGCTTCAGCAGCGGCACGTTTCACAGCTTCTGCAGCATGCTTATCACCTTCCTTTAACAACTCTTTAGCCGCTTCCTTAGCCACCATGGCCGCCACCGGACCATTTTTCTTCGCTTCTGCTATCAATGCATCAGCTTGTTTTTGTGATTCCTTTTTGAAATCTTCGGCTGATAGTTTTGCCAAACGATTTAGTTCATCCACTTGTTTTTGGGCTTCCTTAATGATAGCATCAGCATCAGCTTTAGCTTCAGCCATTATTTTAGCAGCCTCCTCTTTGCCGGTATTCAGCAGCTCTTCCTTTTTTTCTTCATAGGTATCTTTTAATACCTTTTCAATACTTGTACCACTGCCCTTAGCTGTCGATAATAGTTTTATTTTAGGTTTTTTGGCAGTACCGGTAACTCCAAAACCCAGTTTTATGGTTTTAACCGATTCAAGATTGAAACCCAGGTTATTCCCTTCATCGATATAGTGTTTGATCAGACTGGCCGCCTCATCCCCTGCCATTTCAATGGGTAATTCAGTGTTGAAACTGTAGTCGATCTGCTGATCAAAAGAAGTCCATCCGGCTATTTCTGCCTCTACCCCATTCAATTGCACTTTAAATGGTTTGTGGTGGATTTTACCATCTTCCAGTTTAAAATTCACATCGATAGGCCCAGTATGGATGTTCTCAAACATCTCACTGTTCAGGACCAGATTAAATGCTTTAAAAAACTCTGCTTGCTCAATGGAAAGTTTTTTTGATCGCATGCGACCATGACCTGCCACACTGGACCATTTGGGTTTCATATGTTGATTTAAGTCAGTGGACAATCCCAGTGACATGGACAATTGTCCGGAGGCTGCAGCAGCCATGGGCACAAATTGCCGGAATAGAACCAGAGATGCATAGCTTTGAGCTATATCGACGCTTTTGAGCATCAGCTGAAGATCTATTTGGGGATCTGTATTTCCAGGTGTTGCATAAAATCCCTTTATTTCAGTTTTTCCTCCCATGATCTCAGCACTGAGCTTGTTGATTTCCAGCCTTTGGTCATGGATATGGAGATCCGCCATTAATTCTTTCATTTCTAAGCTATCATAAATCAAATGGTCGGTTTGTAATGAAACCTTGAAATTGATATTATCAGGGATCTCTATGACTTCAGATTGCGAATCTTCTGGCTTAGCTGAAGTGTCTGTTTCTGATTCCTCTTCAGTTTTATCTTCTAAAGATTCATCCGCTTCCTCTGACTTCCAGGGCTCCATTAGTTCATTCACCTTGATATAGGGAGAGTTTATCTTAAGATCTCCACTGAGCACATCATCCTTCAGATAATAAGCCAAATAATTCTGCACACGACCTGTTGCGGACACCTGACTCTGTCCCACCCGAAATTCAAAACTACTAAGGTCGAGATGTTCGGGAGAAAAATTAAGCTGTGCATGACTGATATGAATGGCTTCTGAAAAACCTTTATCCAGATATTTCAGGTCTTTGGCTACCATGGACCCCATGGCCAGGAAATCCTTATAGCGTTTTTCTTCCACAGCAGACAAGCTTCCTTTCAAACGCATATCAAGCAATAATACACCTGCCAGATCACCCAAGTCGTGGGGGAAAACCTGAGAGAGGTTTGACAAATTCAAAGTCCCAGATGCATGGGCATCCATATGAGGATCAGAAACCGGATGGGTAAGATACAGTTTAAAAGAAAATGGGTCTTGCAGCAGCTTGGCCTGTAGTAATTTTAGATCTATTACCGTGGCATCCACCTCTCCACCAGTATTTTTCAGGGAAAGATCAATTTGAATATCACTCAATTTCCCTGGCATCTCTGGATAGGAAAGCATGGCATCACTGGCGCCCACATTAAGTTGGAAGGCAGGCAAAGATTCCTCAGTATACATCCCCTTTACAAAGCCATCGAGGGTAAAAGTTCCACTTGTTTCAAGAGTAGAAAAATGCTCTGCATACAAATCCGGAACCAAGGACAGCAGCTGTTTGAAATTATTATCTGGTGTTTTGAAGGTGAACATAAGGTTAGGGTCATCATTTACCATAGCCACTGAACCTTCAAACTGCAAAGCCAGCCTATTCAACAATAACTCATTCTTTTGGAAAGTATAGATTTCATTTTTAAGATCAGCATCTATGTTTCCTGTAAATGTTACAGCCAGATTATTTAGCAATTTATTGCCATCATTATAGAAATCCAGTTTCGGCGTACTGACATCCACAAACAGTGTTGTACGCGATTCCGAAAGGTTTCCGCTAAGGGCAAAGTTTAGTCCATGAACTTCAGTACGGATTCCAGCTTGTGTATCCTCATAAAATATGGCCGCATTTCTAATGGCCAGGCGTTTTATCTTCAGTGTGATGGGCGCCTCTGCGGTGGACGTTTTTACCGGCTTACCTATTTCCTTCGATTGGTGGATTTCCACATCCTGTTCTGCTACTAAGGCCTCATCAATAGTTAATGTTAATACCGGATGGTCCACAAGGATGGATTTTACTTCATAGATATCATCACCCATCAGTGCAAACAGGTCCACAACGACCGTTAATTGCTGGCAGTTAAGTATTTCCTTGCCTTTAATATCTTGCACCCGGATGGTATTTACACGGATACTAAAATCAGGAAAGTTCCGGAACAGAGAAATGTCCACTGATTCAAAATCAACTTGACCCTCAATATTATTATTGAGTTCGATTTTGACAAATTCAGTGATTTCAGTCTTAAAAAAATAAGGTGTAACAAACAATACAATCAAAATCAGGAGGATAAAAATCCCAAGTATTTTCAATGACCATCGTAAGAACTTCATAGCTGCTATTTACTTAGAAAGCGATATTTACTAATTTTGTAAAATTAATCAATTCTACAACGCTTCAATTTGTTAATGATGCAACTATTCCTAAATAAAAAGGTATTTCTTTTGTTGGCCTTATTACCATTTTCATTGTCTTGTACAAAAAACAGCATACATGAACTGCCTCATTATACAATCTCAGATGAAATAAAAGAGTATTGTTTTTTTAAGGAGGGCAGCTTCTGGACCTATCAAAATGATACTACCCTTGAAATTGATAGCATCAAAATTTATGCAACTGCTGATTATTCGGGCCTCGATTCTGACCAGTTGGATTATCGCTATGATGTGCTGGAGATGTCATTTGTTACAGACCAGGACCATCTGAAAAAAGGAGAAATATCAGCTGGAGATTACTATAACAAAGTTGATGAAATCAACGATACCTACAGGGTATATTTTGTGAATGGAAGATATCTTACCATCCTATCACCACGGTACCCATTCGGCTTCGAACATATTTATGGTGAGAATGAAGGTTTATATACCAACCTTAACTTACTGCCAGACCTTCAACTCAATGGGAGAACATATAAGGATATTTACCACACCCAGGTGATTGATTTAAAAGAGAATAACAACAAATGGGAATTTTTTGTGGCCAAAAACTATGGCCTTATCAAATGGACTAAAAAAACACAGACTACAACTGAAAGTTATAGTCTGGTTTCTTCACTTTTGCTCCGTTAGGAGATATCTGTTTTCATATACAAGGTGGTGGTTATACCACCTTTCTGATTTATGCTCTATCGATTAATTTCAATTTTGCTTTCAGACCTTCAATTTCACTTTTAGCTTTCTCAATTTTTCTTTCAAATTCAGTTTTTAGCTGGTTGGATTTTTGTGAACTTGAGAAAAAGCCAATATTGTTTTCCCAAACCGTAACATCTTCCTGAATGCGGTTGATTTTCTGCTGTATATGCTGACGTTCTTTGGATAATCTCCAGTCGGCATCAGGTGCCGATTTCAGCATTTCGACCTTTTCTTCAAAACCGGCAGCACTTAATTCATGCTTATTGATTTCCATTTTGTCAATAAGTTGATCAATGGCTTCACGGTATTGTTTTTGAAGTTTGTCTTTTTCCTGGAAAGGTACGAAGCCAATATCCATCCATTTCTTCTGAAACTCTTTAAGTTTCTTCAGATTCTCAGCTTTCTTCTCTCCCACCTTAAGATCGATAATACTGGCTATAATTTCCTTTTTCAGCTTTAAATTCTCAGCCTCAGATGCATGAAGAGATTTGAAATGTTCACTTTTCTTATTGAAGAAAGTATCACAAGCCGATCGGAAACGCTTCCATACCTTATCGGAATTACGGCGTGGTACGGGACCGATTTTCTTCCATTCCTTCTGTAGGTTAATCAGATTTTGGGTAGTTTTTTTCCAATCGGTGCTATCCATTAATGCCTCAGCCTCGACACATAAATTAAGCTTCAAATTGTAGTTATTAAGCTGTTGTTCTTTAACTTCAGCAAAGAAACTACGCTTGCGCTCAAAGAAGTTATCCAATGATTTTTTAAATCTGTCCCAAATTTCATCATTATGAGCTTTGGGGGCACGACCAATGGTTTTCCAAACCTTGATCATCTCGTTTAATTCATTGGTTTGTTTTTGCCAGTCCTTTAAGCTTACAGCCTCAACTGCAATCAGTTGTTCAGCTTTTTCACAAAGTACTTTCTTTGCTTCCAAGTTTTTCTGTTGCTCTTCCTGTAAGCCTTTATAATGCTCCTTACGACGCTGATTAATAGTATCAGTGGCGGCTTTGAAGCGGTTCCATAATTCTTCTTTCTTTTCCGAAGGAACAGGACCGATTTCACGCCATTCGTCGTGGTATTTTTGCAAAAGTTTAAAGGACTTAATTATTGATTTTTCGACAAATAGCTCTTCTGTCTTTTCACACAGAGCCATTTTCAGATCCAAATTTTTCTTCAGATCCAAATCTCTTAACTCCTTATTAATCCTCACCTTGTCGAAGAACTTCTCCACAAGAAAATGATAGCTCTGCCAGAGGTTGCTGAGCTCTGCAGCCGGTACCATTCCTATTTCTTTCCACTCATCCTGCAATCGCTTGAATTCATCATAGGTTTTCTTCAGGGTTTCTTCTGAGGAAATAAGTTCCTTTAATTCTTCAAGGATTCTGAATTTCTCGGATAAGTTGGTTTGTTTTTGTTTTTCCAGATCCTGAGCAAACCTTGCTTTATGATCCTTATACTGTCTGAACGCACTGTTATACCGCTTATCCAATGGATCATCATGGTATACAAAGTCCTTTTCCTCACCTCCACCATGGGTAAATTCCTGTAGTTCACGATCTACATCATCTTTTCTTCTAAGAAGGTAGGCCGCTTTTATTTTGGCAATTTGGTTTCTGATTTTAGAAACGTCCTTTTCTGCAACTACGTCTTCCAATAATTCAACCAGTTCCTGTTTATTCAGTTGGTCGATATCAATGGTATCGAAGGTGACCATATCATGATCCCCTTGACCTTCAGCTGTACTGACTGTCTTCTCGCCGGCCTTTGATGAAGCTATCAACGAGGCAATCTCAGAGCGTTCTTCCTCACTGATTTGTTTGGTATCAGCTTGAGCAGGTTCTTCTACTTTTTCTGACCCAGGTTCAGAAGGCTGTTCTGTGGTAGTTTCCTTGGCTTTGTAATTTAATAGTTCCCTGATTTCAACATCCTCACTTTCAGTGATTTGTTGCTTGGTTTCTTCAGGTGTGGGTCCGGAAGCTGTTTTCTCATGGTTAACCACTGCATCAGCAGTTTCGGGCTTCTCCTCCTGAACTCCAGAATTCTGATTAGTTTCAGGATTTTGATCGGGTTGTGTGTTCTCTTGCATCTTATAATAATTAGTAGGCCTGTTGGTGGCAGGCACATTCTTTCCTCCTCGAATTGGCGAGGCTTGCAAAAATAATAAATCTATCGAACTCTCCTAAAAAAAGACAAGAATATCTTTACTCTATGTGACTGTATTTCTGCAACTTAACAAGCCGCATAGTTTAGAATTATTTTAGATATAGAAATGGACAAATAAAAACGGCCTTTCGACCAATAGCATTCAAAATTACCGGTAGAACCTCGACCTGTCAAAAATCAGGTATCCGATACTCAGCATATAGGAAAATTGTGTCCCTGGAATCTGCATATAATTAGCCGATAAGCCTATGGGCCCGATAACACTGTTATAAATAAGGTGAGAAGAACCCAGTAGATATTGTTTGGAGAAGGGTGCACCCAGGGAAACACCGTTAACAGGCACATCCTTAGGGGTAATTTTTTCATAGGGAACATAATAATAGGCTTCCAGACGGATATCAAAACGGTTCCATACGTTCCATATCAATTTACCTCCCAAACTCCCGTATGAATATGCCCTGTAGTTATCCTGAAACATACTTTTCATAATGGGGATGGGTTCGAATGAGGATGCCATAAGCAAACTGGACACATAGTTACTCATGAGAGGTTTATTGGAATAAACTGCTTCCAGACTACCACCAATCGATAAGCTTTCGAACACTTTCAAATACTGCTCAAATCGGAGCAGTGTGGTGAAAAAGTAATGATTCCTCTCAAAGTCAGCTCCTCCATTCAAGGTAGTACCAGGAGTGGTACTTTCATTGCCTACATAATAATTGAAAGCCAGTAACAATTGTCGGCCCATGGATGGGAACTGCTTTCTATTCAGGGTATTGTTCTCAAATTCAATATAGGGGTTCAGGAAATAAAAATCAGAACGATCGGCTGTATCAGTGCGAGTGAAATAATTATCGTGGTAGTACTGATAATTCAGATTCATACTTGAGATTCCTATTTTTGCCACGGAAGATTTTCCAAAGGGGATCCCCATATTAAAGTCAATAAAGTTTTCATCCTGAATCACATAGGCGGGTAGCTGATCTTCAAAAAAGTATTTGGCACTGGCAAAATAGTTTTTACTGCTTACCAGACCGTTCAGTTGGGCATAGAAAGGTAACCTGCCCTGTAACTCAATCTTAGTGGAACCATAAATGCTTGAATACAATGATCCGAAATAGGTACTGACATCAATATGCTTACTGGTCTTTCCCACTGAATGATAAGAAAACTCCAAATAGCCTTCGTTGACTCCATGAGAAGAAATATACCCGCCAAACTTAACCTCAAATTGTTCTATGGTCCGGATAGACAGCTTCATATCATATGAGGATGTTTGTTTATTATAGTGTACCGATGGATGCACATTTCTTACATTCTCATTGGAAACCAGTCGGTTGTACTGTTTCTCAAAACCACCAATGGTATTATCGCCTTTGCGATTGCGTAATGACTTTCTGAAGTAACTGGCTTGTTTTGAGTTTACACCTTCGATATGTATATCTCCGATTTCCGTCTTGTCAAAATCAGATTGGATCTTTTCTCTAAATGCCTCTCGTTTTTGATGGATACTCACATCACCCTCTTTGGACTTGATTCTTTCTTTTATTAATGGAATCATTCGCTGGGTTGCCATATAACCACTATCGATATACTCAGCAGCCCGTTGAAACTGAAAGATATTTTCTCTACCACTTTCAATCTCGATGACAAGTCCTTTGTTTTCATCAAGATGGAAATCTGCTTTTCGCATCAGCATATTTTGCGCCTGAGAAACTAAATCATCGGGGTCTGGTGATTCGTAATTTTTAACAGCTTTACTTCCCAGGATAATGTCAGGATGAAAGGATTCCTCTGCGGTAGCCACAGGAAAATTATCATACATTCCCCCATCGAATAGCAATCGGTCATTAACTTTTATGGGACGAATGAAAAAGGGGAAGGTCATGGATGCCCGAACTGAAGTTGAAAGGTCACCATTCTTGATGACAATAATTTTCGAGGAATCAATATCTGTCGCCACGCAACGAAAGGGTATCATCAGACTATCAAAATCATAGTTTGAGGCCGCTGAAGCTGAAGCCAGATGGGACATCAACAGATAATCCAGGTCTTCTGTATTATAGACTTTAAACGGCAATTTGAGTTTTAAACCCTCATCAATGGCAAAAGGTATGGTAATCCACGAGGCATCCGGCTGTATCCGCTGATAGTATGAATGTTGAACCTGCTCTGTTCCGCGCTCATCATTCAGCAGCCTGGGGTTCATAAAAATCTTCTGAATTTCTGCAGGGCTGTATCCGGCAGCATAAAAGCCTCCAATGACTGCTCCCATGGAATTTCCAACCACAAAATCAACCGCAATATCATGCTCTTCAAGGGCTTTTAACACACCTATATGAGCATAGGCCTTAGCTCCACCTCCACTGAGCACCAATGCAACATCCTGTGCTGCAGCATGAAAAACTGCGAACATAGCCATCACAAGCGCCAGGAACATCTGTTTATTTCTCATTGAAGTAGTGGATTTAAGCATCCGATTGCAAGCGGATAGTGTCATACGAAGATAAAAAAAAGTCATGTGCACAAATAATTCAATTCTGATTTCTTGGACTTTTTAGAATAAATGAGCAGGAAATGCAATGGACAGAAAGTGTACAACATATTTCAAATACCAAAAAGACTTTTATGGCCTTTTTCTTACTTTTGGCCGAAAACAGATGGAACTTCAATCATTCAGATTGCTCCTCAAGGAAATTGGCTGGAGTGATCTCGAAAACATCTATCAATTGTCACGTATTCCTGAGGTGGATGAATACAATACCATGGGTATTCCTGAGTCAGTTGAGGATACAAAGGAGATGCTAAGGCCCATAATTGATGTAAACGCCGGAGAAAGTAAAAAATCCCACCACTGGACCATAAACCGTAAAAGTGATGGTGAATTTATTGGAGAGGCAGGTCTTTTCCTTTCTTGTGATAAATACCGTTCCGGGGAGATCTATTATAAACTTGATCCTGCTTATTGGGGAAATGGCTTTGCTACAGAGGTAGCGAAATTACTCATCAAAACTGGTTTTGAGCACTTTAGACTACACAGAATTGAAGCCGGAGTGGCCACACAAAACACCAAATCGATTGCAGTTCTCGAGAAAACAGCCATGACCAGAGAAGGTTTGAGAAGGAAAATCCTACCCATCAGGGGATCCTGGTACGATAATTATCATTATGCCATCCTTGAAGACGATCCAAGAGATTACTAACTAACAATCCATATACCAATGAAAAGAGTCTTACTATTCCTTGCCAATGGTGTTGAAATATACGAAGCCAGTGCTTTTATTGATGTATTTGGCTGGAATAAATCCTATGGAAGAAAAGATGTTGAGTTATTCAGCTGTGGTCGAACAAAACTTATCCGTACAGCCTTTGATGTGGGTATGGAGGTCGATTATTTGTTGGAAGATATAAAAGCTAAAGATTTTGATGCCCTGGCAGTTCCAGGAGGTTTTGAGACTTATGGGTTTTATGATGATGCATACAACGTGGCCTTCACTTCACTTATTCAAGCCTTTAGCAAATCGAATAAACCCATAGCCTCTATCTGTGTTGGAGCTTTACCCTTGGGAAAAAGTGGTGTGTTGAAGGGAAAAAAAGCAACCACCTATAATTTAGTTGACGATCATCGCAGTTCCCAGCTAAGTGGATTTGGTGTCAATTTCAGTACAGATTTTATAGTGGATACTGATGATATAATTACTTCCTGTGGACCCTTTACTGCCATAGATGTGGCTCTGCTACTTCTTGAGAAATTAACAGATGCAAATAATGCAGGGCACATCAGGAGCATCATGGGTTTTTGATTATTGGCTTGTGGATTACTACTTATCCTCATATATATCAAACACGGTCCTTCAGCAAATCCCTGAAAATACACTATCTTTGTCGCTTAAGCCAATCAAAGCTTCTTTTGAAGCTTTTTTCTGTTCAATCATATTGAATTATTAAGATCTGGCCTACTAAATCATCACCAAACACAAAAACCAGTACAATACATGGGTCGTTCGCAGGAAACATTTAACAAAAAAGAAGTAAGAAACAAGAAAGAGAAGAAGCGCAAAGAGAAGGAAAAGAAGAAGTTGGCAAGAAAAGAAGGTGAAAAAAGCAGCATGGATGATATGATCGCCTATGTTGATGAGAATGGTATGATTACCGATACACCACCAGACCCCACAAAAAAATCAAAGATTAAATCAGAAGATATTGAACTCGGTGTTCCCACTAGAGAATCGGTGGAAATGGATCCCATCAGAAAAGGCACCGTGAGTTTCTTTAATGAATCAAAAGGTTTCGGCTTTATAAAAGATCTGGAAACCAAAGAAAGCGTATTCGTCCATATCAATAATGTTATCGACGAAATCAAAGAAGGAAACCTCGTGAGTTTTGAGGTTGAAATGGGCCATAAGGGTCCCACCGCTGTGAGGGTAAAGCTTGAAAAATAACACCATAAATACTTCTCACATTAGAATACCATTTACCTATAATTTGCTACTTTTTTCGAGGTGAGCCAGCATGCTTACCTAATGAATTTGTTATAATAGATTACTGCTTTCCATATAACAATTTATCAATAATTGCTGTATCTTTAATGATGGTTTACCATTGTTCCCATCAGCTCATTAAAACACAAAATCACCAGCCATCATGAGACTTCCAAACGATTTACAATTAGCCGTGCTCATCGACGCAGATAACATTCCTTATGCTAACATTAAAGGGATGCTCGATGAAATAAGTAAGATGGGGATTCCTACCATCAAAAGAATATATGGAGACTGGACGAAACCAACAGTTGCGGGTTGGAAACCTGCGCTTCTGGAGCATGCCATCACACCCATACAACAATACAGCTATACTACGGGCAAAAACGCAACAGATTCGGCCATGATTATTGATGCCATGGACATACTTCATGATAATAAGGTTGATGGATTTTGTCTGGTATCAAGCGATAGTGATTTTACCAGACTTGCCACCCGACTTCGTGAATCAGGTAAGGTAGTTATCGGTCTGGGTGAAAAGAAAACCCCCAAACCATTTATAGTAGCCTGCGACAAATTCATCTATATAGAAATATTAGGAATTCCAACACCGGTTAAATCAAAAACCGGTACCAATAAACCTGATGAACCCAAAGGTGACATTGAACCCATAAATCAGAAGTTTATCAACCTGATTAAAGCATCAATTGAAGATATTGCAGATGACCAGGGCTGGGCATTCTTAGCTGAAGTTGGCGCCTTAATAATTAAGAAAAGGCCAGATTTTGATCCCCGAAACTATGGGTTCTCAAAACTCACCCCTCTGATCAAATCGTTACATAAGGATATTGAAGTAGATGAAAGAGAGGTGGAGAAAACGCGCATCAAACACATCTATGTGAGGATAAAAAGCTAATATTGTCTCTATTTAACACCAAGCATTTGTAAATTTCTTGTCATGAGTGATAAACTAAAAGATCCAAATTTAGAGGCACATTTTCACAGAAACATCAACACGGTCTTAAGAATAGGTTTTATTGCCTTACTATTTGTAGTAAGTTATGTGATTCTCAAGCCCTTCCTGGGGCCTGTAATCTGGGGAATTATTCTTGCTGTAGCCATTTATCCACTGCATAAAAAACTATCAAAACTTTTGGGAAACAAGGAAAAACTATCTGTAATAATCCTTGTGCTGGCCGGTATTTCAATAATTGTGGTTCCATCTGTTCTGATTACAAGTTCTACTGTAGATAGTCTTATAGAAATGGCAGATATTATGAGTGAAGGCTCATTTAAAGTACCGCCACCTGATGCTTCTGTAGCTGATTGGCCAATTGTTGGCACATCCATTCATAAAACCTGGGAAATGGCCTCAACAAATCTAACGGCAGCCGTGATGCAATTCGAGCCACAAATCAAAGAGTTTGCACCAGCTGTTTTATCATTTGCCTCAGGATTGGCAGGTAGCATCCTCATGTTTATCGTATCAATAATAATTGCGGGTGTTTTGATCATGAATACTAAAGCGGCAGAGAAAACCACCAGAGGCATCTTCAAAACGCTGGCTGGGCCTGATGGGGAAGAGTTCACCTCCCTTAGCGGAGCTACTATCAGGAGTGTGGTCACGGGAGTATTGGGCACCGCTATCATACAAACGGTATTTCTGAGTATAGGATTGTATGCTGTGGGATTCCCGGCAGCAGGGGTGCTTACATTAATTGTTTTGTTTGTGGCCATAATCCAATTACCTCCTGCACTAATAATGATTCCGGTTATCATTTATGCCTACACCTTTGCAAGTCCAACGGCAGCCAGCATATTCATGGTGTGGAGTTTAATATGGAGTGCAGCGGATTCGTTTATTAAACCTTTAATCATGGGAAGGGGAATGGATATCCCCATGCTGGTCATTCTCCTGGGAGCCATCGGTGGTATGATGGCAGGAGGCATCATTGGGCTGTTTATCGGAGCAGTTATGTTAGCCTTTACCTACAAGATTTTCCTTGCATTATTTAAGGCTTAAGAGGAAGTCCAATAACAATTCCTTTTTTTTCCTGTATTCTAAATAAGGAGACCTGTGTTGTAGTCTCCCGAAATATGGCATATCTTTGCGGCCTATTCTTAAGAAGATGATCAGACAATTAATTGCATTTGCTTTTGTATTGCTCGCCAATACCCTTATAATAGCCTTTGTAATTGTTCCCCACCACCACCACAATGCTGTCGCATGTCTGGAAACCTCACATTGTGAAGACGACCAGGAAGAACCAGATCATTGCGGAGAGGAGCACAAACATGATCACCAAACAAATCCGAACGAATCTCCATGTGTATTGGAATCATTGCAAGTGGTCACCTTGAATAGTGTTCAATATGAGGACATTATTTCAGATCATCTGCAAACCTGCATGTTAAACCATCTTGACCTCAATCTGGATGTTTCTGAGAATTTAGATGAACTGCAGTTGAATAGTCATTTTCATCCTGCAAAATCTCTTTTTAATTATCCTGACTATATCACCAAAGTCAATGGCCTAAGGGCTCCCCCAAACGTTTAATAATTCTGAAGGATTAGAGTCGGCATGACTATTATCCAAATACCCATTCGAATTATTAAATTCTTACAATCATGATTTACAGATTATTAAGTATCCTTATACTTGCATTTGCATGGCATGCATGCGGGTATACCCACAAAAACGAAAACATAACCACAGCAGATGATGCCCATGGCCATAGCCACGGACCAGCAGATGACTTAGACGAGCTTCAATTGACAGCTTATGGAAAGTCTTTTGAAGTCTTTATTAACAGCCATCCTCTGGTTGCAGGAAATAAGTCCGTATTACAAGTTCACATCACCCAATTGAGTGATTTCTCAGCTCTGGACGGAGCTTCTGTAGAGGCAACAGTTGAAATAAACGGTGAAAAACAGAGACTTAAACAGCTCAAGTCTGACACCGAAGGAATCTATAGTTTTAGAATTGATCCGGAAAAAGGCGGCATAGGGCAACTTATTTTTGAGGTGACTTCAGAAAGCATTTCCGAGCAGATAATCATTGACCGCTTCAGGATTTACAAATCTGAGCATCAAGCCAGCCATGAAGTGGGTTCCAGCAAACCATCCCTGATCAATACAACTGTATTCAGCAAGGAGCAATCCTGGAAGGTTGATTTTGCTACAGAAATGCCTGAAGCAGGAGCCTTCGGTCAAATTATTAAAACTACAGCACAGATACAATCTGCACCTGAAGATGTTATACTTATATCAGCAAAAACCAATGGGATTGTTTTATTGGCCGTTAAAGATGTACTTGAAGGAAAGTCTGTAAATAAGGGAGAGGTACTTTTTAATATCTCAGGTATAGGTCTTGCAGATAATAATTCAGCGGTTCGCTTTTCAGAAGCCAGAAACAACTATGAGAAAGCAAGCTCTGATTACCAACGATTGAAAAAGCTTGCAGAGGATCAAATTGTGTCAAGAAAAGACCTGCTGCAAGCAAAGAATCACTACCAGAACACTAGAATAATTTACGATAATCTCAATCGTAATTTCGATGAAAAAGGACAAATTGTGGCCAGTCCATTTGAAGGTTATGTCAAACACATTTATGTAGAAGAAGGACAGTATGTTGAACCAGGACAGGCGATTGTCAGCATTTCTCAAAATAAAAAACTTTTGCTACATGCTGATATTCAACAGAAATATGCCAGCATATTAAGTAGCATTCAAACGGCCAACATTCGAACGGTTCATGACAACCAGACCTTCACCCTTGAAGAACTCAACGGAAGTTTGCTGTCCTATGGAAAGAGCACCAGCCAGCATAATTATCAAATTCCCATTCACTTTCAGATTGACAATCCCGGACATTTCGTGTCAGGTGGATTTGTTGAGTTATTTCTAAAAACAACAACCAATCCCACTGCCATAAGTGTTCCCAACGAAGCTGTTCTTGAGGAACAAGGCAACTATTTTGTTTTTGTTCAGGTTCATCCAGAGCTCTTTGAAAAAAGAGAAATAAAAATCGGTGCGACCGATGGTTTACGAACAGAAATAATCAGTGGAATACGGGCATCAGAACGTATTGTGAGCAAAGGTGCCATTCTCGTTAGTCTTGCACAGGCCACAGGCACACTGGATGCACACTCCGGTCATGTTCATTAATATCAAATGCTATATACAATTGGTCATGATTAATCCCAAGGTTAATCCATCCAATTAAGAAAAACCCGATAGCCATATTCACAATCAAAATCTTGTATCGTGCTAAACAACATTATAAAATTTTCGCTCAAGAATAAATACCTCATCCTGTTTTTATCGGTTGCTCTGGTGATCGTGGGTAGCAGAACTGCTATTAATATGGATGTTGATGTATTTCCCGACCTTACCGCTCCAACCGTGGTAGTAATGACAGATGCTCATGGTATGGCATCAGAAGAAGTGGAGCGACTGGTAACCTTCCCCATAGAGACAGCTGTAAACGGAGCCACTGATGTCAGGCGTGTTCGCTCCAACTCTTCACAAGGCTACTCCTTTGTTTGGGTAGAATTTGACTGGGGAACAGACATTTTTAAAGCTAGGCAAATCGTATCAGAGAAACTGATTAGTGTTTCAGCAGAAATGCCATTGGGAGTGGGACAACCGGCACTGGCACCACAATCGAGTGTTATGGGTGAAATCTTCTTCATTGGTATGCAGGCAGATAGTACCAGTATGATGGAATTGCGTACCATAGCCGAATGGAATGTCAAACCATTAATCCTGGCCACTGGTGGCGTTTCACAGGTGACCATCATTGGAGGGGATTACAAACAATACCAGATACTTGCCAATCCCCAACGGATGATGTATTTCAAAGTCAGCATGACAGAATTAGCAGCTATTTGCAGCAAGATCAGTCAGAATTCTACCGGCGGTGTGGTCAGGCAACACAGTAACGAATATGTGGTCAGAGGCATTGGCAGGACTTCAGAACTCGAAACACTGGGCAGCACCTATATTAAAACGGTAAATGGAGAACCGATTCGCATCCGTGATGTCGCTGAAGTAGTAATTGGAAGTGCAGTAAAAATGGGGCATGCCTCCGAAAATGCAAGTCCAGCGATAATTTTATCAGTGTCCAAACAACCTAACACCAACACCCTCAATGTGACGGAGCGCATTGAAAACAATTTGAAAATTCTTAAGAACAGCCTGCCTCCTGATGTAATCATAGACACCCAAATATTTCGACAAGCTGATTTCATTGAAACTTCTGTTTATAATGTCCTGCGGGCACTCATTGAAGGCGGACTCTTCGTCATTATTATTTTGTTTGTTTTTCTGGGTAGCTTCAGAACTACCATGATTTCCTTATTGGCCATACCCTTGTCATTATTGGGTGCTATCATGGTAATGAAGCTTATGGATTTGAATATCAACACTATGAGTTTGGGTGGCATGGCCATTGCCATAGGATCACTGGTAGATGATGCCATCATAGATGTGGAAAATGTATACAAAAGACTCCGGCAGAACCACTTGCTTTCAAAAACCGACCGTAAATCCTCCTTCACGGTTGTATTTGAGGCTTCCAAAGAAATTCGCTCCTCAATCCTAAATGCTACCCTTATCATTATGGTGGCTTTTCTACCCCTGTTTTTCTTATCAGGTATGGAGGGACGCATGCTGCAACCTTTGGGTATTTCCTTCATCGTTTCCCTTTTCGTTTCTCTGATAGTAGCCATGACCCTCACACCTTTACTTTCAAAAATTCTGCTTTCAAACTCAAAGTTTTTATCAAAGAACAAAAAAGAAAAATGGCTGGTAAGGCAGCTACAGCATTACTATGAAATTTTACTATTGTTTTCGTTGAGGCATAAGAAATGGGTACTCAGTCTCACTCTCATGCTCTTTTTGCTCTCCATTTATGCCCTCTCAGGGTTAGGGAGAAGTTTCCTTCCAGAGTTTAATGAAGGATCATTAACTTTATCAGTAGTTACTCAGCCTGGCACCTCGCTTGATCAAAGCAATTATCTCGGTCAGGTGGTGGAAACCGAATTGTTGGCCATCGATGAAATCGAAAGTACCGCCAGAAGAACTGGGAGGGGTGAACTGGATGAACACTCACAAACCACCAACAGTGCGGAAATTGATGTCAATTTCACCCTGCAAGATCGCAGTCAGGAGGAATTCCTTGCTGAAGTCAGACAAACACTAACACAGATTCCCGGGATTGCATATACAGTTGGGCAACCTCTGGGTCACCGTATCGATCATATGCTTTCAGGAACCCGTGCCAACATTGCCATTAAACTATTCGGTAACGATTTGAACAAAATGTTCATACTGGGAAATACTGTCAAAAGAGCCATTATAGATATTGAAGGATTGGTTGATGTGAATGTGGACCAACAGATTGAAATACCCCAGATACAAATCAGAGCCAACCGAGAAATGCTAGCCTATTATGGTGTTAGTCTGGAAGCCTTCAACAATTTCATTGATATTGCCTTTGGAGGAGAAAAACTGGCAGACATCTATGAAGGACAACGAAGTTTTGATCTTGTGTTGCGTTTGAATAAAGATTATACCGAAAGCATTGAAGGTATTCGATCTGCACTCATCGACACCTACGACGGAAAGAAAGTGCCTCTGGAACAATTAGCTGATGTGGTCTCCGTGTCAGGGCCATCTTCCATTAGTCGTGAAAATGTGCAACGAAAAATTGTTATCTCTGCAAATGTTGCTGGCCGTGACCTGAGATCAGTAGTTGAGGATATTAAACATCAGGTAAGCCAGTCTCTGAGTCTGCCCGAGGGATACAGAATTGAATACGGAGGTCAGTTTGAAAGTGAAGCCAAAGCTTCCAGAACACTCCTTATTACATCAATCTTCGCAGTTCTGATAATTTTCCTTTTGCTCTTTCAGGAATTCAGGGATGTAAAATTAGCAGGGATAATATTGCTCAACCTCCCACTGGCATTGATTGGTGGTGTTTTTTCCGTCTACTTTACCTCAGGTATCCTTAGCATCCCGGCCATCATCGGGTTCATAACATTGTTCGGAATCGCCACACGTAATGGCATCCTGCTTATTTCCAACTATCAAAAACACCAGCAACTGGGTTATGATCTTCAGCAAACCATTGTAAAAGGATCAACTGATCGCCTGAATGCCATCCTGATGACAGCACTGACTGCAGCTTTAGCGCTTATTCCTTTGGCACTCAAAGGAAACCTATCAGGTAATGAAATCCAAAGTCCTATGGCAAAAGTTATTTTAGGAGGACTCTTGACCTCCACTTTGTTGAACATCTTTATTGTACCGATCATTTTCAATCTATTAAGCAAACATGGAATCATTAAATCTCTATCAAAATGAAAAAGATATTCACACTTTACCTAAGTCTTTTTTGCCTGCATATATTGGTATATCCGCAGGCCAGCGTTGAAGAACTGCTTCTAGATATTGAGACCAACAATACCCAACTGAAGGCCTTAAGAAAACAAATTGAGGCAGAAAAATTAGGAAACCGGACAGGAATATTCATTCCAAACCCTGAGGTGGGGTTTAATTATTTGTGGGGAAGTCCGTCAACTATTGGCAACCGAACTGATTTCTCTGTCAGCCAGTCCATGGATTTTCCTTCAACCTATACCCTTAAAAATAAAATTTCCAGACTCAAAAACAACCAGCTCGAATTAGAATATCAAAGGCAATTACGTGATTTACGAATGGAAGTTCAATTGATCTGCCTGGATGTAATTTATGCCAATGCCTTAGGTTCAGAACTTAGAAAGAGGCTTGTCCATGCCCATACCATTGCCGAAGCTTTTCAAAGCCAGTTCGAGCAAGGCGAGACCAATATCCTAGAATTCAACAAGGCTCAGCTAAACCTGTTAAACTTAAGTAACAAACTAAATTCCAACACTATAGAGCAAAAAGTATTGTTGTCAAACCTGAGTCGTCTCAATGGAGGACAAGAGGTGACTATTAGCGATAGCATTTTTAGTATTAGCCAGTTACCAGCTGATTTTCAAAGCTGGTACCAATTGGCTGAAAATAAAAACCCAATCTTGATTTGGCTAATGGAGGAAATACGAATTCAAGAACAAACAAAAAAACTCAATACAGCCATGAGTTTACCAAAACTCCAGGCCGGCTATATGAGTGAAAACGTAGTTGGTGAAAAGTACCAGGGACTCACAGTAGGTTTGAGTATCCCTTTATGGGAGAATAAAAATACAGTAAAATTTGCAGAGGCTCAGGTAGATGCCATGCATCAAATGGCAGCGGATAAAAAACTACAGTTCTACAAACAGTTGGAAATCCTGTATCACAAGGCATTTGAACTAAGCCAGAATACAGATGAATACCGAAAACAGCTGGCCTTGTACAACAATGCTGATTATCTGGTAAAAGCTTTGGATCAGGGAGAAATAAGTTTAATTGAGTTTATGCTTGAATTTGCAATCTATTATGAGGGTTTCATAAGTTTACTGGATATGGAGAGGGAATTACATATCACCCTCGTAGAGTTAAATCAATATGCCTACTAGACATATAAAATGATTAGTTGTGGTATATAAAATTTTATCTTTGCCCCAACCAAAAACCAACAACAGACCTTATGCTAAGTGATCTCTTTTTAGGAGCATTTGCATTTACCTTCTTTTTTAAACATCATCGTTCCAGTAGAGCCTGGAGCCTGTTTTTCCTGTTCATGGGAAGCTCTGCTTTGTTTGGTGGAATCTATCATGGTTACCCCAGCCTGGGTGAAAATCTCAGGTTCTTTTCATGGAGTTTACTTTCGGCTGCCATGGTGGCAGGACCCCTGGCTGCCTTTCCAACAATGAAGCATCCTGTCATAAAGGCCATTATTTTTCTTAAATCCATGATATTTCTCTATCTATCTGTGCAATCGAGCAACTTTAGTTATATGGTGGTTGATACAGCGATCAGTATGCTTGGATATATCGTCATTGGAAATGCATTGTATTTTAAAACCTTGCCCACCAAAATCTCCTATGGTATATTAATATCCATAGCTTCTACTCTGTTTGTCGCTTTAAAAATTAGCTTTCACCAACTTTATATGACCTATAACGACATTGGTCATTACATCACCATCCTATCACTATACTACATTTCTCAGGGAGTTTCAGCTATTACTTCTCCAAAAACAGCTGAAGCCAAAAGAGTAAGCTGATTACTTACTGCCAAAAAAAAGGCCGCTGGAATCAACCAACAGCCTTTTATCAGATTCATTTTAATTTATACTTGTCCAAGTGCCTGATCCAGATCATCCATAATGTCCTTGGCGTCTTCAATACCTATGGAGATACGGACAAGTTCATCAGTAATTCCTGCTCCTGCCCTGGCTTCTTTGGAAAGTTTGGAGTGGGTCATGGATGCGGGATGTTGTATTAAGGTTTCTATACCACCCAGTGAAACTGCCAGTATGGATAATTTGACACTATTCATAACCGTTTTCCCTGCTTCCAGGCCACCTTTAACTCCAAAGGAGATCACGGCACCAGGGCCGCTCATTTGTTTTAAGCCCAGTTCATATTGTGGATGAGATTTTAGTCCAGGGAACAACACCCATTCAACTTTGGGGTGGTTTTCAAGGAACTCAGCTACCTCCATGGCGTTAGCCTGTGCCTTTTCCATTCTTACTGCTAAAGTTTTAAGACCACGACGAGCCAACCATGCCTGATTAGGATCAATATTAAATCCCATGTTCATCATGACAAATTTGAGCTTTTCGTAGATATCTTTCTCTTTGGCAACTACCACACCACCTACGATATCAGCGTGGCCATTGATAAATTTGGTCATGGAGTGCAATACGATATCGGCTCCTAGGTCCAGTGGTTTTTGAAGATAAGGGCTGCAAAATGTATTGTCAACACAAAGCAAAATACCGTGCTTTTTAGCCAGAGCCGATATGGCTGAAATATCAGCTATATCCATAGTGGGATTGGCTGGTGTTTCCAGATAGATAAGCTTGGTATTGGGTTTAATGGTTTTCTCTATATTTTCAATATTAGTGGTATCCAAAAAATCAGCCTCAATATTGTATTGAGGATAGAATTTTTCCATGATTCCACGTGAGGGACCATACACTGCAAAGTGACCAATCATATGGTCACCGGCTTCCAATATTGACAGATATACCGTATTTACTGCTGCCATACCGGAGGCCACAGCCAGTCCACCATAACCATTCTCAAGCTCTGTCATGGTTACTTCAAGGTCCTCTATGGTCGGGTTCCCTAATCTTGTATAGATATACCCTTTTTCTTCTCCTGAAAAACAACGGGCACCATGGTCCGCATTCTGGAATTTAAATGTTGATGTTTGATAAATGGGTGTGGTAACACTACCCAAGGCATCATCAATACCTCCTGAATGGATTAGTTTTGAACTAAATCCGCTATCTTTTGTATTCATTGAATAAATAAATTTAAATGTAGAATGAAACGATCTCCAAAGTGGAGTTCATATGGTTTTTTCATCTGTTTTGGTTTACTACCTGTGGCAGCAAACAATTTCTGAATGACTAACTAGAAAGGCCAGAAATTATTGTCATTCCACACCTGTTCTTTCAAATCTTCATTGAGCTTGTAAAGCAAGTGGTGGTGTGTTTTTTCCCAGTCAGCTAGCATTTGGTACATTTCCTTTTCATTGACATCTTCGGCCTCTTCAGCACGATTGGCATAAACCTCGATGGCACGGTTCTCAAAATCAATGGCAGCAGAAATGGCGGCAGCTTCAAACCCAGCAGCAGATATTTCTGTTTTGATTTTTTCGGTAAGAATTTCTACCACTGTATCATCCTCTTCAGGCATGGCTTCATTTTTAAGAAACTCATGATGCTCCTGATAATTTTTAAATTGCTTGACTAAGAAGTTGATATGTTCATCTTCCTCTTCAGCCATCATTTCGAAAATTTGTCTGGCAGATTTACTCTCGGTCTGACGGGCAGCCTGTGTATAAAAAGCTTTTCCACGGCGCTCCAGTAATATGGCAGTTTTCAGAACCTCAACTGCTTTATCATTTTGTGTCATAGGGAATCATTATTTGAAATTGACTGGCACAAAGTTACCCAAAATTAGCCAATGCAGAAGCAAACAAAAAAAATGGGCTAAATTTGTATCCGTTCAAAATAAAATCCATTGAAAACACATTCCGAGAAGCTCAAATCACTGCTCACAGCTCATGGGTTTCCATGCCCTGACAGTATCCAGGAACTGCCTCCATCCGGGTCTGCCAGAACATACTTCAGGATTAGTTTTTCAGAAACAGGACAAAAAAGCCTCATAGCTTCTCACAATCCGGTGTTAGCTGAAAATATCGCCCAATACAGCTTCACCCATCACTTTATGAACAAAGGACTTAAAGTTCCTGAAATCTATTTGAAAGATGACACTTACACCTATTTCATTTTGCAGGATCTTGGTGATTACACATTGTTTGACGAAGTTTTAAAAGGAGAAAATGAACAGCTGCTTGACTATTACAAAAGTGTGATGGAAGAATTGTTAAAGTTTCAGCACAAAGGCATCGTAGGCCTGGATCTCGAAGTAGCCTATCCCACCAAAAAATTTGACAAGCGATCGGTGATGTGGGACCTCAATTATTTCAAATACTATTTCCTTAAGACCCACGAGCTCGACTTCGACGAAGACAAACTGGAAAACGATTTTAACGCTTTTGCTGATTTCATGCTAACAGCCGATGCTAGCTATTTCATTTATCGAGATTTCCAGTCAAGAAACATCATGTTACATCAGGATTCTCCCTGGTTTATAGATTTTCAGGGTGGACGACAGGGGCCACTGGCCTATGATGTGGTTTCTCTATTGTATCAAGCCAAAGCCAATCTGTCGGAAGACTTCAGAAACAACATCCTTCAACATTACCTTAAAGGACTGGATGCCATTCAGGCAGATATGGCTAAGAACTTCATGAAAACATATCCTGCCTTTATTTACTTTCGACTGATGCAAGTATTGGGGGCCTATGGTTTTCGTGGACTGATTCAAAGAAAATCACATTTTATCCAAAGCATTCCCTTCGCCATTGCCAGCTTACAGTATCTTTTGGAAACCACTCCCCTTCCCATTGAATTGCCACAAATCAGCCAATTGCTCAATGGGATTGCGAACTTGACTCAATATGAAAATCAGCAGACTTCCGGGAAATTAAAAGTACTGATCCACAGCTTCTCCTATAAAAAGACCGGTGTTCCAAAAGACAACACTTCCAATGGAGGAGGATTTGCCTTCGATTGCCGGGCATTACCCAATCCGGGCCGCATTGATGCTTACAAAAAGCAGACAGGGCTGCAAGCTCCTGTTATAGAATTCCTGGAAAGTAAAACAGAGGTAAAGGAATTTCTGGACAACAGCTTTCGAATAATTGATCAAAGTGTCTCAAATTACCTGGAAAGGCAATTCACCAATTTACAGATAGGTTATGGCTGTACCGGTGGTCAACACCGCTCGGTATATTGTGCCACTAAACTAAGCGAATATATTATTGAAAAATACCCTGAAGTGAATGTGAAACTGGTGCATCTTGAATCAAAAACCTGGCCCGTATGAAAGCTATGATTTTGGCTGCAGGATTGGGTAGCAGATTGGGACAATTAACCCGTGACAAACCAAAGGCACTGGTTGAAGTGGGTGGTCAAACCCTTCTTGAAAGACTTATCCTTTCATTAAAGGAAACAGGGTACGATGAATTCCTGATCAACACCTACCACTTTGCAGATCAAGTGATTCATTTTCTAAAAGAACATTCGGATTTTGGACTAAAGATTCTCATTTCTGATGAGAGACCCACACTTCTGGATACGGGAGGTGCCATATGGAATGCCCGTTCATTTTTCAGTGGCAAAGAACCCATATTGGTCCATAATGTGGATGTTGTATCAGCCATTGATCTCAGGCAATTCAGAGAGGAGCATATAGAAACCCAAGCCCTGGTAAGCCTCTGTATAAGAGATAGAAAAACCAACCGAAAGTTATTGTTTGATGAAGAGATGAGGCTTACAGGCTGGCAGAATATCAGCAGTGGTCAGTACAAATGGGTGCATGAGGAGACTATAGACCATAATAGTTATGCCTACAGTGGGATCTATTATGCTGATCCGGCCTTTGCCAAACAAATAAAACTACGCGGAAGCTTTTCCATTATTGATGCCTGGTTGGATATGGCTGCCACTTACAAGTTGAGAGGCATACTTGACCCAAGTGACCACTGGTATGACCTGGGAACTCCTGAAAGAATTGCCCAGGCAGAAAAATATCTGGAAACCATTAAATAATTGCCATGGAAAAGTTTCTCGATCAAGTGGCTTCAGCCATAGTGGAAAATTCAGAAAACAACCTTAAAACGGCTGTGATTTTCCCAAACAAACGATCTGAGATTTTTCTTAAAAATATTCTCAAAAGCAAGATTAACGAAACATTCTGGTTACCCGACTTTTTCACCATTGATGAGTTCATTACCAGCCTTTCCGACCTTGGTGTTATGGATCCGGTCATGCTGTATTTTGAGTTGTATGAAATTCACAAGGAATTGAATGCTTCAGATGCCAGGAGTCTGGAAGACTTTTTGGCCTGGACACCAATGATGCTTGGGGATTTTAATGATATCGACCTTAATCTATCCGATGCAAAAGAGGTTTTCCTGCACACTTCAGAAGCCAAAGCTATACAAGAGTGGAATCTGGACAGAAAGCCACTAACTGACATGCAAAGGAATTATCTGGCCTTTTATAATTCCCTGTTCGATTACTATTCCTTGCTCAACATCCGACTTAAAAAACAAGGGGTTGGCTATAAGGGCATGCTATACAGAAGCCTCTTTGAATCCCTTGAAAATGCACCTCCGAAATGGAATTGGGATCTATACTATTGTGTGGGATTTAACGCCTTAAGCAGATCGGAAAGGGCGATTTTTTCACATCTTCAAAAACACTACAAGACCCGTTTTTTCTGGGATGTGGATGATTGGTATATGAACCCTAAATCCCATGGACTGGAACAAGCGGAGGCAGGGCGTTTTATTAATTCATTGGTCAGTGAATGGAAACTTGACCCCATTGAATGGCCGGAAAGTTTACTGCTTACCCAGGAGAAAAAACTTCGGTTTGTGGGTATTTCAAGGCGCATCGGTCAAGCCAAATATGTGGGTCAGCAAATTATAAAATGGCAGGCTGAAGGTATTGATACCGAAGAAGACACAGCCATCGTTCTAGCAGATGAAGATTTACTGCTTCCTTTATTAAATGCTCTTGAAGAAACTGGAGATAACGACAAGAAATTGCGTTACAATATTTCCATGGGCCTTTCTCTGTCAGCAGGACCGCTGGCACAGTTAAGCTTGCAGTGGGTGGAATTGTGTAAGCGGGTTGCAGAGGGCGGTTCACGAAAATTCCCTGTTGCGCTCCTTCAAAGTCTCTTAAACAATACCCTCATCCGTCTTTGCCTAAACCAAATTGATTCCAATGCTTCAAACCTGGTGTTGAAAACCCTACAGGATGCCAACACAAGTCATTTGAGTAAGCAAGAAATTGAAAAAATCATCAGAGGCTGCTGTGATGGTGAGGTATTTGGCTTTATCGATTTATTGCTCATCGATAATAACGAGGTTAAAACCTTCCTGTCCAACTATATCCGCCTTAGCCCTTACTTTAAAAAGGCCATTGGTTCCGATAACAAATATCTTTTACTGAAGGAACAAATGATTGAGGTGATGCATCTTATGAAAAAAATGGATCATTATTTTGTTCATAGCCGTGAAGGTTTCAATTTAGGTGCTTTTCAGAAGATTCTTAGCCAGTTGTTTAGAGCTAGTCAGGTAAACCTGAAAGGAGAGCCATTGCAGGGTATCCAAATTATGGGTATGCTGGAAACCAGAAACCTAGACTTTAAAAATATTATCTTGTTGTCGGCCAATGAAGGAATTCTGCCAAAATCTGAAAGCATTGATTCCTTCATACCCTATGATATCAGAAGCCATTACAAACTGGCACTTCCCCATGACCATGCTGATGTCTATTCTTATTATTTCTACCGCCTGATTCAGCGTGCAGAAAAAATCACCATTCTTTTCAATACAGAATCTGATGCATTGGGAGGTGGTGAAAAGAGCAGGTACCTTCTTCAACTGAAAAATGAACTTCTGGACATCAACAAGAAAATTGATTTTAAGGAACGGGTGGCCCAAATCCCTTTGAGCATTACTGAATTAGATCAGGAAATCACCATAGGTAAAAACACTGATATCATGGCTGGCCTTAAGAAACTGGCTAAAAAGGGCTTCAGCGCTTCTTCATTGAATGATTATATCAATTGCAAACTTAAATTCTACTATTTACGCCTGCTAAAACTCAGACCTACTGATACTTTAAACAATTCCATAGAATCTGATACGTTTGGCACCATTGTCCATGCCACTCTGGAAGATCTCTACAAACCTTTTATAGGAAACACCATCAGCAATGACGAACTTAAGGAAGGGCTGGATGATATTGACAGCCTGCTCTCACTTAACTTTTCTAGATACATTCCGCCTCATGAATTGAAAGAAGGGAAGAATTATCTGATTTACAATGTGGCTAAACAATATGTCAAGCAATTTGTAGAGGCTGATCTAAAGCAATTGAAAAAGACTCCTAGAAAATTATTGGGGCTGGAACTCAGCTGCGATTCAAAGCTTACCGTGGGCAGTCAGGAAATTCGGCTAACTGGGAATTTTGATCGTATTGACGCCTCCCAAAAGGATGACAACATCCGAATCATTGATTATAAAACAGGTAGGGTTGAATCATCCCACATCAAACTAAAGGAGTGGACTGATTTATTGGCTCCCAGTAAACAAAACAAGACTTTTCAATTGCTCATGTATGCTTATTTATATACCCAGTCTGAAAAGACCAGCGAAGCACCGGACACAGGTATCTATAGCTTACGCAACTACCGAAGTGGATTTCTGCAGCCAAAGCTTCCTGATGAAGCAACGCTAACAGAAGGTCTTGATGCTTTCGAAAAACTGCTGACAGGCCTTCTACAAGAGATTTTTGATCCCTCTGAACCCTTCACCAAAACAGAGGATGACCGTATTTGTACTTTTTGTGATTACAAAGACATCTGCAACCGTTAAAGCTGATGATTTCATCAAGAATTGCTTGTACATCAAATGACCACTATTTGCTGCAGTTTTTAGTATTGTTTACTACCCATTCTAAATTTAGAGTTTCTGAATAAATACACTATATTTGCTATACCCAAATCGGGTAAATAGCCACTCAAAAAACGTAAAATGGTTGAAGAAAAATACAAGATTCTTTTGGTTGATGACCGTCCGGAAAACCTCCTGACACTCGAAGGAATATTGGAGAGTCCTGAATTGGATATTTACAAAGCAAATTCCGGAAACGAAGCCCTTGGCATGTTACTGGAAAACGAATTTGCCATTGTCCTTATGGATGTTCAAATGCCTGGCATGGATGGTTTCGAAACTGCCGAAATCATGCGAAGTAATGAGCGAACAGCCCACATACCCATCATTTTCGTAACAGCAATCAGCAAACAGCGCAAGCATATTTTCAAAGGTTATGAAACGGGTGCAGTGGACTACCTGTACAAACCCCTTGATCTGGAAATTCTAAAAAGTAAGATTAAGGCTTTCATTGAGTTCTTCAAGCATAGAACTGCTTTGATGAGAACTACTGAGCAGCTAAAAGAAACGGTAAAACAACTAAACGGGGCTAAACAGGAAGCTGAACATGCCACCAATACCAAGAGTATCTTTCTTGCCTCTATGAGCCATGAAATCAGAACACCTCTGAATGGTATCATCGGGATGGCAGAATTGGGCTTGATGGACACCGATCTGACCAATTTACAAAAGGAGCGCTTGTCTGACATTAAGCATTCCGGAGAAACCTTATTGGATATAATCAATGACATTCTGGACATTTCTAAGATTGAAGCCGATAAATTTGAACTGGAAGAAATCGAGTTCAGCATCAGAGATTTGGCTGAAAAACTATTCAATATCATTAGCATCAGGGCCAATCAGGAAGGCAATGAACTGCTATCAGAAATTGATCCCAACCTACCCGACATATTGATCGGAGATCCCTTACGGATAAAACAAATACTTACAAATCTGCTCAATAACGCAGTAAAATTCACCGACAAGGGCTTTGTAAAGCTATCCATTAAAATGCTTGACCTCATCGAAGAACAAATAAGGATTGAGTTTTGTGTGGAGGATAACGGCATTGGAATTGAAGCTGAAAAAATTGAAAATCTGTTTGAAAGTTACACCCAGGCGGACACATCAACTTCAAGGACCCATGGGGGTACCGGCTTAGGATTAAATATCTCTCAGAAACTAGTAGGCATGATGGGTGGAACCATCAAAGCTGAAAGTGTGGTGAATGAGGGAAGTAAATTCTATTTCAACCTGAACTTAATAACCGGGGAAACCAGTCAGGAAGCCTGTCAGTTAAGCCTTAATAAACCTGCATCTGAATTTAATATTCTGATATTGGACGAGCATGTGGAGGCCAGTAAACTATTGGCTGACACGCTCAACTACTGGGGAATTAACAATACCACCACCCATAATCTCGAAGATGGCATAGCAGCACTTTCAAAGAACAAATTTGATCTTGTTTTTGCTGATTTTCATATGGGTGGCAGCAGCGGTGACATCATTCTTGATGAACTTAAGAAAGTCATACCCGAATTACCTTTCAAGCTGGTTTTCATAACACCTGTTAAGTCGAGCATTGATATAAAGCAACTTAAGAAAACCCAGCAGTATCCATTTCTGTCAAAACCATTGCTTCAGAATAAACTGAAAGAATTATTGGATGTTGAATTGGGTTCCAAGAAGGCTGAAAGTAAACCAGAACCTAAAAAGGAAGAAGTCAAGAAAGCATCTGATATAATTGAGATTCTGGTAGCCGAGGATCAGGTGATTAACCGTAAAATAGTAACCCAATTGCTTGAGCGAAAAGGCTGGCAGGTAACTGCAGCTGAAAATGGCAAAGAAGCACTGGAAGCTATTGAAAAAGAACCCAATAGATTCAATCTCATACTTATGGATGTTCAAATGCCTGAAATGGATGGCTTTGAAGCTACCACAAGCATCAGAACCCTGGAAAAGTCGACGAACACACATATCCCCATCGTCGCTATGACGGCCTTTGCTATGAAGGGAGATAAAGAGAAATGCCTGGCAGTGGGCATGGATCATTATGTCTCCAAACCAGTCAACCCTGCTGAACTCTACGCTGTGGTTGAAAAATATGCCTGAAACTGATTTCATATCACTGCCTTCTTAACCAAACTGTGTACTAATTCATGGATGATAAATTTATTGACTACCAAGAGGCCTCAACCTGGGAAAGATTCAAGCATTCTTTGCGTTCATGGCGGTATATTGGCGTTGGCAAATCCCTTTTGATATGGTTCCTGGCCATTTCTTTTGTACCGTTGGCAGCCATTAGCTTCATCAACTACCTGACAGCCTATCAGGGTTTGACCATAGTCGCTGATAAATCGCTTAATTCATCATCTCAACTTAGACTCAACTTTATCAATACCTATTTTGAGAATGCCATCGACATGCTCAATATCACTGCCACCTCACCTTCCAGAATGAATGTATTCAAAAGTCTGAGCGAAGGCTATGAAAAATCAGGTCAATCCGCAGCTGAGTTCACCAAAAGCAGCAAGTGGGAAGACATAGCTGGAAAACTACGTCCCGAATTACAGCAATATGTGCTGGAAAAAGATTTTTATAATTTTCTCTATTTAGATACCAAAGGCAATGTGCTTTTTTCCTCCAAAAAAGAGGACATACTGGGCATGAACCTGTACGATAGCCTGTTAACCAATACATTCTTCAGTAAAACCTCTCGCGAATCACTGGAACTTGACAAGCTACTATTTTCCGATCTTGAAGTATTCAGACCCAGTTACGATCGGATTTCAGGCTTCTTTGTCATGCCTGTTTCTGAAGATGGACAACAAATTGGGGTGGTTGCCCTGCAAATAACTGATAGTGGCATCAACCAATTAATTCAGCAAAACGCTGGTTATGGAGAAACCGGACAGGCCTACCTGATTGGTGAGGACCTCTACCTGAGATCCATTACCCGTTTCGGAGAAAAATCTGACATACTCACCAAAAAGGTTAATAACGAGAAATCACGTGCCTGGAAGGATTACTTAAATCATAAAGGGGATCTGAAGTATCTGAAAAAATACGAGTTGGACGAGGAAACTGTATCCAATTATGATACCGACGGAGAAGGTAAATATGTGCATGGCATTTACCGACATATTGACAAATTGGAACCCCTGAACGTACATTGGGCTCTCATTGAAGAAATAGAACATTCAGAAGCCTTTGCCTATGCCAGAAGGCTTTCCGATATCGCAAAAATCTCTTTTGTACTCACCATTCTTGTTGTTTTGCTGATCGCCATACTGGTGACCAGATGGTTTGTCAACCCCATCAAAAACCTATCTTCCTGGGGAAAACAGGTAGCCATCGGAGAATTACAGCAAAAAAGTATCAAAGCACCTTCCAACGAAATAGGAGTAATGCGTGATACTTTCAACTCCCTGGTGGATTCTCTTCAATACTATGCCTCAGTAGCTAAAACCATGGCTAAGGGGGATTATAGTGAAACTATTACCATTAGAAGTGACCAGGATATCCTGGGTAAGTCCATCAACCAAATGGTTGAAAGTTTCAAATCGGTTGTGGAGCAGGCCAATAAAATCGCGGATGGTGATTATACTACCCTCATTCAACCCCGGAGCGACAATGACTCTCTCGGGAAAGCCTTATACAGTATGACTGAAAAGCTAAGGCTGAATGCCATGGAAACCACAGAACAAGACTGGATGAAAACCGGTTTCAATCAGTTGGACAGTACGATGAGGGGGCATTCCGAACTCAATAAATTATGCGATAACATCTTATCTTTCTTCGTGACCTACCTGAATGCCCAATTGGGATTGTTTTATCTACATACTGAAGAGCAATTGGAGCTAAGGGCCACCTATGCCATTAAGAAGAAGGATCTAAAAAAATCTCTGAAATTTAAGGAAGGTGAAGGCTTAGTAGGCCAGGTTTACAAGGATAATAAGAGTCTCATCATCAACAAACCGGATGAACACGATTTACCCATATTGAATTTTGGAGCTGGTGAAACAACGGCTACCCATTTTATCATCATGCCACTTTCTCATGAGGAGGAGACCGTGGGTGTTCTTGAATTGGGTCTGCTTGGTGAGCCCAGTGACCTACAAATGAGGTTCATTGAAACCACAGCTCATGATGTCGCCCTTGCCATTGTAACATTGAAATCTCATATTCGCGTTAGAGAATTGTTGGAACGAACTCAGGAGCAGGCCAATGAACTGGAGGTTCAGCAGGAAGAATTACGACAAACCAACGAGGAACTACAAGAACAAACCAAAGCCCTGAAAGTATCCGAGTTAAACCTGCAAACCCAACAAGAAGAGCTTAAAGTAACCAATGAGGAACTGGCCGAGCGTTCACAAATGCTTGAAGAACAGAAAAATGCCATTGAGAAGCAGAATAAGGAGCTGGAAGCTGCCAGAAAAGAAATAGAAGAAAAAGCAAAGGACCTTGAACTAGCCAGTCAGTATAAATCTGAATTTCTGGCCAATATGAGCCATGAGCTAAGGACCCCCTTAAACTCTATCAATGTGCTTTCTCAGCTGCTCTCTGAGAATAAAAAGGAACATCTTGACGAGAAAGAAATCCAATATGCCTCAACCATCAATTCCTCCGGAAATGACTTACTTGATCTGATCAATGATATACTCGACCTTTCAAAGGTAGAATCAGGTCAAATGGAATTGTCCATCGAACAATTGTTTTTCGACGATTTGAGTTTATTTGTACAGGATAGTTTCGAAGTGGTATTGGAAAACAAAGGTTTATCTTTGGACATCTCCATCGCAGATGGATTGCCTGAATATATTACCACCGATGTACAACGTGTGCAGCAGATCATTAAAAACCTGATCTCCAATGCCATAAAATTTACGGAAACTGGTGGAATCAGTTTGAATATTCATGCACCGGATCCAGCAACCAAATTTGGCAATCCAAAGCTAAAACTCGAAACCACCATCGCTTTCTCCATTATTGATACCGGTATCGGAATACCCAAAGAAAAGCAAAAACTCATCTTTGAGGCTTTCAAACAAGCCGACGGCACCACCAGCAGAAAATATGGAGGCACAGGATTGGGCTTAAGTATTTCACGAAATTTCTCTGAAGCACTTGGTGGTGAAATGCAGCTGGAAAGTAGCGATGGTAAGGGTTCAACCTTTACGCTCTTCCTACCCACAGGATTTGAAAAGGCAGAGATCCAATCCAAAGAATTTGAAACACATAGAACAGAGTTTGTTTCTGAACGTGTGGAAGAGGATGATACAGATGGCATCCAGGAAGAATCACAAGATCCGGAATACGAAATTGATTTAAGCGACACCAAAATTCAGGATGACAGAAATACCATCACCAGTAAGGATAATATCCTGTTAATTATTGAAGATGACTACAACTTCGCCAGCGTGATATTGAACCTCGCCCATGAGCATGATTTTAAGGCTATTATAGCCCTAACAGGAGAAAGTGGCTTGTATATGGCAGACTATTATGAACCTGCTGCCATCATTCTTGATATTGGATTGCCTGGCATAGATGGTTATCAGGTGATGGACAAATTGAAGCTAAACCAGAAAACCCGTCACATACCTGTACACTTCATTTCTGCCTCTGACAGAAGCATGGATGCTCTCAAAATGGGAGCCATAGGCTATATAACAAAACCTGTTGATGCTGACCAATTAAGTGAAGTCTTTTCGAAAATTGAGAATATAATTTCCAAGCCTGTCAAAAAATTACTTATAGTTGAAGATGAGGCTATTATGAGGAAAAGCATTGTAAACCTCATGCAAGCAGAAAACATTGAAATAACTGCCATTGAAACAGGCGCTCAGGCCATCGAAGCCATCACTAATAACAACTTTGATTGCATGATACTGGATCTTGGTCTGGATGATATGACGGGCTTCCAAGTGCTTGATATCATGGAAGAAAAGCAGCTAGCCGAAGAACTTCCTGTGATCATTTACACCGGTAAAGAACTTACCAAAGAAGAAAATGATAAATTGAGAAAGTACTCACAGAGTATTATTCTAAAAGGTGCTCGCTCCTTTGAACGATTACTGGCTGAGACTACGTTATTCCTGCATCAGGTAGAATCCAAACTACCTGAGGAGAAGAAAAAAATGCTTGAAACCATACATGGAGACGACAATATTATCGCCGGAAAAACCATCCTTGTCGTAGATGATGATATGAGAAATGTGTTTGCCCTCTCCAGCCTGTTGGAAAGTATGGATGCCAACGTCGTGGTTGGCAAGAATGGCAGGGAAGGCGTTGACAAATTGAAAGAAACTCCTGAAATTGATTTGGTTCTGATGGATATCATGATGCCGGAAATGGATGGTTATGAAGCTATGAAACTCATCAGAAAAGACAAAGCTTATAAAGACCTGCCCATTATAGCTCTTACTGCCAAAGCCATGAAAGAAGACAGGGAAAAATGTCTGGCTGCCGGAGCATCTGAATACCTATCCAAGCCCGTTGATAAAGACAAATTAATTTCCTTGCTGCGCGTTTGGTTATACCAATAGGATTCCATTTTCATATTCAGGTCTTATCATTCTAATTGTTTTATAATCAGGTAAATGCCCGAAAATACATCACATAACGATCTCACCACAAGTATTGAAATAGAATTTCTTCTGGAGGGTATTTTCAGGCGTTATGGCTATGATTTCAGATCCTATAGCCCTGCTCATATCAAGCGTCGCCTGATCAACAAAATGAAGCAAAACAAGTTTAGGAGCTTGTCGGAGATGCAACACCATGTGCTTCACGACAAAAACTTTTTCAATTCATTACTAAAGGATTTATCGATCAATGTCACTGAAATGTTCAGAGATCCTGCCTTTTATGTGGCCTTAAGGAAAGAGGTAATCCCCATACTGAAAACCTATCCTTTTATCAAAGTGTGGCATGCAGGCTGTGCCAGTGGTGAGGAGGTATATTCATTTGCTATTTTATTGAAGGAAGAGGGCATTTATGATCGTACTCAGATCTATGCTACCGATTTTAATAACAACATTCTTGAAGTGGCAAGGAAGGGAATTTACCCGGTAGACAGGATTAAAGAATACACCGTGAACTATCAAAAGGCAGGCGGAAAATACTCATTTACCGACTATTATCTTGCTAAATACAACTCTGCAATAATCGATCAGGCACTGAAAAAAAATATTGTATTTGCTGAACATAATTTGGTCACCGATACTGTTTTTGCTGAAATGCATGTGATCATTTGCAGAAATGTTTTGATTTACTTCAACAGGGATCTTCAAAACAAGGTGATTCGGCTTTTTAATGAGAGTTTGGTCCATGGTGGTTTTCTTGGTCTTGGCACCAAGGAAACCATACAGTTTTCCAACTACAACGCTCAGTATACCGATGTAAACAAGGAACTTAAAATCTACAAAAAGAAGGTAAACGAATAAAGAAACCATAATGAAACCGCAATACAAAGCCGTAGTAATAGGAGCTTCAGCAGGTGGTCTCTATGCCTTTAAACAGATCATTTCTGTCTTGCCGGTAGATTTTTTTATCCCAATTATTGCCGTCCAACATATCAGTCCGGATTCTGAAAACTATATCATTACCTTCCTTAACAATCACTCAGCCATTACCATAAAAGAGGCTGATGAGAAGGAAAAGCTCAAGCCCGGATGTGTGTATTTTTCAGCACCCAATTACCATTTACTCATCGAAAAGGATGCAACGCTTAGTCTGAGTACTGAGCAGAAAGTCAACTATTCACGACCGTCCATCGATGTCATGTTTGAAACTGCAGCTGACACATTCGGCAAGGGAGTCATTGGAATAATATTAACAGGAGCCAATCAGGATGGTACGGCTGGAATCAGAGCTGTCAAAGAAGCAGGAGGCCTTACCATTGTTCAGGATCCCACCGAGGCTGAGACACCTGCCATGCCTAAGTCGGCCATAGAAGCCTCAGCTCCCGACCATATATTTAGTCTGGATGGGATTGCTGACTTCCTGCTAAACCTACACCAGGCCCACAACAAAGGCTGATCCCGGTATCAGAATTGCCAATAGGTATAAATAGCCGTAAAGACAACGAAAAAAGCGATTCCCAACCAGGATAGAATTTTCAAAAACAAATTGGGTTTTGCATAATCCGGCATATGATCGTCGGTAACTACCTTATAATTCAGCCAGGCCAGGATGGGTGCTGTGACAAATGAAAGGGTGGTCGCTATGGTTACCATAAAACCCATGGAAGAAGCCGCAAAGGCAATAATGAATGTGGTTCCTATTACCATCAGAACCAACCAGAACTTAGTGAGTAGACTTTTGTTTTCTATACTATTCCATTGATGAGGGAACAGGTTTTGAAAAATGGGATTTAAAACTCTGGGATAAGCATCGAGCACTGTTAATGTGGTGCTGAACATAGTGGTAAGGGCGGCAATAGATATGACCCAATAAGACCAACTTCCTATGCTCGAGGTATACATATGAATCAATTGTCCTGAGAAAGTGGTTCCATTGCTCGACAACTCCTCCCCTGTTCCCCACATGATAAGAGCACCCAAAGCCACAAAAGCGGTGGCCAATAAGGTAGTCCCAATATAGCCCACCCTAAATTCCAGCAAGACCTCTTTTAATTTAGGCTTATAATCAAGTGATTTGGCTTTCTCCAGTGACCATAAGGAAGACCAAACCGAAATATCAATGGGAGCGGGCATCCATCCCACAAAAGCAATAAGGAAAAAGATATCGGCCCCTTTCATCCAGTCGAAATGCCTGATGGCTTCGGGATCAATGGTTTTAGGAATGTCTAAAGCAGCCACAACAGCTACTATGGTGGAAAAGGTAAGAATGAGGATGATGAATTTAATCAGTTTATCGAGAAGGCTGTATTTTCCAATGATTAGTATAACTACCGACACCGATAATACGATAAAGCTCAAAGCCAGCATACTGATCTCAAGGTCAAAAATATGTGCCAACAGACTGACTGTTACCACCGTCACTGCTGCTTGAAGAATAAACATAGAACCCACCGTGAGTACACTGAAAAGCATCACCGCCCACTTTCCGACTCTTCTGTAGCCATCAACAAGATTGGTCTCACTGGCTGCCGCATAACGGGCTCCATATTCAAAAAACGGATATTTTATAAAGTTGGTAAGAAGCAATACCCAAACCAGATCGAAATTGAACATGGCTCCGGCACGGGTGGATTGCACCAGATGTGAGACACCAACAGCAGCTCCGGCATATAACAATCCAGGCCCCATGACACGAAATAACTTCTTAAGCATACATTAAGTCTATTTTCTTACTGTGTGTAAATATCGACAAATATTGGCAAATGATCACTGAAACCATTCTGGTACTTAAAGCCTTTATAATTTCTCAATGGTTCTATACCCAAATACTTTTCATCCTTTTGTAGTAAGAATGGAGCAGAGTAAATATGACCTAAACTATCCACTTTTAGCCTTTGATGATTCTTCAGGTTTTGGTTCATCAACAGATGATCAAAAACCACCCAATCCCCTCTGTATTTCAAACTACCTTTCACCATTTTGTTACCTGATACCAATGGTATGGGAATTAATTCTGTCAAATTATTGGCATCCAATAATTGTTTCATGCTTTTATCAGTAATTTGATCATTAAAGTCACCCATCAGCAGTATGGATGCCTCAGGATCTGATTGTATTATGGTATCGAGGCATTGGATTAGTAATTGCGACTGAGCCATACGTAATGGCTGAGACTGCAGGATTCCTCTGTATCTGGAAGTCCAGTGATTAATATAAATGTGAAGTGTGTCTCCAGCTAGTATTCCACCCACATATAAGATACTCCTAGTGGGTAGAGGCATATTCAAAGAATCCAATATGGGGATGGCTTTAGAACGGAAGACTTGAAAATGATCAACCTGATACAGAAGGGCCACATCCAAACCTCTATGATCATATGAATTGACGTGAATATAATCGTAATTGGACTGCTTTAAAGGACTGTTTTGAATCAAATCTTCCAGTACCCATGCATTTTCAACTTCAGCCAGTCCCAACAAACTAATATCCTGCCAGCCACCCATGGACACAATGGTTTTATAAATGTTGTTCCTTTTTCTTTTCACTTTATCCCATGACCAGTACCTTTCACCTTTGGGCACATAGGTCACATGGGGATGCAGGCTATCGCTAAAGGGATCAAAGTAGTTTTCCATATTATAGAATCCTACCCTGAACCTTCTATCATCTATGACTTGTGCCCTTAGTAGAATTGACACAGCGCATAGTGTGCAAAGAATAAGTAGTAAGCGGCTCATTTTGATTTGTTAGGGTAAAGGTACACATTTACGAGGCAGGCAGTAAATAGATACAAAAGGTTCAAGCGTATATATCTTATTATCTGATCAATAACGAGCAAACATATAGCTTCACAAACATCTATCAATATTCAATATGAATATTTTCTGAGGCCGTGGCACAACAAATATTATGCTTATGTTTGCTACACAAGATTAGCGATCAAACCCTATCCAAAATAAACTGCTTCAACAAGGCTTATGAAAAAAACTTGGTAAGGGGGTATAATTTTACAAACAGAGGGTACTAATAAACAGGACAGTGAAAAACATCTCGTCTGCAGAAATTCTTGAAGGAATTAAGAACAATGATCGGAGTATTATTGAACTTATATACAACAAATATTTCTCGACAATAAGCAAATTTGTCCAAAACAATACTGGGAGTGAATCAGATGCCTGGGATGTTTTTCAGGAAGGCATTGTAATTGTCTATGAGCAATCCAAAACTCCTGATTTTAAGATCAATAACACGTTCATAACATATTTTTATACCGTTTGTAAATACCGCTGGTTAAAAACTTTGAGAGACAGAGGAATACGGAAGTACGAATTTTACGACGACAACAAAGAGCTGGAAAACATAGGATTCAATTCTCAGAATAACCAGTTCGACGAAGTAGCAGAGAAAGAGAGAAGGATGTTGTTGTACAAAAGGAATTTGGATAAAATCAGCAAGGAATGCCAGAAATTATTAAAACTCATGGCAAAAGGTCTCAATGTTAATGAGATCACCTTGCAACTAAACTATAAATCGAGTGGGTTTACATATAAGAAAAGGCGGATTTGTAAACATATGTTGATCAAGAAAATAAAACAAGATTTGAACAATAACCAAATCAATTTATAGAATGAAAACGAATAAAAACACAGGTGATTTGGAAGCATTCTTGGCTGGTGAACTTAAGGAAGGTGAGCTTTGGGAATTTAACAAGCGTCTTGAAGCAGATCTTCAACTACAAAAAGAAGTCCAGCTACACAGGGAAATCAACCAAGCCATTTCTGACGAAGGCAAATGGGCCTTGGTCAACACCTTAGAAAAACTACACCGCCACAATAAGAAGAGTAAACGTATCACTTTATATTCATGGAAAACCCAAGCTGTCGCAGCTTCAATTGTGTTCTTTATTATGGTTGGCAGTTTGCTCACCTCCAATTATTTTAATACTGGGATGAGTAATGAGGCACTCTACAACAATTACTTTGATGTTGAGAACACCTTGCTCACTACTCGTTCTGAGCATTCAGAAGAGCCAGATATTATTCAGGAAGGTTTGGATAATTTCGCCGATGGAAACTATGAATTGGCCATACAAGTGCTTGAACAAAAGGAATCCAATATGATGAGTAAGCTATACATCGGTTTCTCACACATGAAATTGGAGGATTATGATAAAGCCATTGTGTCGTTTAAGGAGATCATTGAAGATAACAACAACCTATTCACGGATCAAGCCGAATGGAACCTCGGATTGTGTTACCTGGTGATAGATGATACCAAGCAAGCAAAAGAAGTATTCACCAGCATAGCTAAAGGCAAAACAACTTATAAGAAAAGGGCCCAAGAAATTCTTTTAGAGATTAGATAAAAGAGACAAACAACATAACATAGAAAGCAAGCCAGGCGCAGATACATTTATGTATTTGCGCTTTTCTTTTTGTAGCTCAGAAAATGGCAGCAGGATAATTACCAAAAGAAAGCTGGCAATGAGCAATACATAATACAGTTTGTTATCAGCCGGAATAGGATCAGTTTCCCCACTCACAATATAGGCAGACCAATAATAAGGATGAGATTTTGACATATTCGCTTGTTGTAACACCTTATTTTTGGCTTGCTGCAAGGCAACATCTTTTGGTAATCCATTCTTTAAAAAGGTGTAATAGGCTTTCATGATATCTGATCCACTTTTATCCTGAATCTCCCAAAGAGTCATTATGATAGAAGGAACTCCGGCATAAATAAACCCTCTGGCAAAACTCATGATACCCTCTCCTTTTTGAAACTTTCCAGAACCTGTGTTACAAGCACTTAAGGTAACCATTGAGGCCTTGAGATCCAGACCGAAGATTTCATAGGTATTCAAATGATAATCCAAACTATCAGCATCTTCCTGATAAAAAACCAGGTTGGAAAACATCGGCAGTGTATCATTTATCTGCGCATGCATAGCCAAATGAAGAAAATCCCCTGATTGGGCCTCCTGCAAAAATTTGTGTTTAGTGGCTTCTTCATTGATAATAGCCTCTCCACCCATGATTTCTTTAATCCCCAGCACTTCTTCTTCTGCATAGGGTAAGTTCTTTAGTTTCTTTGCACGTGTTTGAATATGATTACCTTTTAGATCATACTTGGGCGCAAAGGCCAGCAATCCTTCAGATTCAGCTCCCTTTTTGTCTTGATTTAAGTTTTCATTGTAGTAGCGCAAAGTTGCGGAATAGGAATAGGAAATGGGAACCTTTTGAAACAGATAAGGCAAATTGGCATAGTCTATATCCTGATAATCCGGTGCTGCGGTTAAAAGGATTTCAAATGGAAGATAACCGAGCAAGCCATCCGGAATAATCACGAGTCGCTTGTTTACCATTCGATTTGCCACAGGCTGAATGAGGTATTCGCCCAGATTCAGGGCATGGGCGATAAACTGATCATAATCTTCCCTGGTTTGGGATGCAAGTTTAAAATCCTTTATGCGGACAAGATGATTCAATGATTCGAAAAATCCGGAATCAATCTTTATCCTATGGATATCCAATGCTTGATGATCCACACTAATGATGAATAACAGTGAATCGGTTAAGGTGTATTCAAGCATCAGTTCTTCACTTCCTAATTGGGATATCAGTTCCGCAGGTGTAACCACATTCCGGTCGTATTTCATTGAGTAATACTTTGGAAAACTTGTCTCCATTTGCCGGATGAGACTGTCATGCTCAAGCATCAATTTCAACATATGGTTTTCATAAAATGTAAGACGCTGTGAGGATGGTTTTGGTTTGGCTTTTTCGTCAACAAGTGATTGTTGAATCGCATTAATTTCTTGTTGCAGGTCATGCTCCAATTCGATGACTTCTGTAGGAATATCAGAAGTTCGCAAAGCATTGTTATTCTTGACTGATGATAGGAGCACAGAAGACTTGCTGCGCTCTGCATAATTAAAGGCCTTTTCCAATCCAAAAGCATCTTCCTTAGTTTGCATGGTCTGGAATGATGCATCAATGGCCAGCCCGTATATGGGCATCACCATTTTATTCAATATAAGGCGGTTTTCCATATCCAGGTTATGACTGATACTCTCTATCCTGTCCAACAGTCCTGCACACAACTTATCAGCTTGCATTAACAAGTCTGCATCCTTGTTAGCGTAAAACATGGAAAGCAATGTTTTTGACTTTCCATAAAAGGCATTGATAAATCGGATCTCATTATGGTTCTCTGGTGTAATATCATCATTATCCAGATGTAATATTCTGGTCCAGACATCGATTGATTTATCGTAATAGGTCAATGCTTCTTGAAAGCTGTTTCTTTGATAAAAATCACCAAGTTTACCATAAATGGTAGCCAGTTCAGGAGAATGATCACCATAAACTTGCCGGGCAAGATCCATCGCATCCACATAATAGGTTAAGGATCTATCATAATCCTGCGTTTCCAAAAGAAAATCTGCATACCTCATATAGATTTTAAACACCCGACTGGGATTCATTTTATCATGAGTGGACAAATCCAAGGCCTTCTGGTAGTAATAATCGGCTTGATCGTACTCTTTCAATAGCATATATGCCTGAGCCAAATTTTGATTAAGCAAAATGGCCATGTCAAAATCAGGTTTCAGTTCCAAGCCTTTTTTGCACATGTTTATGGCTTCCCTATACTGATCCGTCTTAATGTAAGTAGCACCCAAATTACTATACGCCCTGGCGAGATAAACCGTATCTTCCTTGCTCCTTTCAAGGACATCAATGGCTGTCTTAAAATATAATTTGGCTTTGGAGAAGTCGTAGTTGAAGTGTGCATTAACCCCTTTACTATTGTTTAAATAGGCTATCTTATAATAATCAGGTCCGAATTTAGCTCTGTACAGTGTTTCTGAAATATTAAAATATTCATTTCCTTCATCAATCCTTCCCATCAAGGTTGATAACAAACCAAAATTAGAATAAAAGGAGGCACTGATCAGTGTATCTGCAAGCATAGGAGGGGTGTTAATTACAGAGCTTGCCGAATCAAAGTAGTCTCTGGCCAAGTCATACTTCCCAAGCCTGGCATGTACAATGCCCACATTTTGAATAGCCAGAAAAAAATCTTTTTCTCCTCCCTCTTGAGTACCTGCACTATAGGCAGCCTTTTTGTAATGGTTGATGGCTTCATCGTGTTCATGTAAATAGAAATAGCCTATGCCCATATAGTTATAGGTCTTGTATAAACTTGAATGATTACTGCCATACAAGGCTTGTTTCAGATAGATGCAATGCTTAAGTGTATCAATTCCTTCCCGCAACTCCTTTAAATCAATCATCGTTTTTCCCAACAGATGATAGGCATCAATCACTAGAGTATCGTTGAGCTTATATTCGAAGATGCTTGGAAATACGCTTAGAATTCTGTTTTTGGCGGCACGCTTATCAGTCTCCCAGAGCACTTCACCTTCAGTGATAGCAAGAGAAAGAGCTTTATTAGCAGTGTTTATTGGGGTATCTTCATTCCAACTGTCTTCAGAAGATTGAAGTACATAAGTGGGATTATTCAGTACGGGGTTTGATGGAATGGCAGAGGGGGTATCATCTGTTGTTGAACCTATGGTTGAAGCAGTTGCCGTTATCCTTAGAATTAAACAACAAATAACTATACATACTGCCATTAATCTAGGACCCAACAAAACTGTTATATTTCCTGCCATTTTATTAAAATAAACACATTTCCTTTTCCCAGACAAGTTGCCGCAGTATCAAGCTTGTCTTTGCCATTGCCACAAATCTACGAATCTTTGGTTAAGGAATAAAAAAAGGAGGCTTTAAAGCCTCCTTTACTCAACCAACTAATTAACCAAGGGTTAATTCACTTTAATAAAATTTCCATGAATCTTCTGGTGCTTAACTCCTTCAAATTCAATTAAGTAAAAATAATGCCCGGACTGTAAAGCACTGGCATCCATTGAAATGGTATGATTACCGCTATACACGTTTACTTGCTCATTTTGAGCGACCAAACGTCCTTGCAGATCATATATTGATATAGTTGCATAATTGTCAATTGTACTCTTAAGATCAAAATTAATTTGATGGCTTACAGGATTAGGATAACAACTTAGGTCGTCGTTCATCTCGTGTTCGGGTGTAATCTCGGTTGCCAACAATACTGGTAAATGGATAGTTACATCTTCAATAATACCATTATCATTGATCAAACCACCTTCAGGGAGTAACTCAAAACTCAGTTTCTGACCTGTGTATAGCGTTGCTTTTGTCCTAATCTGCAGGGTAAATAAATGCTCTCCATTTATACTTAGCCTGTCAGTTCTGTCTTCATCCATCCATACCAACTTCAACAAACCGTTTTCGTTATCGATCACTTGATAAACTTCAGTATCTGATGGCCCGCTCACACCAACAACTTCAATTAGCTCCGAAGGGAAGCTCAGATTAAGGTTACATCCAGAAATAGTATTCAAATAGTCAGAACCAATAAAAACTTCAGTTATACCATCGTTTTGTGATGGTAGAGCTAGCTGTTCAGGAGTGCTGTACATGGCAAGTTCTCTTCCAGTGGGATCAAAGCCACCATCAACATCACCTTCACTAACTCCCCAGGTATTTACTGTTTGTCCTGGATCTCTCGATGTCAAATCCACAAAAACATTTTCAAATTGCCAATCTCCTGCTGGAAATGGCTGACCGTTTATGAGATAATAGATTACCACAAGAAAATAATCGGTGAAATTGACCGTATCATCGTTGTTCACATCTGCCGCTTCAAATTGGATAGCATCCAGTGTATACATATTTAATAATGACATAAGAATGAGTGAGGCATCATACAAATCAATACCACCGGCCGACATTGTGGTAGTGGAATGAAGATTATACTGTCCTTGAACCACACCGGTGAAAATGAAATTACCGTTGTAATCTGTTTGTGTTTCAGCTACCAGGTTATCATTTAGATCGTAAAGACCAACAGTAACGTATTGCATGGGCATATTGGGATTACCATCATAAAATACAGTTCCATCTATCTGGTATTGTGCAAATACGGATGATCCCAAAAAGTTGGTGATCAAAAATAAGCCTATAATAATTCCTAACTTTTTCATTTGATAATTTTATTCGTTTAAACTATCTTGACAATACCCCTTGGCTATTAGTACCACTGTTTTCTTTTTTTGTACCCCTAGGCAAATAAAAAAGTCAGTATTAAGCATATTTTCTTTGTTTTTCGTCTCATACATTAACTGCTTTCTTATTTCTTTAATAGATTTGCCGTCCAAGAGAACTACAATTATGACAAAGTTTATTTGGGTTTTGACCCTATGCCTGGTGTTTTTAAAAATCTCATTTGCCAACGAGAAATATCAAATTGACATTCATGTTCAATCATATACCGATTCTACCTTATTACTAACTTCCTACTTTGGTGACAAAATAAAACTCATCGATACTGCCTACATAAATGAAGAGGAGCATTTTATCTTTGAGGGCGAGCCTAGCCTGCCAGGGGGAATTTATATGGTTATCAGTCCTGGGAAAAAGAAATTGTTTGAGTTTCTTGTTAATCAAGATCAGGTTTTTAGTTTAAGTACAGATACTATTGGCTTTGTACAAGAAATGCAAGTAAAAGGTTCGAAAGAAAATGAAATATTTTTCGAATATTTAAAATATAATGAAGGTCAGTACAAGGCCAATGAAAGACTTGGCGACCAACTAAAAGCTGTAGATGCTGAAAGTGAGCAGGCAGACAGACTGAAAAAACAAATTGATTCCATTAATCAGTCAGCTATTAATTACAAACTGGAAATAATTGAACATCACCCGGACATGTTGGTTTCCAGAGTCTTTAATGCTATGCGGGAGCTAGAGATACCTGACAGCATCAGCCAGTCGAACGACAGCACACTTGCTTTTAAATATTACAAGACGCATTATTGGGATTATTTCGATTTAAGCGATTCCCGTCTACTCAGAACTCCCATTTTAACAAACAAAGTCACACAGTATTTTGATCAGACTGTTGTTTTTCATCCCGACTCTGTGATTGCAGCAATCGACCTAACCATTGCACAAGCAAGACCCTCAAAGGAGGTGGTTAGTTTTCTGGTATGGCATTATGTAGCCAAATATCAGAATCCGAAATATATGGGGTTTGATAAAGTATTTGTCCATTTGTCGGACACCTATTTTTCGAAGGAACCCATTGACAACACTACCCCTTCCATACTGAAAAGCATTCAGGACAGAGCCAATAAAATAAGGCCTATTTTATTAGGTGAACCGGCACCAAATCTTATCCTGATAGATACTACAGGAGGTTTTACATCATTTACTGCGGTTAAAGATGACTATATAGTCTTGTTCTTCTGGGATTTTGAATGTGGAATTTGCAAGCAGGAAATTGATGAACTCAAAAAAGTGGTGGTGCACCCTAAATATGACATTGGCGTATATGCCATAAATGTCAATGGCGATATTGAGAAATGGAAGGAGAGTATACATGAGAAAAAACTTTCCTGGATAAATGTCAACGGGACCCGCAGTGTTACCGCTGATTTCCATGATTTATATGATATTTACGGCACACCAGTAATTTATCTGTTGGACAAAGAAAGAAAGATTGTTGCTAAAAGAATCGGGGCCGATCAGATCATCCCATTTCTAGAAAACAAAAAATAATCCAATTCCTCGCAAAACCGATCAGGCTGGAATGTAATCCAGTTGCATCAGATTTATTTATTCTGGACTTTTACCTGGCAGATTTAACTCAGCAGGCATCAGAATATTTAGACCCGCTCTAAATTACTTTCTCAATTCGCGTCAGGCAACCAATAACAGTAGCCGCTGTCATATTAATAATGTGCGGGATTAAAAAGCAATGTATCTTTGAAACTCCACTACAGCATCATAAAATTGGTTTTGAATCAGCTTCAAAATAAACAGGGCATGGTGATAACATCTCACAAAAAAAGAAAAGCAAGCTTAAGGGCATTTTGCACCCTCCTATTGATGAGTATTACACAATTTGGGATTGCTCAGATTGTTATAGACAAATCGATGACTCCACAAGAATTAGTGGAGGATATACTTATTGGTTCAGGCATAACTGTATCGAATATAACATATACTGGTGATACGAATAGTATGCTTTGTCATTTCTTAAATGGAGCTACTACTAACCTTGGGATTGATGAAGGAGTGGCTTTGTGTACCGGTGATGTAGACCTGATGCCCAATATTGCAAGCACGAATGCCAGTGTAGGTCATAACCTACCCGGCGATCCCGACCTGGACAATTTACCAGGCGTTGTGGGTACCAATGATGCCTCCATACTGGAATTTGATTTTGTCCCACAAAGTGACACCATACGCTTCGAATATGTTTTTGCATCTGAAGAATACCCAGAATATGTCAACCAGATAAACGACATTTTTGCATTTTTTATCACCGGACCTAACCCAAGCGGACCTGCTTATAATAATTATAATATTGCCCTGGTGCCCGGCACATCTCTGCCTGTTTCCATTAACAATATTAACAATGGAAATACCAATACCGGACCTTGTGTGAACTGTGAATACTATATTGATAATTCAGCAGGTTTATCATTCGTTTACGATGGTTTCACCACTGTACTCGTAGCTGAGTTAATCGCTGTTCCTTGTGCCACCTATCATCTGAAACTTACTATCGCAGATGATTCTGATCATATTCTTGACTCTGGTGTTTTTTTGAAGGCCAATAGTCTTTCATCTACAGGTTTATCAATAAACACTGAGTTTACAGCTTCTGCCTCATCATATATGTCCTTTATTGAGGGTTGTAATGACGCCACCATATATTTTGAATTATATGAAGCTCAGGTAGACGACTATGTGATTGATTTCAGCATTACAGGAACAGCCACAAATGGGGTAGACTATTCTACAATTCCCGATTCTTTGGTAATCACCTCCGGAAATGTATTGGACTCCATAGTAATCACCGCCTTCCAGGATAATATTATAGAACCAACCGAAACCCTAATCATCGCGATGGATTATGAATCGGCCTGTAATACAGAACTGGATACCATGACCTTCCAGATTCTGGATAACAGCATTGCCTTTAGCGGACTCGACCCTCTCTACTGTGGAGACTTACCTCCAGACACCCTTAATGGTTATCCACCTGAAGGGGTATTTTCAGGGCCTGGTGTTATTGACAGTTTGTTTCACCCAAATCTCGCCGACCAGGGAATTAACCAGATATTTTTCACAAATTATTTCATAGATTCTACCGGTGCCGAATGGGATACGGTTTGCACCAACGAACTGATGCTGGAAACGACAGTCTCTTATGCAGCAACTGCAGATGCGGGCTCCTCAGACACTATGTGTCAGGGCGATCCTTATGATTTTTCTACGGCCCTTGTGCTTGCCGACACCAGCTATTGTGATTCCATATTATGGATAAGTGATGGCATAGGCAATTTTAATGACCCAAAACTGCTTCATCCCGTTTATTTAACTGATCCCACTGAAATAGGCGACACAAAACTATCCCTAATTGCCTACGGTAGTCCTCCATGCGGCAACGACACCTCTTTTATGATCCTAACGGTAGATTCTGTACCTACAGGAAGCTTTAGCTATGCTCCCATCGACACCTGCTGTGTAACTGAATTGGTGGCCTTTACTGCCGCAAGCACCTGCATTATCACAGACTGGGACTGGGATTTTGGTGATGGGAATATGGGCTCCGGGCAGAGCACTACTCATGTTTATGCAGAAGGTGATTCAACCTACAATATCACCCTGAATATCACCAACAACTATGGATGTACCTTAAGTATACCCGATTCCATTTATGTGGACTCCATCGATGTGGGTATTGGATTTCAGAAAAACCCGGTTTGTCAGGGTGAAATGGCGCAATTTCATGGTACTGGAGATGATGTGACTTACACTGACTGGAATTGGGAATTTGGAGATGGGCAATCCGCTGTGGGAAGAAATGCCACACATGCATATACTGCAGCAGGTAACTATAATGTTCGTCTGATTGTTTGTAATGATACGACCTGGTCACAAATAACCGTAGATCCTTTACCCCAATCAGATTTTACCATAGCACCCAACGACACCACTTGTGTAGGTGAAGAAATCACTTTGGACGCCTTGAATACCAGTGGAGATATTACCAACTGGAACTGGGAATTCGGAGACGGGTTCAACGGCACGGGTCAGCAGGTTTCCCACACTTATACCATGCAGAGCACCTATAATATCCTGTCTATTTATACCAATACTCAGGGATGTGTGGACACAACAATTCATCAAAGGCGAGTGGAGAACGTGGCCATTGATATCACAGCCCAGGCTGCCAGCTGTGAGAATGATTGGGTAAGCTTATTTGGAGAAGACTTAAACAACAACGCTACATTCACTGATTGGACATGGGATTTTGGGGATTTATCAGCTCCGGCCACAGGACAAAACCAGGTGCATCAATACCCTGCAGCAGGCTCATATTCTGTGAGTCTTAATGTATGCTCCCAACAATCCACTCATGCATTAACGGTCAATACCACATGTAGTGTATATGCAGGTAATGATACAGCTACCTGTGAGGATGTGTACTATGACCTGTCGACTTCAGCGGATCCGGTCACGGCTGTTGGTGTGTCTTCAGCTTTCTGGTATCCACACAATGGCCAGGGATTTTTCGATGATCCCACAGCCATTGCTCCTATCTATTATCCTGATGTAAATGCTGGTTCTGTTCAGAAAGACACGGTGTATCTGTATATGGTGGGTTATGGGATTGCTCCCTGTCCCAATGACACTTCCTTTATGCAGCTGGTAATTGTACCCGGAGCGGCTGCCGTAGCAGGTAGCGATGAAAACACCTGTTTCAACACCCCTTACGATTTTTCAACTTCCAGCATTGTTCCAGCTGGCTTTAACTACGACACCCTTTACTGGAGTGGCGGCAGCGGTCATTTTGTGGATCCCAATGTGGAACAACCCATTTATGTGCCCGGACCAGGAGAACTGGGTCCTGTGGTATTAACCCTGGTAGCAGCTTCCAATGTGGTCAACTGTGACTCCATCGACCAGATGGTGCTGACCATCCGCCCTGAATTTGCCATGCCCTTTGATACCACCGTTTGTTTCTATGACTCGGTATTTGCTCAGGGTGCCTGGCAGTATACTTCAGGTGCTTACTACGACACCTTGTTGTCACAATACGGTTGTGACTCGGTCATTATTACCAACCTGACGGTTCGACCCAAAATCGATAAGAACTTTACCATCTCCCTTGGCGATTCCATCTGCCTGGGAGAAACCGCCCTGTTTACTCAAACAGGATCAGCCACACTTAATTCGTGGCTGTGGGACTTTGGAGACGGAAATACTTCTGTTGATGCGAATCCTTCTTACACCTATCCGGGAGCAGGCATCTTTGATGTGGTCTTTTCCTATACCGACGACAATGGCTGTTTTGATTCTGTTGTTCAACAGGTATCTGTATTTGAACTGCCCAATGTACGCTATAATGCTTCCACCTATACCTCCTGTATCAATTCAAACATTGATTTCTTTGGATCTTCCACCTCCAATATCATCACCTGGACCTGGGACTTTGCCGATGGCAATGGAGCTACCACCCAAAACACCTCTCACTCCTACCCTGTCTTTGGAGATTATCCGGTTCGTTTAACCGTTCTGGATGAAAACAACTGTACCAACTTTGCCGAAGACACCATCTTTGTGGTGGAACCTCCTACCATGGACTTTACCTATGCCATGGCCTGTGATACCGTAACCTTTACTGATCTGTCCACTCCTCCTGATGGT
>JAERTD010000023.1 GCA_016845175.1 Bacteroidota bacterium | reverse complement strand
CATCTGATCATTGCCACACTTCTCATGGGGGGGATCTTCTGGCTGCGTCCAGGGCTAGGTTCTGCACAGGATCTTGAAGATGGGTTCTGGACAAACCCAATGGAGAACCCCCTGATAGAGGAGTTAACACAGGGGTTTGATTTTAATTTTAAAGTCTTGACCTTTGGGGTTTTTCAGGAACCCTCGAATTCCAGCCAGAATCCGGGCAATACCTTTTATAGACTGACAGAAAAGCGCGCTGAGGCAAATTTCAGGCCGGATCTGTTCTGGGTTTTTAAAAATATGGAATTCAGTGTTAAACCCAGATTTGATATTGAATACCATTTGAGCAACAGCGATCATACCAACTCACCAGACGATGAAACCCTGGATACGTTTTATATCAATGAATGGCGAACCCGCTATCGCATGACAGACGCTCTGTTTATATCCATTGGCAGGGAAAACCTCCAATGGGGGCCGTCATGGCTCACCTCTCCTTCCAATCCTTTTTTCATGGAAAACGGAAGAGATAATCCCAGAATGGAAGTCAAGGGAATGGACTTTACCAGAGTTGTTTTTGCTCCGACCATGGAATGGACAGTGTCGGCCATTGTCAATCTTGACAAGGGGGAAGCCCAATTCACAAATTATCCCTTTGAGAAGGGCATTGCACTTAAAGTCGATTATGCCGGTGTTGACAATTATGCAGGTACAATATTTTCATACCGGGAAAACGACCGGCCAAAATTTTCTTTTTTCGGCGGCATGACTTTAACAGATGCGTTGCTGGTATATACAGAAGGCACGGTATCAGAGGGAACCGATGCGCTTTATCCGGTAGAACAACCGGCAAACCCTCTGGGATATGAGATGGTGCCGTCAAAGGAAAATGACAGCGACCTTTACACCATGCTGCTGGTGGGAAGCAGTTATACCACTGAACTGGGACCCACGTTGTCCGTTGAATATGTTTATAACGGTTACGGATATGACGATGATGAAGCCCGGGACTATTACACCTTCAGAGACAATGCATCTGAACTGTTTACCAACGGCGGTATATTGAAAGGACTCGGGGGTTCAGGGCTTTCGGCCACAGATGATACGGGTTTGAAACTGCTCAGGCAAAATTATGTCATGGCCCAATACCAGCACAATGATATTCATGACGTTTTAAACCTTACTTTTAGAGCCACTTACAATATGGATGACGGATCCAGGCAGTATTACTCCAATGCAGATTATTATTTTGGCGACCATATCCAGTTTTTTCTAACGTTCCTTTTTAATGATGGTAACAACCATTCAGAATATAAAAAAGCAATCGATTATCAGTGGATCATTGGCATGGAATATACATTTTAATCCAGATGTAAGGATTTTATCCCAACATACCCGTCGCCAATGCAAAAAGATAACAATCCTCGACTGGGAGCAATCCGTTCTACTTAATTGGAGCGAACCATTACCGGTTTAAAAATGCAACAGAAAGATTTTTATGTGTCTTCAGGGGTGATCGAATGTTCTGCCAGTACTCTCCAGGAATTTGCCATGAAAAACGATGAGGTATACCATGAATGAACACCATGATTTTATTCATAATGTCTATGCCAGTTCATCACATGTCCTTTTTATAATTTTACCAATTTTGATTTTTTGAGGACAAAATTTTTCAGCTGTGGAGTAGTCCGCTTTAAAAATATTGGCCCTAACTTCAGCTGGCAGGTTATTGAATAGTCGTAAGGCAGTTTTTCGATCTCCATAACTGTGATTATACATTGAATAACGCAATATATCACTGATCGGTATGTCAAGATCAACGGTTTTTTCACAGATGCCGGCGCAACCGGCACAATATCCAGAAGCAGTCCGGTGTGCATATTCTTCCAAGCGATTTTTATCACTCTCAGATAGGTTGTTTTTGTTAAGGGCTGCAGCAATATTCGCTTGCAGGATAGCCATGTTGGGCATCGCTGAACAGATGCTGGCGATTTTCGGATTTTCCCACACGACTTTAAAAGGGTGTTGAAATCGACACCGCAAAATTGGTCAAATTTATTTGAATTTCAACAACTTATTCGTTGAAAAAGCCTCTGTTTAAGTGTATACTTTTTGAAGGGATAGATCAAAAAAATAGCCACAAAAACAGAGGTCTTATGGATAAAAAACATATAAAAAATATCAGACGGAACATCACAAAGCAATTGAAAACAAATTATCCACGGTGGAAAGGGTTGACCAAGGCAAGCAAAAAAGAAGTGACGGAAAAAGTCATGACTGAAGTTGTCGGTGGTTACGATTATTCCCAAGAATTGGATATGCCCATAGAGGAACTTATAGGAATTGAAGCTCAAGAGCCTTCTGGTGGCATCCGAAGCCTTCCAGAAATGGCTGAATATATTGAGAATTTTAATTTTGGAAATTTGTTTCATTTCGACAATCTGAAAAAATCATATCCTGAAATAGTAGATCCGGAATTGCAATTTCTTGACCAGCTTTTAGATGATCAGATTATCAACAGCCTGATTGCACCTGAAAATTATTCCGCAGCCCATAGGGATATTCAGCCCTACCAGCTATTCCGCATGGAGCTTTTAAAGATACTCAAATACCCAGAAATCAGTTACAGAAAATTTTGCACTGATGAATATTTTGGTAGAGAGCGGAAACAAAACAGACGATTTGTAAGGTTGCCTCTAAATACTAAAGACCAGGCAGATCATACAGAATTGTGTCATTTCCGATTAGGGCTTGGTTTTAGACAATTGATGAATATTATTGTGTACTTTCTTTATCATTTTTATAAATCCGGTTGCCTTGAGAATACAGTAATCCATGGCATTGATTCGTCTGAACTTCCGGCTGAAATCAGATATCCTCTTTGTACAATTGAAGTCAAAGGCCGAAAGATTCGCATCTATTCCGACCTTGATTGTGATTGTGGAAAACGCAGGAAGAAAAGGGATAAATCTCCTTACGTCGTTGGGTATAGGCTTCATACCTTAACCGCTATCAACCCTTCAACAGGGCACAGCTTCCCTTTGGTATCTCTTGTGGGAGCAGCAAATCATCACGACAGTCTGTTTTTGAAACCGTTGATCAAGCTTGCTCAAGCATTAGGAATTGATATAAAATTGATCACTGCCGATCAGGCGTATCACGATAGTGATGGTTCGGTACTCAATGAGACCGGAGTATATGTTGTTGCCCCGGCATCTGAAAAGGCGACACTCCCTGAAAACGTTTTGGAATCCCCATTGAGGGTAACTTGCAACGATTTTTGTGAAACTCCGATGGAATTTTTAGGGGCCGTACCTGAGGGCCATGAATTTGGATGTGGCGCAAATCCCGGTGAATGTATGTTTGAATCAACCTGTCCTCAATCAAGAATTATTGATTTTGATAAAGGTCATTTTCAGCCAATGCCGACTTGCCACAATGGTTCTAAAGAAGCGATTGATATCCGAAAAAATTGCGAACGACCTTTCAATTTAATGAAAAAGAGGGAAGGTCTTGAACACACGAGAGTAAGAAGTCAGCACGGGGTGGTTGTACGTTCTGCGTTTACGACAATTGTCACATTGTTAATTGAAATGGCAGGAACCAGGCGTAAACCTAAGAAAAAAGATGACGGACAAATGGAGCTATTCGCAGCCACAGGCTAAATTTTAATAGTAAAAGTTGTTTTTTCCTATACCAATTGATTGGAATGTGTCGGTGTGCCTGAATTATAAATCGAACCCTATCTCAACACGAGATTGAAGAGGTTAACAACAAAAATTAGATCATAATCGGCACAGATCAGCAATAGGATTGTAGGAAAAAGTAGCATCAAAAATATAGGAACCCTATAACGCTATGAAAATTTGAACGGTTTCAACACCCTTT
>JAERTD010000022.1 GCA_016845175.1 Bacteroidota bacterium | reverse complement strand
TAAAAAATGGAGGTTAAAAACGGCATTTGGAAATTGGATAAAATTTGATCGGATAATTCATCCGATTTTGACGCTTAATTGGGGCAAAAAACTGTCTTGACAATGGGGTCCACTTTAAAATCTTTAAGTTGTGCAATGTTTGTGCCATGGTTACACGGCCTACAAAGAAGACTATTGATAGTATTTAAACTAATTTATGGAAGTTTTTTTCCTATGAAAACTTTGTCACAATATGTAAAACTTTACATAGACTTTAGCTGAACAGTACATGAGTATTGTGTGCGGCAGGATCCTTTTGTATTGACAAATGATCTTCCGTTTTTATACAAAACCCTCCTGTATCAAGCTGGTAAAAATCTTGCAAAAGGTATGACGTAAGCACTTGTTGACTTTGTTCTTCTTGTGATTAACATATTGTAAATAACCCAAGGAGGCAGATCATGCTAAAAAAATTCATTGATTACCCGATAAAGTCGATGGTAAGCCTTTCACCGCTTCTTAATTTCTGGGAGAAAAATCTGGTGCCTGAGTGTTCCCTAAAGTGGACCCCATTGTCAAGACAGTTTTTTGCCCCAATTAAGCGTCAAAATCGGATGAATTATCCGATCAAATTTTATCCAATTTCCAAATGCCGTTTTTAACCTCCATTTTTTAAATTTCAATGTTTGATTGCTTGTAATTCTGGATGATTTTGATAATATGCCCAGGCCAGTTCGGAGGATAAGGCTATGCTGGGAAGCAACCTGAGCGCCGAAACTGGTGACGAAGACATGGGGCAGGGCTTTTTGCTCTGCCCTTTCATCAACATGTTTTTGTCCATAAAGCGTAAAATCCCGGGGGTTTGGGGGCTGGCCCCCATTATAATCAGACAAACTTCCTTTATATAGCGTAATCATCCGACCATCCTCAGCTGATTTTTTCCATAGTAAACTTCAGCAGGTGTTTGGGCATCAAAGCTTTGGTGAGGCCGTTCATGGTTATAAAAATCAAAATACTTTTTCAGGGCCTTGCGCAGCTGCGCAACGGATTTGTATTCATTTACATAAATTTCTTCATATTTCACACTACGCCAGAGACGTTCTATGAAAATATTGTCCATAGCCCGGCCTTTCCCATCCATACTGATTTTGATGTCCTTATCTTTCAAAACTTTTATGAATTCAAGGCTTGTATACTGTGATCCTTGGTCCGTATTAAAAATACATGGTGTTCCATGACATCTTAGTGCCCTCTCAAGGGCAGAAACACAAAATTCATGATCCATAGTAACCGAAAGCTCCCAGGAAAGAACATAACGGCTGTGCCAATCCATAACTGCCGTTAAATAAACGAACCCACCAGCAAGACGGATATATGTCAGATCTGAGCACCAAACCTGGTCGGCCCTGGTCACATCAAAATTTCTCAAAAGATATGGATACACCTTATGTTGAGGATTGGCCTTACTGGTATTTGGCTTCGGCGCAATGGACTGAATCCCCATTTTACGCATCAATCGTTGAACTCGTTTTCGATTTATTTTATATCCCTGGCGCCTCAGATAATTGCGGATCTGGCGAGTACCGAAAAAAGGATGTTTGGTATATTCAGCATCAATGAGTTTCATTATTTCAAGATTTTCAGGTTTTTCCTGTCCTGGCAAGCCTTCACGGTAGTAGCTGGAACGAGGGAGCTCTATCAACTCGCATTGCCGCTGAATACTGAGTTTAGGGTGCTTGGGTTGAATGCGCTGTTTTTTCTCTTCTACAGTCATTAAAGATGTCCGGTGTTTTTTTTTAACCAATCCAGTTCTACCTGGAGCTTGCCAACTTTTTGATAAAGGCGGTCTCGTTCAATCTCAGTTGCTTTGGCTTGTTTTGCCTGACTGTTTCCAAATACCAGAGGAAGAGCTTCAATTGCTTCCTTCTTCCACCGGTTAACTAAACTTGCATGGATACCAAATTCAGATGCAATTTCATTGACAGTTTGGTTCCCTTTTATTGCTGCCAATGCGACCTTGCTTTTTAGCTCTTTGCTGTAATTTTTCCGTTTCAAAATTTCCCCTTTCTGGACTGTTAAATTCTATCTTAACACATTGTCCAGTTTTCGGGGTCCACTATATTCTGATGTATATACAACATTAAGGGCAATAATAATTCAATAGCCAACTGTATACCAAACCGATATAAAGAATATCCAGTTTTGGTTATTTCCCATTTGTCTTTTGAATTCCAAACCAAAAAATAATTTAAATGGAGATTATCCCGGCTGTTATCAGGATTGCAAGTAAAAAGAGACTGTACCTGAATGGTCATTTAATCACCTCGGTGTTCAAATTGATAGTTACAGAACATCATCGTTGAATGCGCTTAAGAGTACGAACAAAATTTTTCTAAAATCAAGTCAGGAAGAGTGCGAGAGGTATCAAGAATATACAAATTGTATGTTGAGGGGTCAAGGGATTATTGGATAACTTTTATCTACAGAGTATGGCAGTAAAAAATCGTGATTAAAAAGCGACACATCTGTCTATAAGTGCTCGCTTTTAATAAGGTGAGGACTTCTGGCTATAGTGCCCATTAATCGATCATCAAAATATACT
>JAERTD010000021.1 GCA_016845175.1 Bacteroidota bacterium | reverse complement strand
CTGGCTTGACCCACATAGGGAGTCAGGCTATAATCGAACCATTGAGCGATGGCTCCGGGACACCAACCCGCACGATCATAAAACCAGGTGCCGTTTTGTGGCATACAGCCATCGGGATTAGGATTGCAATCCCACCAGTTGTGCTGATCAAAGGTTTCTTCCCCATCAATCAGGATTTTATGAGTGGCTTCATAGAATTCAGCGGCGTTGCTGGTGTTTAAATCGCCCCAACCATGACCTGAAGATACCAGCTTCAGGGTGGCAGAGACTGTATTATCAGGAAAATAATAGTCTACATCCTGAACAGGCTGTAAGTCTGCGTAATCACCAAAGGGATAGTCTTCCCACCAGATCACATCAACTGAACTGTAGTAATGTTGGGGTTCGCCTTCGGTATAATCCAGTGTCAGATAATACTCGAATCCATTGTCAAAGGTGGTACAATTCACCCTGAAATTAACTTTTCCCTGCAGTAGTGACATATAATCTGTCAGGTCGATTTCGTGTGAACAAGCCACACCATAAGGTGTGATGTATCTGATAATTTCTATCCATTCACCATTGTGCCCTTTCACATCAAGGCTGGCCACACGATCCCATTCACCACAGCCTCCCGGAGGGCATTTTACTTCAAGAGTTCCTTTGATATTATTAAAGGCACCCAGATAACTTGGTAGTTCTGCTTCCACAGTTTCAGAAGGTTTAGCAGAATTTAACCATACGCCGTCAATGGCAATGGCTTCCATATCGGAGGCATCGTCAACAATTTCAATATTGATAACTTTTGTTGCTGTCACGCCGAAGTTGTTGGTAGCAATGATCTCGATGGTGTAAGGGCCATAGGCAGGAGGCGTCCACCAGCCTTCAAAATGGTCGTTGCCATAATTAAATGCCGCTATGGTTTCGTTGTCCACGGAGAACCTTAGGTTTTGTATGCTGAAGAGTTCAGGATAGGGAATGGTAGCAATGGCTGCCAGTTTAATTTGGTTAAGATCACGTACATAAACATCGCCTTCCAAAGGGTTTCTGGCGTCAATTTCAGCCACATTAACACTTGGATCAAGTGCCATAAAATAATTGGTTACAGGCTCAGCAGGGTCGTAGGTTCCGTTTCCAGGTTGGGTGGCTTCAATGGCAACTTCTCCATGTTCTCCCGTAAGGGTTACCATATTCCCATCAATGGTAGCTGGTCCATAAAGTACCTCATATTCAACATCAAGCCCTGAGGTTGCAGTTGCTTCCAGAGCGAATGGTGGATCGGTTATGAGTTTGTTGGGGATTTGAGGAAAGGAAATGGCCTGGTATCCCGGATCGAGTGTCCCGTTGAAGTTGGACGTCTGGCCTGTCATGGCAAAGTTTAACAAATCACCATCACGGGCTGGACTGTCAACCTCAGAAATCAGACTGACAATTGATGTGTTGTTGCCGCCTGGATCACCCTGGTTGCATTTGTAATATATCTGCAGGCCATCCTCATTACCTGAGAGTTCATCCTCCATCATATCTTCAATTTCAGTCTGGCTCAGTCCTCTGCTCCATACGGAAACTTCATCGGCACGACCGCCAAAAACGAAATTGAATCCACTCAGCAAACACTTTCCAAGGGTGAAATCCACTTCGGGATCCACAAAAGTTCCGGATGCTGTCGTACTTCCTCTGATGGTTCCGTTGATATAGAGCTTAACGGCACTGCCATCATATACCCAGGCTATATGTTGCCATATTTGTGGGATAATGGTACCGGCAGGTCCTACCACTTCAAAAAAGCCATCACCATTGATCATGCGGCATTCGAGGGTTCCGTTGTTCAATTGTATAACATAGAATTCATCTGTTCCTGCCCGAAAGCTCATCATGCCTTGTCCATAGACGAGCTCGTCAGTATAAAACCATCCTGCCATGGTAATTCCATCTCCATTGGCAATATATTGTGATGCTTCATCCAACTGAACAAAGTCATCTTCGCCATCGAAGTGCAGGTATTGGTTGGTTTGTGATTGGAGTGCTGAAAAAGGCAAAAGGAAGGCCATCAGCAGTAAAAAGGTTGTAATTGAGTAAAGGTTTTTCATGATGCAGATTTTATGGTTGTTTGTGTTGTGTTCATTGTCCGAATGTAAGGATTGTTTTTGATTTTTCTAAGGGATCCACCAGATTTTATTCTCCGGTTGAGCGCCTCCCTGATGGCTTACAGCATCCATCATACTTGCTTTATTATAAATGGATTCGGTGTCAGGATAGGGTAGGCGGTAGTGGTTGAGGGCAGCACCTTCTCTTGGTGTTTTAGCAGTCCTACGGGCCAGTGCATAGGCCTGCCAGGGCTGCCAGAATAAATCGAGCCAGCGCTGGGTATACAAAAACTCCAGCTTTTCTTCGTCTGTGGGTGCATTCCACATGCCAAAAACATTGACCACACTGGCAATATTTAAATGATCGGGTATGGGATTAAAAGCTGGTTTTGCGATTTGGGCATTGGGTAGTCTGAAACTGTTGGAGGTATTGGTCCACCAGGCTACAGAAGAACTGATCCCATTCAGGTATTCTATCTCACCCAAGTCAACATCCTGAGCCACACCGATACCCCTCAAATAAGCTTCTGCTTTGATATAATGGACCTCGGCTCCAGTCATCAGAATTACAGGTACCGAATTATAGGATCTTACCAGGAAGTAATTCACTGGTGAATAGATGTTGTCCTCACCTTTGATGAAATAGGCTTCAGGGAAATTGATATCATCCCTGTGGTAGCCATAGGGTATGCCTCCTGGTGCCGGAATTCCTGAAGGTGACAGCTGTGGGTAAGGTTTCCAGTCAAGGCTATTGTTTCCTTCGAAGAAGACGTAAGCACGGGGATCGAAAATACCGCTACCATCAGCACTATCATGGGCAGCCATTTGTTGCCATACATTGGAACCCATGCGCAGGTTTTTATGTTCATGGAAGGCCCAGTTATGTCCGTAATTAGAAAATCCAACTTCGGCTGGCCAAAGGCAGGCTGATTCAAGGACTTCAGTGATAAAATCATAACCCTGAAGCAGGGGTCTTTCATTGTCAATAATATCTTTGATGATAGCCGCAGCTTCAACAGGAGATTTTTCGTGCATGCGCATGGCATGTCGCAAACGTAAGGAATTGGCCAGTTTCTGCCAGAGATGCATATCCCCTTTAAAGAGCTGATCATAGCTTTTAAAGGTGTTGAATGGTTCTTGTGATACTGCTACCGGATCGATATGCTCATCGGCCCACTGAAGCTCTTCCAACAGATACAGATAGATTTCTTCTTGCCTGTCATATTTGGGGTACAGGTATTCATTACTGATTTCGGTAAAGCCATAACCTGCCATGGACAAGGGGATATCTCCATAAATATCTGTGAGCTTAAAGGCCTTATAAGCCTTTACTATTTTCAACATGGCCTTCATATTGTCCAGCTCAGGCGAGGCTTCCATGGCTTCAAAACGTCTCTCCAATTCCCTTATTTCAGGCAAACTCAGATAAAGTGAAGCCCATAAGTCTTCCGAGCCCAGACCGAAATTACCCCAGGCCTCATAGGTAAGCGCTGCCAACTGGGTTTGTTTGTAGATGATCTCATTGAGCAAGTACATATATTCATTACCGGGAGGTACAAGCGATTGTATAACTCCATTAAATAAGGAGCCGTCGCTGGCGGTGGTAAATCCATGTGGGTCACTGTTTAAATCTCCAAAATCCTTTTTGCAGGCACTGGATACCAGCATGAGAAAGGTGAAGAGCAATACTATGTGTTTATATGTTTTCATGGGTTTTATTCTTAAAAGTTGGCACTGATTCCAAAGGTAAATGAACGGGTTCCTGGTAGGGAGGCCCACTCAAAGCCCTGTGCATTTCCTGATCCCATAATACCTTCCGGGTTAATATTATCGGGGACGGTAGTATAGAAATAAAACAGATCCCTGCCCACAACTGACAGCGTAAGATCCTGGAATACCCTTGTTTTCTGAATAAAGGGAGCCGGTAAGGAATAATACAATCCTATCTCGCGCATTTTCACCCAGGTGTTCTCCACGATGCCGGGAGTGGATAGAAATTTACCCCATCCACCGGCATTGGGCATATATTTATAATAATAATGAACCACTTTGTCGTTGGGTGTGCCATCTTCATAAACGCCATCCAGTATCACACCTATATTACTTGTGTTTCCTGCCGGATCGGTATAAGGTAAACCCCCACCTTCTCTCTCTTTTAGAGTGGATGGACTTTGTCCGGTTTGCAATCCGATCACATAGGAGCCACAATAAATATCACCTCCCCATTTGGTGTCCACTAAAGTAGTAAGGGTAAATCCCTTCCAGCTGAGAGATGTGGTCCAGCCTGCAATAAAATCGGGTGTGGCATTGCCGATCGGTACCCTTTCATCGGTGAAAAGGTATTTGGTCCCTTCTTCATTCAGTATGGGCTGGCCATTTTCATGATAGATATAATCATAACCACTAATGGTTCCATACTCATCACCCTCGTTAAGAATCATAGCGGGGCCATTTAAATCCCAGATGTCTGCCAGCTCCAGTTGATCCACATTATCACCAAGACTAATGATTCGGTTGGTGTTTCTGGCGAAAGTGATTCCCGTTTTAAACAGTAGGTTGGGTCGTTGTATGGGTACTGCGTTGATTATAAGTTCGATACCTTTGTTGGAAAGTATGCCTTCATTGATTTTTATTTTTGGAGAACCAGAGGATTTAGGTATGTCGGCGAGCACAATTTGGTCGAAAGAGTATATGTAATAGTAGGTAAAATCAATGTCAATTCTGTTATCAAAAAAACCAAGTGTGGTACCTATTTCCCATGAATTCACACGCTGTGGTTTTAATTTGTGGGGCGGGATGGTATCAGGATAATTAGAGTATTGCTGTCCTCCGAAAAACCCGGTTTTGTAGTAAAACTCTGTGGCGTACACCACATCGTCTGAAGCCGTTTGAGCTACTCCCCCTCTGACCTTCCAGAAATTGAACCAGGGTACATTTTCTCCCAGCTTAAAGGCTTCTGAGGCAATGAAACTCAAGGATACGGAAGGGTAGAAGTAGGAGTTGTTTTCTTTGGGCAATGTGGAAGATACATCATTTCTTCCTGTTACATCCAGAAACAGCCAATTGTCATAGGATAGGTTTAGGAAGGCATATATGGAATTGGTTTGCCTGCCCCATAAGTCTTCAATGGTAGCTACATCTCCGGGGCTATCACCCAATTCAGTAACCACCTGATTGGTGTCCATGGTGGTATAGGTGGTTTCCGTATAATTGAAGAAGGTGTACATATTGGGATAATACCATTTACCCGATTTGCCACCCATATAGTAATAGGATTGTGACCATTGGCTACCACCTAAAGTAAATTTTGCATTGAGTTTAGAATTGAAGATCTCTTCTTTGGAAGCGGTAATCATGAATTCCATATTGTCAGCAATATTTCTACTGAGTGAGTTTTCATAGCGACCACCGGTTTGCCCGATAACGTCTATGGGTTTATTCCTGGATTCAAACTGGCTTAGTGAATAGTCTCTCCCAATACGGCCGAAAAGTGTCAGCCATTTAAATGGGGTATAGTTCAATGAAATAGAACCAGTGTATTTATCACGATTCAATGTTGTATTGTTGTTGTAATACATCCACCACAAGTGTGGGCTCACATACAGAAAAGGATAGCCATCCATGGGATTCTGTGTACCAGATTCCAGTTCATAGTTTTGCTTATCGATACCTTGATAACTTCTGCCCCAGGAATACAAAGAACCTTTACTGAAAGAGTTTTGTTCATCACCTAAACTGGGGCTGTTGAGACGGTTGTAGTTCACATAATTAGCCACCACATTGATGCTCAGTTTATCCGAAGCCAGCAGGTTTCCAGCCAGGTTGACATTGGTTTGTTTGGAATTGCTGTTTTCGATGATAGGCGTTTGTTTCATATGAGTAAATGAAGCCCGGATATTTCCCTTGTCTCCACCTCCGCTGACGGCCACATTGTGTGTTTGGGTGTTGCCATCACGGTAAACCATCTCCAGATTATCGGGTTGTGGTGACCAGGAACGCATTTCTCCATCCCACCATTTCACCATTTGGCCTTCCATTTTTGGTCCCCATGAAACGCCAGTACCATAATAACCGAACTCAGTGGAAGAAGTGGAGACATCACCAGCCTGATTTAATATGAGGTTATTGGTTCCATTAATGCCGGGATAGAGTAAGGTGTCACCTGATGCATCTGTAGGAAATCCCGGCGGAGTAAAGGCTATAGGCCCCCCATGTCCGTACGTATTTTGCACATCGCGATAGCGATAAGGTGTCACTATCTTATAATTGAAATTGTAGGTCACCCCCAAGCCTGTTCTTTTATCACCCTTTTTGGTGGTGATGAGAATAACGCCATTGGCACCTCTGGCACCATATAGGGCAGAAGCGGCTCCTCCTTTTAGGATACTGAGATCCTCAATATCCATGGCATTGATGTTGTTGATCTCATTGCCCCAATCAGTACCTCGTCCAATACTTGTCAATCCGGGAACATTCTCCATAGGGACACCATCAACGACGAATAAGGGTTGGTTGTTGGTTAATAGGTTATTGTTTCCCCTGATGGTGATTCGGGTGGATCCTCCTTCCACACCATTGGCATTGGAAACCTGAACCCCTGCTGCTCGTCCGGTAATGGCACTAACGACATTGGGTGCATTGGATCTTTCAATGGTTTCTCCATCAATGCTTTCAGTGGAGTAGCCGATCTCTCTCTTCTGCCGTTTTACGCCGAGGGCTGTAACCACTACCTCGTCGAGTAATTTGGTATCGGTGTTCAGCAGTATGTTAAGGGGTGTGTTTGTGGCTTTGACTTCCTGCTGGACAAAACCAATGAAGCTAAAGATGAGTATGTCGTCGGAGGCAACAGACTGTAGTTCAAACAGTCCATCCATATCGGTTACTGTACCACTGGTTGTACCCTTAACGAATACAGATACTCCCGGCAAGGCTGAACCATCCTCCGCAGCACTAACACTACCTTTTACAGTAAAGCTTTCCTGGGCATGCATGCACGAAAGTGCAACTACCATTAGAAAGATTGTGAGTAGAATTCTATTCATTGGCTTGAAAATTTGGGTTGGAAGAATGCAAGAGGAATATGAATAAATGCCTGAGTGGCTGATAATGAATATCTAAGCGAAAAGCGCATCATAATCCCTATTTTGCTATAAACTTAATCAATTTACCGCATATAAAAACAGGCCAATTATCCTTTTTAATAGGAGCATGGCCTGTGATTGGAATAAAGTTGAATACCACCGAAATACCAGAAGTGTTGCAGAATGTATTGCCCTTATGGCGGGCTTTCGAAACTCAGGAAGCTATTTAAAAGGACCATTTCAGATCGATGAAATACATCTGACCATATCCTCCGAACTCAGTAAGTGCATCCCCAAAAAACAATTGTCCAACCAGCATCAGGCTAATATTATCGGTCAAGCTAAAGGTGCCCGAGGGACCCACATAAACCGATTTATCGTAAGGGTTGAATATTCCTGAGAGACTCACATTGATCAAGGGAGAGGCCGGGTAGGACACTTGCCCGAAGATATCGAATCGTGAAAAGGTTAGGTTTTTCACATTTAAACTGGATGAGAACATGGTGTTTAATGAACCCAGGGCATTGCCGAATTCTGCATAGGCAGGTCCTGTGGACCCGTTGCTGTTGTAGATTACGGACATATTGAGCATCAGTTGGTTGGAGAATATATAATTACCGCTAATACTGGCAATAATAATACCACTGGTATCAGCAAAATTATCGCGGTCACGAAACCAGGAGGCCTCACCAGTGAAGCCTGCACCGCCAATTTGACCGGCCCAACCCAAACCAGCCGTAATGTCTGTTTGCATGAGGCCCCCAAAGAACTGAAAGTCATAACCCCATCGGTTGAACTTAAACATGGCAGCCGTGGTCAGCGATAATTCTTCTTCCAGGTTCACAGAATCTTTGAGTACCTGTCGATAACTTAGTTTTCCTGCCAGCTGGATTGAAGAGAAATCACCTGTGTAATATTCCAGCAATACAGCATCACTTCCAGGCCTTTCTATATAGTTGAAGTCGAAATAGTTAAAGGCATTGAAAATGTCGTTGGGATTCCATACCAGGTTGGTTCCCCAGTTGATGCGCTGTCGTCCTACTGTAATTTCAAGTCGCTCTAAAGTCCATTTCATATACAATCTGTCGAGGTTGGTATACAAGACATTGGACTGATCAGAAGAAATCTCCCAGGTCAAATCGAGATAGCCGTCATCATGGGTAATCAGGTCGGCATAAGTAGTATTCCCGAGCAGGTTAAATAACTGATTGTATTGAGCCACCAGTGGACCAAAGGTGAAATTATTTCTCATACCCACATGAAATTCAAGTGCTTGGGTGGGTGTATACCAAAGGTTGATCCGATTGTAAATGCTTGATTGGTTCTGCCAATTGTTAAAACCGTAGGAAGCATAGTCATCCGTTGGGATCCAGGTATTGTTAAGGTATTCAAGAAAACCACTGGCCTGCAACTTCTTCTGAGCATTGGCCTGAATACTTATCACAAATACTGCCCCAATGAGGATGATGTATCTTAGGCTCTTCCGGATTTCCAATCCGGAAGTTATGCGCCGTGGATTTTGAATCCACTTAGTTTGTATGTTTTGAAATTTACTCATATCAATATTCGGTTTTCTTTTGGATGACATAACCAAAGCCCCTTACATTCGAAATGCAATTCCGAATGAGCTTATGCACTTCCTCTAATCCCGATTGAAATGTTCATCAGACAGAATTTTACCATCTTCAATGGTAATGATTCGTTTGGCTTTATCCATTACCCTTTGGTCATGAGTGGCGAATAAAAAGGTGGTATTATACTTTTTATTCATTACCGACATTAATTCAAGCAAACTGGTGGTAGCTGTGGAGTCGAGGTTGGCGGTGGGCTCATCAGCCAGTATAAACTCAGGTTTTGAGGCTAAGGCGCGAGCTACTGCCACCCGTTGCTGTTGTCCACCTGATAGTTTGGCCGGGCGACTTTTGGTGCGATCTCCGATACCCACGGCATCCAGCAATTCCTGAGTCCGCTTTTCACGCTCCTTTTTGTCCTTGCCCTGAAGCTGCATGATAAATTCCACATTTTCTCCTGCTGTCAGCACAGGTATTAAATTGTAAGACTGAAAAACAAATCCGATATTATTCATTCTGAAATCGATGAGTTTTCGTGAGCTCAGGCTCCAAATGTCTACACCACCGATTTTCACACTTCCTGAGGTTGGCCTGTCCAATCCCCCCAACATATTTAAAAAGGTTGTTTTTCCTGATCCAGAAGGTCCGACCACCGCAGTAAACTCACCTTCTTTAACGGTCAGATCAATGCCATTAACTGCTTTTACCTGTACTTCACCACCGTTGTAAATTTTCACCAGGTCCTTTATTTCTATAACATTCATGATATTGTTGTTTAGAGTTATTCGTT
>JAERTD010000020.1 GCA_016845175.1 Bacteroidota bacterium | reverse complement strand
ATGGCATGGAACTGCTGCCCTCCATTATCAGATTTAAATAAGGTTGTGGTTCCCACAAAAATCAAGTCTTCATCCAGAGGAGACATTTCCAACACCAAATCAAAGTAGCCCTGGCCGTTGTTCATGGGGAAATTGGAAGTTTGTCCGGTTGCCAATAAGCTCCAATGCCATGAAACGCCAATCAGTTCACCCTTGTACAAATAGGGTGTATTATCAGCGCTTAACATGATCGCCAACATAAGACCTGCATTATCCTCAGTGGTTGCAAGAAGACCACCACTTTGATCGCTGATCGTATTTGGAAAATTGAGTTGTGTGATGAAAGTGCTGCCTCCATCACCGGAAGTATATGCCATGAAGTTGTTGTTCTCTTTGGAAAGGACATATACCATATTGTAATTGTCTTGTTTGAACTCCACATCATAAGTAGGCAGTGTAAGACTCCTTGTCCAGGTTCCCCCGGCATTTTGAGAAACAAATACTCCTGAAGAAGAGGCTGCTATCAGGTGGTCAGGATTGGAAGGGTTGATACGAAGCCTGTTTGTATAAAACAAGCCTGATTCATCCAGAAGTGGTATCCAAGAGTCGCCTCCATCGGTTGTTTTGTGTACCTGACTTCCAGCCGTCACATAAACGATATCTTCATTGGATGGATGAATGGCTACTGCAGTGACACCTCCCCCGAAAAAGTAGGATGGAGCGCAAAGGGTCCAGCTTAATCCTTTGTCAGTGGTTTTATTTACAAAGCCGGTTTCTGTACCACAATAGAGTATATCGGTATTGGAAGCTGCCACATCAAATGAATACACATTTACTTGCCAGGGACAAGACCCAGGCGCTGTAGGGCTACCAGACTCATTGAGCCAATAGGTTTCCTTAGGTCCCAGAAAAGTCCAGTTTGAATTTGAATTCTTGTTTACTCTGGTTACGGACTGTAGCTGAGATTCATGTAAATTTCCATAATAGAGATCCAGATCCGGAAGTTTGATGCTGCCATCATCCTCTACAAATTCTGAAACGGTCCTTATCCAATCTTTTGCATATCTGATCAGTGGTGACTTTTCATGGGGATTATCCGTGATATACTCCTCGAATTCAATCAAAAAACCATGATAATTAACCGGATACTGGTATAGCAGCTTTCCCCATTCAGGATAGGTCTCCTTAAAGGCAGGCTTGTGGCTGATGATTAATCCAGGTAGGTGATCGTAGGGTGTAATGGGTTGTTGACTTAGGCCTATTTGAAGAAGAAACAGGCAGCAAATAGTCAAAACAAGTCTATTTATAGCAGCTTTCATGATCAGTTTTCTATCTGATCCCAAAGCTACTTAAATGGATTGGTTCTCATGACCAACTAGCATTCTATTTCTTCACAAAACAATGATTTGAAAATAAATGTCTGTAAGTAATCAGAAATGATGAATTCTTTTGGGAGGGTAGAAAACTAAAGCTCAGAAGGAATTGTAAAATTAAAGCTTGAGCCCTTCCCTATTGTACTGTTGGCCCATATCCTACCTTTATGTTTATCGATGAATTCCTTGCATAGCACCAATCCCAGGCCACTTCCTTTTTCGCCTTTGGTACCTGGCATACTGTTCATTTGTTGTTCGAAATCAAACAATCTGCTCAGATCCTTCTCAGCTATGCCAGTTCCCTTATCAGTAATGGAGAAGCTGAGCTCTGAGGTGCTGATCTTTAACTGAATAGTAACTGTGGAATTCTCATTGCTGTATTTAACGGAATTGCTGATTAGATTTCTTACAACGATATCCATCATATCTGCATCGAACAAAAAGGCTTTGTCCTCTTCACACAGTATCTCAAATCCTATGTTTTTGTTTTCTGCTTTTACTGATACAAGATTGATATTCTTTTCAATCAGTTTTAACATATGGTTTTCTTGGCTGTTGAATTGTTGTTCATCCTTCTGGCTTAAGGCCCATAGCAAGAGAGTCTGCAACATTTCATAGGTATTTGACAGGGAGCCCTTAAACTTCAACAGCACCTGTTTTTGTTGTGCCTCAGACAGATCCTCGTCCTCATCAGTCAGGATTTCCATAAACTCATTGAGTGTTCCTATAGGTCCTTTTAAGTCGTGAGAAATAATGGAAAACAGTCGGTCCTTAAACTTACTTGCAGCGCTCACCTCCTCCATGAGCCTCTGTCTTTCAAGACTCTCTACGCTAAGTTTATGATTGAGTCGATAAAACCGGATGGCAATTAACATGATTACAAAAGAGAGGATCAGAACCCCAAGGATGATGAGATAGAATTTAGTGAGGTTGGGCTTTTCATTATTGGTATAAAGAAATCCATTGGTTGAAAAGTCCACTGGAAGCATACCCAGATCGGCGTAAATCTCACCTATTCTATTCCAGCGATCGGGATTGATATAACCGATTTCAATCACCTCTGGCATTATCAATCGTTCAGTCTTTTCAGCCTCAAACCGAAGGTGATCTAGGCTGTGCCGCTGGCTGTATTTCTGGTAGATGACCCTGATGACTTCCTCCTTGTTCCTAAGTGCGTAATCCCATCCTTTCTGTGTTGCCTTCAGAAATTTATTGACCACCTGAGTTTGTTCGCTTACCATTGGTTCTGTCGTGAATAACAAATCGCCATAGAAATCGATGCCGCTTGACCTGGGATTAAAAGTATTGTATGAAATATTCTGTTCAAGGAGCCTGAATGGCTCATCGGTCAGGTAGGCCGAAATGGCAAACACCACTCCTGCTATAAGCTCTTTTGGGGAATAAGAATGTGGAATGAAATTAATATTGTCAATATCAATTTGTTCTGTTTTCAAATAGGCCAGCAATTCCTCTGCATGGTTTTCCAGCATAATGGATTTCCCTGACAGATCATGAATATTATCGCCCTCATCATGGGATATGCTCAAAAACACATAGGGTGAATGCTGAAAGATATTGGCAATCACAACCAAAGGCAGCCCCTTGTTTCTTGCGATGAGTATATCTGATGTAGCTATCCCTATATCAGCTTTACCTTCCATTACATCTGCTATGACATCCGTATTCTCCTCAGCCTCAATAATATTTACATAAAGTCCTTTATCCTCATAAAAACCTTTCTCAAATGCAACATAATATCCGGCAAACTGAAACTGATGTTTCCATTTCAGTTGGAGATTGATAGTATCCAGATTCTGGCCTATGGAGTTGAAGGATATCCCTCCTAACAAGATGAGACCAAGCCCGATTCGCCTTAAAAGGTTTCCTTTTAATTTCATAGATTATTGATCCAGTTCACCGATATCTTCATTCCACAATTCCGGTTTATCTTTAATAAATGCTTGCATCATTTCAATGCATTCATCTAGCTTCATATCCACCACTTCCACACCATGGGATTCCATAAATTCACGGGCTCCGGAAAAAGTAATTGACTCTCCTACAATTACTTTTGGAATTTTAAACTGAACAATGGTGCCGGCACACATATAACAAGGCATAAGGGTAGAATAGATGCTGGAGCCCTTAAAGGAGCCAATTCTTCCTGCATTGTTAAGACAATCCATTTCTCCATGCAAAATAGGGTTGTTTTCCTGTACACGTTTGTTGTGTCCTTTAGCAATAATCTCACCATCACGAACTAATACTGAACCAATGGGAATACCCCCTTCACCCCAACTTTTTTTGGCCTGCTTTATCGCCTCCTGCATGAATTTGTCCATACATTAAAGATATGAAAATCAATTAAATGACAGAAACCTTATCAATATCACTTTAATCAAGGTTTTCTGTGTTATTTACCCGCTGAGGATCTCACGCATCTCACACTGGTAGCACTGTTGTTGCCCTGGAGATTAAAACCGTAGTCACTCATATCTCTACTACTGATAAAAACTCCATGCATATTCTCGTCAGAGCTACGGGTGCTGGTTATCCAGTAGCCACTCACCTCCAAACCAGAGAAATGTCCCCAATAATTGCAGAAACCACCTGGGAAACCTGTAAACCCACTTTCATTGGTATCCCAATCCATCCTGCCACTCCATCCCGGATGTCCATACTCTTCTTGCGTAGCAGCTGACCTCAGTTTACCCTTGGTATGGGCATTATTACCAAGAGCATCGAATAATTCTTGCCAATCGTCTTTTGAGGGTATATGATAATAATCCGGGCAAATGCGTCTGGAATCCAATACTGCAATAGTATTGTAAAGTGCACCATAGTGCTTCCCATAGGTCTCGTAATCATTATCGTACCAGTTGAAAGCTGCTGTAGTCAAATCACCCCATTCATCCGCGTCAGTAATATTAGGAATTTCATCCAAATTGTTAAAGCGAGTGGTTTTGAGATTAGATGCCATCCAGTATTGGTCACCGATTTCAACCACATAGTAAATATTGCCATCCACATCGGAAGTAGTAGTGAACATGGTTTTTAAATACATGGTTTCTCCATATGCTGTCCCCGCTTCATTGGTGGCATATGCTCTTACGTAATAGAGGGTGTTGTGGGACAGACTCTGAATTTTATCAAAGAACTCGCCGGGAGTAGCCACTACTGTTGAGACACCACGGTCAGTAATATTGGGGTCAGGAATTTCACTCCAGCAAAAGCCCATTGCACTAATGGTTCCTCCCCCATCATCAAGCACGCTTCCTCCACAATAAGCTTCATCCAGAGTAACGTTAATTGGTGCGTAAGTGACTACGGTTGGTGGGTCCACATCATCTTTTTCGCAGGAAAGGTTCAATACGGAAAACAGGCTAATACAACAAACAGCCAACGTACAAAATATAAATCTTTTCATGAGTAGCTGGTTAATTCAAGAAATTGGGTTCCTTCAAATATAAGGAATTTTATAGATACGTTAGCCCAAGGTGCTGTTGACTAAGTCTAAGCGGGACGCTTAGACTAGTGGTAAACCGATCTGGTCTAAGCGTCCCGCTTAGACCAGCACTATCAGTCTATCAATATTATATCCAGTAAACCATTCGATCTGCCACAGTAATCACATGCACTGCTGTACAACCAATCTTCAGGTTTCTCCACAAAACCAGCTTCTACAGGATTGTTGTGCAAATATTCTAAGCGGCTATCGATCATATGATTTGAGTCCAGTTCTATAGGATGGTTGTATTGCTGCCAAAATTGAAAATCCCTGTTGTTTGGATTCACAACACCTTGCTTCTTCATGAGATGTAACATCCAGCTTCTTCTGCTTTCACAAGTATCACTTTCCAGTGCCTTCCGTATATGTCGGGAGGTATAACTTTTCAGATCTCTGATGATGTCTGACAACTTATAAGTATTGCTTGCACTCAGTATCATATGTACATGATTGGTCATCAAACACCAGGCATATACTTCCAGTCCTTTGTTCTGTTGACAATACCTCACACTGTCCAGAAAAATAGTTCGGTAGTTGTCTCTTGTGAACACATCAATCCATTGTATTACTGTAAATGTCACAAAATAGATGCTGTTTTGGTCCCTTATGGCATATTTCCTGCCCATAACATAAAGGTACAACATTCAATGGTGGTTAGCAATAACCAGGTGGTTGATTAGAGTCTAAGCGAGACGCTTAGATCAAAGATTAGATTACTTCGACTGGTGGTTTGATGGGTCTAAGCGGGACGCTTAGACCAGGACAGGGAC
>JAERTD010000019.1 GCA_016845175.1 Bacteroidota bacterium | reverse complement strand
GGATGAACCCACAGGAGGAGTAGACCCTCTGACAAGGCGGCAATTCTGGGAGATGATCTATGAAGCAGCCAACAACGGCACCACAGTATTTGTGACCACCCATTATATGGATGAGGCAGAGTATTGTGAACGGGTTTCCATCATGGCAGAAGGCCGTATCGAGGCCTTGGATAGCCCGGAGGCTCTAAAAAGGCAATATGGAGCACAAAGCATTGACGAAGTATTTATAAGCATCGCCCGACCGGCATAAAACAGAATTTATATCAGTACATGATCACGAAAGTATTCAGTATCAAATAATAGTATCATACAGAGATGTGGGCATTTATTAAAAAAGAGTTTTTACATATATTCCGGGATTATCGGACCATGCTGATCCTTTTCGGAATGCCTGTGGTACAGGTCTTGCTCTTTGGTTTTGCCATCACAAGCGATATCAGCAACGCAAAGATTGCCATACTTGATCATTCAAAGGATCAGGTAAGCCGTGAAATCACTCAAAAACTGGTGTCGTCAGGTTATTTCATACTTGAAAAAAACATCGACAGCCCTGATGAAATAGAATCTATTTTCAAGGGAGGTGTGGTGAAAGAAGTCGTGGTATTTGAGTCTAATTTTGCTCAGAAACTGCTCAAAGAAGGCAGGGCCAGCATTCAGCTCATATTTGATGCATCAGAACCCAATACCGCCAGCATGCTGAATGCCTATACTACAGGTATAATAAACAATTATGCCATGCAGCAGCTGAAGGGGATGAATAGGTCAAGCGCCAGCATCATCACCGAAACCAAAATGCTTTTTAACCCGGAGCTCAAGAGTGTCTATATGTTTGTTCCCGGAGTGATTACCATACTGCTTATGCTGGTTTCGGCTATGATGACTTCCATTTCAATCGCCCGCGAGAAAGAAATGGGCACCATGGAAGCCTTGCTGGTATCACCCTTAAGACCCATTCAAATCATCATTGGAAAGGTAAGCCCCTATATTCTTTTATCGTTTATCAATCTGGTGGTGATTTTGTTACTGGCCCGTTATGTTTTTCTCATGCCGGTTCAGGGAAGCATGGTTTTGTTACTGCTGGAAAGCATACTCTTCATTATTATGGCACTGGCCCTGGGTATTTTAATATCCACTGTGAGCAAAACCCAACAGCAGGCAATGCTCCTGTCAATGTTCGCCCTGATGTTACCCACCATTCTGCTCTCAGGATTCATTTTCCCCATAGAAAACATGCCCTATCCCTTACAGCTAATCAGCCATGTGATGCCTTCAAAATGGTTTATTATCATCGTAAAAAACATCATGCTGAAGGGAGTCGGGCTTAGTTATTTCTGGAAAGAAACCCTGATCATCTTTGGTATGACCATCTTTTTTATTGGTATGAGTGTAAAGAAATTTAAAATTCGCCTCGAATAATAGTGAAGACAATTGCCTACATATTACAAAAGGAGTTTATCCAGATTTTTAGGGATAAGACCATGCTTCCTATTATATTCGTTGTACCTTTTGTACAGCTGCTGGTTCTTTCGTATACAGCTACTTTTGAGATTAAGAATGTACGCTTTATCAGTGTAGACCAGGACAGGTCTGCCCTATCCACTCAGCTCATTTCAAAATTTAATGGTTCCTCATTTTTTCAATATCATGGTAATTCCAGTACCTATGAAGATGCTGTACAGCTAATCAAACAAGACAAGGCCGACCAGGTACTGATCATTCCTCCCTCCTTTGAAAAGGATCTTAACAAAGAAAACCTGACCCAAATCCAAGTGGTTACCAATGCCATTAATGGCAATGCAGCAAGCCTGATGAGCGCCTATGCCTCAGCCATTATTGCAGATTTCAATAAGGAGATTATCATCAAGGAGCAACCGGTGGTTTTCAGTGGTCTTCCCATTGAAATAAAAACATCCTACTGGTATAACAGAGAGCTGGATTATATCACCTATATGGTACCTGGCATTCTTGTACTGCTGGTTACAATTATTGCCATGTTTCTTTCGGGTATGAATCTGGTAAAGGAAAAGGAATTGGGCACCATTGAGCAAATCAATGTTACTCCTATTCGTAAATACCAGTTTATTGCCGGTAAATTGATTCCTTTTTGGGTTATCGCCAATATGGATTTAGGCATCGGTTTGTTGCTGGCCTATTTCGTTTTTGGCATACCGGTCATGGGAAGTGTGGCCCTTCTCTACCTGGTAGCCTCAGTGTATATGGTGGTGGTACTGTCTTTTGGATTATTCATATCCACACTCACCAACACCATGCAGCAGAGCATGTTCATCTCCTGGTTCTTTTTAATCATATTTATCTTGATGAGTGGCTTGTTTACCCCGGTGGAAAGCATGCCCCATTGGGCACAGGTGATCGACTATTTCAATCCTGTGGCTTATTTCATTAAGATAAACCGCATGATCATGCTCAAGGGAAGTGAATTCCAAGATTTCCAGACAGATTTCTGGATATTGTTGGTTTATGCAGTGGTGATGTTCGTTTTTTCTACCATGCAATACCGGAAAAGGGCCTAAAATCCCTGGCTACAGAATTCATCAGGAAATTCGATATCAACATAAATGACCTCGCTATCGTCAATAAGGACAACGGTTTCGTGCCAGTTGCCACCGACGTACATACCAATAACATAATTCTGGCCTTCGATCATATTACAAACGGATGCCAGTCCATCCTGCATATACACCCATTGCCAACAGAAGTTATCCGCTGGTCGCAACCACACCCCGAAAGTGGGTCTGATTTCAACATTGGCATTGTTGGCACAATAACCAACCAGGTCAAAAACAACTTCGTGACCTTGAGCGGCACAAGTGATGGGCACATCTATGGTAGTATTGGCACATAAATTATAAATCGGTAATGGATTGGCTGAGCCATCCACAACACAAGTACTGCATGGATCACCCGTTCCCAACCATTCTATATAAACCGGCATATTCTTAGGTACATTAAGTAATTGCACGCTCTCATCCTTACAGACAAAAACTGAAACGGACGCCAAATAGGTGTCATCGGCTGATTTTCTGATAATCCCATCAAACCACATGCATTCACAGGCAAATTCACCAGTAAATTTCAAGGATAAACCTTCATAACAATAATAACTCCAGAACCAATCAAAATTCCAATAGGATAAGTGATCCATTTCAGCAGTAACAGCATAAGCTCCCACACCTGATTCGACTACAACATCCTGCTCATGCATCCAGCTTCCACTATCCGCAGCATAGCTGTACAATGGCAATATATCACCCATTGCAATGGTTGATTCGGTTTCAGGATTATAGGTCTGACCATCCACTTGCACGATGAGTTCTGCTTTATTCTCTTGGAAATATTTGGCTTCCCGACCGGTCGCATCCCAAACCTCAATGGCCACAAAGCCGGCGGAGAAAAAGGCTCCATCTATATATTGTCCATCCTGTAATACCCGTGTCACTAAACCCCCGGGAAAGGCTGCCAGTGAAGCATCTTCCAGATTACTGAAATAGGCCAGCATAATGTTCAGTGAAGCATTCAATATGGTACCATCAGCATCGGTAATACGGGTTCCTGCAGGGATAATAAATGTGGCTTCTCCTCCGGGCGTTTCAACACTCAAGGTCTCTTGTAGTATTCCTGACACCAGGTTTCCCACATTCCATTCGGTTTTAATACTCACGCCTGAAGGTGGGTTTTCCTTGTCCACCATAAAAAACTTCAGCTTATAATTACCATCTTTTGTCACGGTTAACTGCTGGCTGGTGGAAATATATCCTTCCAAACTGGCCACAAAACTAACACGCAAAGGATTGCTTTCACTGGGAGTGTATTCAGCATTAGGGTTTAAAGCCAAAGATATCAATCCCTGGGAAGACAAATAGGATTCTTTGTGTTGTCCGCTAAGATCCAGAACAGCCTCGGCCGCTTCACCTATCACATCAACTTTCACTCTTTTATCGTCGGCCTGACCGATGAGGATCCCGGTTTGGGCATCAAAAAACTCCAGTGAGATATTGGTTCTCATAAGATCATAGTTAATGATCAGCTTGGTGCCTTCCGTTGGATTGGTAATCTTTTTACATGATTGTATACCCATTGAGATGACAATAGCCATCATCAGGGCGGTAACGAATACAATTGTTTTCTTTATTGAAGTCATAAGTGTTGCTTTTGACGCGGTTTGTAAAATTACAAAATCCGAAAGGATAATTGCAGACTGATCATTGGATAGAACTTCAGCTCCTTCACATTTTCCTCCAGTATTTGTCTTTGTTCCTCTGAAGCCGTCGGAGAAACCATGCCTGTAGCTTCAAGAGAGGCCTTTGGTGAGCCGTGATAAACCACTCCTAAATCCAGGGCCATGCTAAGGACTTTACTTCTTGAAATGCTATTTCCATATCCGATACCCAGGTATGGACATATGGGATTGGGCTCGAAAGCATAGGTAACAGAGCCCAGCGTTTCAGGGCTTACAACTGCTTCTCCCATGTGAAGTTCAGTGGTTGGATGTGCCTGTACACTGTACCAGATCATATTGTATAACACACCTGCTGTAAGGTGCATATCCGATATAAACTGCCAATCGGCAATTAGATACACCGAACCAAGACGGACATCATTGTGGGTATTGACCGGCCATACATCATTGAGTTTGGCATCAAACTTTTGTGGGAAATAACTCCCCCCCAACCTTAAATTAATGGGCGCATTGAAGGATTTTATCAACTCCAGACCAGGTCCGAAAGTGGAAACCTTAAGGGCGATACCAAAACCTGATCTGGATTTATTGACTGGAGTGGACTCTGTATCCTCCTGGGCATGAATGCTTAAAGAACATATGAGTAAACTTAGTAGAAGGGGCAGACAAAGCTGTTTCATGTGTAGTAGGGTATGAGGTAAAACAAAAGTAGCTATCTCAAATGCATTTGTCAATAGGTGCTGATAAACAAACACATAGCCTGTAAGCAATCAAAGAATTCAAATAGCATACCACAATTCCTAAAGAAAAGGTGTTCAGGAGCATTAACTACAATCTAAATCATCAAAGCGCTATCATGAGGTTTTCACACCACTATTCTAAGGTAATCCCGGGATTGACTTATCCAGAACCGGATAATGCCGACTTAATTTTTTCGTATCTTATGCGATCTTATAGCTTTGTAAAACATGTACATACGTTTCCTCGTTTTGGTTCTATTTTTTGGCCTGATTTCTTATTGTTGTCATGGGCCTGAAAAGAAGATTACATCACATGATACTCAGGAGCAAGAGGCTGTGGTGACTCATTTGATTCTTGATAGTATTCTCAGCCGGGGTAAGTTAAAGGCAGTCACTGACTACGGCTCCATCAACTATTTCATTTACAGGGGAGAGCCCATGGGTTATCAATATGAATTATTGAAAGATTTTGCAGCCTACCTCAATGTAGACCTTGAATTGATCATTGAGAAAGACCTTACCAAAACCAATCAAATGCTGGCCGAAGGATCGGTGGATTTGATAGCCATGGGTTTAACAGTTACCAACCAACGAAGCCTTATGTACTCGTTTACAGATCCCATCATGACCACCCGACAGGTATTGGTTCAAAGGAAACCTGAAGGATTTGAGAAAATGCGTACTGCTGATGAAATCGAATCCCATTTGTTAAGAAATACCCTGGAACTGGCCAATAAAACAATTCATGTTCAGAGAGGTACCATATTTAGCAAGCGACTGCGGTCCTTATCAGATGAAATAGCCGACAGCATTCATATTGTGGAGGAAGATCTGGATGTTGAAGAACTGATTTCAGCCGTAGCTGACGGAAACATTGATTTTACTGCATCTGATGAACATATTGCCATTGTCAGCAGTCGTTATCACAGAAATATCGACATAAAAACGGCCATCAGTTTCCCCCAAAAAATTGCCTGGGCTACCCAAAAGGGCCAGACCGCACTCCGAGACACCATCAATCAATGGCTGGGGATATTTAATAAGTCCCTGGATTCAAGGTTATTATACAATAAGTATTTTAAAAATATCCGCTCCAGAAGGATAGCTAAAAGCCAATACAATTCTTTTAGCGGTGGCCAGCTTTCTCCTTATGATGACATGATTAAAAACAACATTGATCTGCTGGGCTGGGATTGGAGGCTTGTGGCTTCTTTAATTTATCAGGAATCGGAGTTTAAGCCCAATGTGCGCTCCTGGGTGGGCGCCTTTGGTTTGATGCAACTGATGCCGCTGACACTGGAAAAATATGGCCTGGATACGACCGCCACACCAAGCCAACAAATTCAGGCTGGGCTTAAATACCTAAAATACCTTGAAAAACAGTTGCCCGATGAAATTACTGACAGTACGGAACGCATCAAATTTACATTGGCCTCCTACAATGCGGGTATTGGGCACATACTAGACGGGCGACGCCTGGCCGAGAAACATGGCAAGGATCCTAACCGCTGGACTGGTCATGTGGACTTCTACGTTTTGAATCTTTCTCACAAGGAATATTATCATGACCCAGTGGTTTACTATGGTTATACCAGAGGCAAGGAAACCTATGCTTTTGTTGAAGAAATAACGGCAAGATACGAGCAATACAAAAAGCTTATTCTTCAATAATTCTGATGATTTTGCGTATCATATTTCCAGTCATTGGTTTAGCAAAGCCAAAGGCTTGCTTGCCCATAATAAATGTAAAACCCATGAAGTGGTAAAAGTGTTTGTAAGGGATGCCATCTCTATACCAACCGGCGGAAGTATACCCTATACCTGGACCATATATGTCAATGCCTACATGGTGGTTGTTGAAAATATCAAACAATTGGGATAGGCTTGCTTTTAGGCTTCCTTATCTGCTTTGTCCTCGCCTTCAGCTTTTTCTTTGGCTTCATCTTCCGAAATACCCTCTTTGAATTCCTTGATGCCTTTCCCAACGCCCCTCATCAACTCAGGAATTTTTCTTCCACCAAACAACAACAAAACGATCACAACAATGATAACTATCTCCCAGGTACCTAGCCATCCGGCTAACTGAACCATTGAAATAAGCGATGATAAGACCATAGCCAACATATTAGTAGTTTTTTATTAGCCCACAAATATAGTACAATTAAAGCACTCCAAAAGACACTGAATTCTTGTTAGTTATTGAATCCTGATCATTCCTTTTTGAATACTTTGCTGAGGGGACCCTATGGTATATATGTATAAACCAGGTGTAAGATTAAGCACTGAGATTCTGCATGGAAAAGAACCCCCAAGTGACTTATGGCTTATGAGTTGACCCATAAGATCATTGACTCTAACATACAATTCCTCTGTAAATAGCTGTTCAGTGTGTAATTCGATATAATCGCTTGCAGGATTTGGATAGACAGAAAAAACATTTTTCTTTTCAAATACATCATCAATGCCTACTACATAACATTCTCCTGTATATGCATCAGGGTAAATGGTTATCCCATCCTTTTTTACACAGTATAAATCCTGTCCAGGGCAGATAATGGTACAATAGAACCCGGGCTCCAGCAAACCAGTATTACTTCCAATGCCTTCGATCCAGAAATTCCAGCTGCTAATCTCACAATCAAACCAGGTCCTTGGCCTATACTCACCATCCACAAGTACCGAATCCATTGCAGCAATAACAATTTCCACCTGATCAGTAAATTCATTTAATGGGCTGATGGTGAGCGAATCACCGATTTCAGCACCGAAATCATACAGCAATTGGGGTTTAAAGTAAGTGCTGTCATAAGCTTTATATTTCGAAAATACTACCCGTTGATTTTCATCTTCATATAGGAAACCAGCCTTGGTCCATTGAATGGGAAATTCATCATAGGTCACATAAACTATTTTATAGGTCGTATCACCTACCAGGGTGTCACCTTCACATTTATATACACCTGTGGCTGAGGGGGAACCGAAAAAGCTATGGACCACATACCAGGTTTTATTTTCTTCCACAAGGGGGTAATATTGCTGTTGTGCCGCAATAATATTTATAAGAAACAGAATGGATATAGAGGTCAGGATAGTCTTCATCAGGATAGGTTAAAAGGTGAATGCTTAAAATTAATAAAATCCTGGAGCTGATGCAAATGTTAATGATTTTTGTCGCTAACAAACAGTTGTTATCTTTGTTAGCACAAATTTTTTAAACCAACAACCAATGCTGAAGCGATCATTGTTATTTACAACCTTTCTGGCCATTCTTTTTACCTCAACCATGGCTCAGGATGCCAAACCCGATTGGAGGAAACTTCATTATCTTTCTGAAGAGGAAATGCATATGCCTCTGGACAATTCCAGAAGCTTCTATGAAACCGATCCTCCTGTGGGCCCTATTCGCAATGTGGCTGAATTTGACCAAATGCAAGGGGTATTGGTCCGTTATCCTTTTGGTATTCCCATGGAGCTTATCAGGGAGTTGGCAGAACAAGATACGGTGGTCACCATTGTTGATAATGCAGCTGCTCAGCAAACCGTAATTAATCAATATACCAGCAACAATGTAAACCTCGACCATTGTACTTTTTTAATAGCTCCTACCAACAGCTATTGGACCAGGGATTACGGCCCCTGGTTTGTTTTTGATGGTGACAACAAACCTGGCATTGTGAATTTTCCTTATAACAGACCCCGACCCAATGATGATGACATTCCCATCAGGGTGGCCGAATACCTTGACATCGATTTATATGGGATGAATTTATACCATACTGGTGGAAATTATATGTGTGACGGATCTGGTCAGGCCGCTTCCACTGATTTGGTTTGGGAAGAGAATCCACAACTGACTGTTGAAGAAATTGATACGCTTGTTTGGGATTATTTGAATATTCATAGTCATCATGTTCGCCCTGACCCCCTGGCAGAGTATATCAAACACATAGATTGTTGGTCGAAATTCTTATCTCCCGGAAAAATTCTTGTGGGCCAGGTTGATACCTGGGACAACCGCTATGAAGATTTTGAAGCGGCAGCTGACTATTTTGCCAACACCATGAGTTCATGGGGAAAACCCTTTGAAGTATTTAGGGTTTATACGCCTGGCACTGCACCTAATACACCTTACACCAATTCTTTAATCCTCAATAAAAAAGTATATGTCCCCATGACAGGCAGCCAATGGGATGATGAAGCATTAGCAGTATATGAAGAAGCTATGCCAGGCTATGAAATAGTGGGGATTATGTATAATGGTTGGGAAAATACTGATGCTTTGCATTGTCGTACCAAAGGTCTAGCCGACATTAATATGCTCTATATCGACCATATGCCATTACTTGGTATGCAGCCCTATATGGAAGATTACGAAATTACTGCCGACATTACTGCTGCCAGTGGTGAAGCCATTTATAGCGACTCCGTAATGGTTTATTACAGCGTGAACGGGAATGCCTATGAAAACACTTTAATGAGCTTAGTGGAAGGAAATACCTTCACTGGAATCATAGAAGGACTCACCCTGGGTGATGAGGTTGACTATTATGTTTTTGCTGCCGACGAATCAGGCCGCAGGGCTTTTCATCCCTTTATTGGTGAACCCGACCCACATGAGTTTTCG
>JAERTD010000018.1 GCA_016845175.1 Bacteroidota bacterium | reverse complement strand
ACGCACCCGAATGTGAAACATTCTTTGCGCTGTAAGCGAAGACTTTGATCGTTACTCATATTCGCATCCTTGTAATCCAACTTATCTAAAATATCACCGCCGCTTAAGTTATTCATAACCCGATTGTTACACAACGGTTTGGCTATGGTGCGTGCCGGTATTATTACGTTTAACCATTAAAAATTGTAAATATTTTATTTTTGATCATCATGTTCAAAATACTTAGTAACCAGGCATGCACTATGAGCCTTTGTTAGCAACTGGGCGTTGTATTTTCTGTGCAGTTGGGCTGGCAAGCTCTTTGACAAGTTTTGGCTTTAGCAGTGGGATTTTTGGGCGACTTGGCAATGTGCTTGACAGCATTAGGATGGATTTTATTCTGATTTTGTATTCCAAGTTATAAATTTGTAAAATGTCCTTCAGTAAAAAACAAGGCTTTTACCGAAGGACATTAGTTTTACAAAACTTTAATGGATTTGTCTTTTGTTAATTTTGAATCACCATTTTACCTGATTTTGAGTAACCTCCATATTTTAATGTATATAAATAAACGCCGGAAGGAAACTTACGTGTATCCATTAGCTTTTGTCCCTGTTGTCCGGAAACATGCAATGTTTTTACAACCACTCCGTTTACATTGGTAACTATAATTATACCGGATTTTTCTTTATCCGGTAAAACAAAATCAAATGCCGCCCACTGACTGGCAGGATTTGGCTTTACTTTTATGTCTAATCCATAAATCATACCCAAGGTCTCAGAATTAATTATTGAGCCCTGCTTGTAACTGTCAGTACCTGTAACATTCGGGCAGTCAGGATAATACTCATTATAAACAGCTTCCAGAATACTTTTTGCATATGATCCTGCTACAGCTTTGCTGTTGGCTGCTATATTATCAATCATTGCTTTTTCAGTACTATTCAACTGATAAGTATTTCTCCCCTGATTATATAGAGTTTGGTGCAGAGTCAGCAAATCGATATAGTAATTATGTTCAACCAGTTCTTCTGAATCAAGATCATAAAGCTGTGGTAACATATTAGCCAATGAAAATGCATCAGAAAAGTTGCCATCACTTATAAATGATGCAATAATCTGCCTGTCGTATTCAATACCACCCAAGTTATCCAGCCAGTTTCTTAACAATGTATCGTTCATTATTGTATCATTTAGAATACTTCTTACGATATCTAAAGCAGCACGTGTATAATTGTGTTTGTATTCTGACATTTGTTCCTGCAAGGCAGTTTTATATGTAGTCCCTTCTGCAAGCTGTTCGAGCAGGTCAATCATATAATCAGGAAGCGGCTCCTCTTTGTTCTCAAGGTAACTTATTAGAGTATCCTTTTTGAGTTCGTCAGGGTTGGCAGCCAAGATATCAAACAGAGCCGATTCAGTAAATACATCTGTTTTATCTGCTGCATCTTTAAGAACTTCAAGTGATAAGTGTGGTGAGTCACCGAGTAATTGTGCACGCAAATCCCACATATCATCTGGTTGTGCAGTTTCAATGTCTAATTTTTCTGCTTCTGTATTACCACCATCAATATAACTGTCGTACAATACTTTTACATTGTTATAATCAGACAGGTTGCTATAATAGACCTGCTCTGCTGATGACTTTTGGGCAGATGTCAAAACTATTTTTATATCATTCCCGTAATGAGATGGGCAACCGTTTTCATCATTTACCGAAGTAATGGCAACGTTATGGGTTTTATCAGGATAATCGGGTATTTCATCGTTTTCATTCTGATTATAAAAATATTGTACCAAATGTTCACCTCCGTTATAAAAATGCCATGTTGCGCCATTTTGTGTGAAGGTGTTGTCAGCCGGATTACTGCCATCGCCCTGGAACGATTGAATACCGGAAGGCCTGCTTTCATTTACATAAAAGTCGGCATAGTTAAAACTGTTTTGATTACACGAATAAGAAAGCCCTTGATAACGGTCATCACCTACCCAGTTTTTCCCGTCAGAAAAGTTCGCATAACTTAAACCATTGAAAGTGTTTTTGTACACCTCGTTTACTTCGTTGGAGTTGTTGATCACAATACCGAAATAATTACCTTGCGGGCCTCCGGTAAACTTACTAAAATTGTTTTCCTCAAAGGCAAATCCGGTTACATCATCTGAGTAGATTCCTGCCCCGCAATTCCACAAGTACCCAATTTCGAAATCTGAAAACAATACGCTTGCATTGTTCATTTCTCGGGTTTTAACCCCGTAAGTATTATCAATAAAATCAGACCTGTTTATGCTAAATGTGACTGCACTTCCGCCGTCATTCACTGCGTTTATCGCACTATAGAATCCGGTAAACGTAGATCGGTCGTAATCTACTTCCGGGCATGGGTATTGCTGTGAATTGCATATGGCTTTAACACTGAATTTTGCATCATATCCTGCAATGGCATGATTCCATGTTGAGACACCTTCCACGTTTCCTGCCAGGCTAAATTCGCATGCATGGAAATCAATACCTTTAACATGAGCCAAATCAACATGTTTATAAAATATTTCATCACCTAAATAATCTTCTGTAATTTCAAAAATGCAGTTTTTAAAGTTGCTGAAGTAATCCCATTCAACTTCAGGAAAATTTGGATTGAAATTACGATAGTGCAGCGCATGTACAGATTTTGTGTTGTTTCGGAAAACCACTTTTGTTTGTTCTGTATTCCCACCATTGGCATAAACTATTCCACCGGTTGACGACCAGTCGCCAGGATTCCATAATTCAACAGCACAAAGTGCATTTTCGATGACTGCACCGTTTTTTAATTCAAGGTAGCCCTGGTAATAATTGCCGTTATTGGGATATTGGCTATTGTTTTCATCACCCCAAACCTGGATGCCTTGCCATGGTTTTGAGCAGGCATTAGTAAGGTTTGCTCCATCAAGAATTAGCTTGGCTCCGGGTTCAACGATAATGTAACTATTTTCGTCAATAAAATTTAATGTGGATGATTGAATAGTTAACATTGATGGGCTCTCAACTGTTAAAGTACCATTCACCATATAATTTTCAGATGTCCAGGTTGTATTTGTGCTAATTGTGCTATAACTCAGTGTATTATTAATGATTGTTACAGGATCGGCATAGCCACCAGGAATAATTACACCTGATTCCAGTACCAGGTTTTGTAATCCATTCTCAAAAGCCAGTACAGCATTAGGTGATATGCATAAAGTAGCTCCGCTTCTGACAATTAGTTTCCCATTACCATTGATTTCCAAAACACCACAATCGTCAAGGTAAAATGTAGTACCGTTTTTTACTTCTATGTCTGCATTGTTGGCAACAATGCAATATGAAGAAGTATTAAGATGAAATGTTGAACCATTCTCTAATTGAATCTTAGCATCTGGTTCAAGGTTTATTTTGGCATTCGGCTGTACCTCAAAAGTTGTGGGGTCGGCAAATACATTACTACCATTGAAAACAATAGGGTTATTCATTCTTGTTGCAGTAAGGCTTTGATCAAGTGTTATGGTTTTCCCTGCTTTCACATTAAGCGAGTAGCCGCTTTCAGTATCAATTGGATTTAATATAATCTCATCCGCACACCAGCGTACATCCCTGTCAACATCCACATCATCAAAACGAATGCGTATTTTAAGATTTTTGCTGTAGTCTATGCCAATTATTTCAATAGAAATACCATTTAGATAAATACTGTGTAAATTATTCTGTCCTGGTTTTGGAAATTCATAACTTACCATGTTCATCCTAGAAGCTGAAGAAGGATTTGTAGAAATGCCTATTTTGTTATTTCCGTTTAAAGTAAAAACATGATCGTTATGTCCTAAGGTGTACAGGTGTTTATGGTACTCATTGCCAATTTTTTCAATATGATTTGGTCTAATGTCATACTCTTTTATAAGATTGTCACTGTCAATGTCAACCGTATAATGATCCTGTTCGCTCCCACCAGTTAATGGGTTAGGTAGTCCTTGAATAAAGGCCCATGTATCACCCCATTGTACGCAATCATTAAACACACTATTGCTCTCATGTTCCCTGTCATAAAAACCATCTGCCGTTAAAGGTCTTAGATAATCTGCATATCCGCTATAGACCTCCCAAGCATTATCCGATGACCGCGTATCTTTATCAATTTGAATATAAGCCATTAAACCGGGCATAAAATCGTCAACGCAATCGCTGTTCTGATGGTGCCACTGATCGAACGGGCTACTGTTGTTTTGTGTCCCGGTATGATTTTCGAGCCATAAATATTCAGGAAATTCATTAGCAGGGTCAATAAATGGCAGTTTTATTCTTATAACATCGCCAGTTGCAATAAAATCACGTAAAGTATAAGTGTCAGCATCCTCGGGGTTTGTAGCATCCAGATCACCATTAACTTCTGTAGTATTATTCTCATCCCTCGCTGAAAGCGTATAAGAATTTCCTTCTGGTTTCCAGTCTAAACGTTGTCTGTCCCAGGCATTAAAACAAAGCAGTGAACTCCCGCTTAATCCAAGAGCACTCCATCCACCGGTGATAGGGATCCAATAATTATAAGGGCCCCATCCGCCACCTGCGCAATGAAAATCATTACCTCCAAATAATTGATGTGAGAATTCATGTCGGGTAACCGATGTAGGTATCCTGTTGTATGAGCCGATATTCATGTAAGAGTCAGATTTATAGCCCAACAGTAATGTATTTAAAGTTCCCGGGTAAGTATTGCCAGTTCCGTTATAACCTGTCCTGTTCCTCCAAATGAATACAACATGATCATATTTGTATGGACTATCAATACTCGGAGTAATTTTTTCTTTACCAACCTCGGTTACAGTCCAATTGTCAAAATAAGATGCATCATTTAGCCCATTACCTGTAACAAAGTTACCATTCATATCTGAATTGACCTGATCACATAATGCCATATGAAAGTGCCAAGGGTAAGTATAAATTGGATCAATCGCTTCAATATCGCTCATTTTTACCGTGAATATACCATTGTTAGGGCTTAATAAATAATCGCCAAGAACATTAAATGAGCCAAATGAGGCTTCCTGAAAATACTGGGTAACTAAACCTTGTGCTTGTCCTGTTGGCACGTTTGGATCAAACAAATCATCCGCCCACGTTGGCAGTTCTCCTACATTCCATTCATCCTGATTGTTAGGGTTAGGATCTGTTCCAGTGTCGTAATCAATTTGTGCAAATACAACTAGTAAACGAATGGTTCCGGTAACAGGTAAGTGCCATCCGTTTTTACTTTCATACGTGCCGCTTGGGTTTTGTGGCATAAATGCAGTTTGATCCAGATCGTACAGGCATTTGTCTTCGTTAAACTGAGAAAATGATAAAATTGGAAATGCGAATATCAAAGCAATTACCAACATTTCTTTTACTACTTTTGTAAATCTTTTCATTTGTGCATGATTTTATTAATACTTTATTAATTTAATTGATTGTATGAATGTATTATTTACCTTAAGGTAAATAAAGTACGGAGCGGGCTTGCATGGCTTGGCGGCTTGGTCAAGTCCGTTCCATTTTATTATATGATTTCCATTATTTAAAATTTCGCTTGTCAAATCTCGGATTCTTTTTCCCTGAAAATCGTAAATAGATAATTCAACAAAGGATTTGTCTTCAAGATAAAACTCAATACTTGTGTTTTGTTTAAAAGGATTGGGAAATGTATTAATAATGTCTTTAGCTTTATAAATATTGGTTTCAACATTTACTGTCGGGTCTTGCAAGAGAAAGATACCCATTGGAAAATGAACCCAGTCCTGCCATGCCCACGGGTCAGTATTCCCCTCATATGGGGCAGTTACTGAATCAGAAAGCGTCATGTCGTATTGGTGAGCCAATCCGTTATTGTTGTAAAAAAAGAAATAATCGTTATCAATACGGGCATAATTTACCCACCCCACTGGTGTTGGAGGTAACCAATCGGCATGTAATAAGGCCGAATCCCAGGTGATTGTTATTGGCAATTCATAATTAATAGCTTCTATGGTGTGTCCAAATCCATATTCATAAGGGTGTGCTACAACTTTCGTTGTATCATAATCTGGATAAGTGTCCCAGGTTAAAGTAAATACATTAAAATCATCATAATTCATATTGGGATTTCCTTCTCCTAAAGCTGTGTCAATTCCAAAAAACATTGCTGTTGTATCCCAAATAAACCAAATTGTATCTTTCGCTTCTGTACCATCTTCAAAGGCAACATGGAATTTCCATTGTGGTTGAGCATATAATTCAATAGATATTGTAAGAAATGCTATTAAAATTGATATAATCACTTTTTTCATGGCGTTTTTTATTTTACAAATTGCAAAGTTATATCGAGCTAAGGTCAAAATTTGACCCTCCATCATTTTTCTAAAAAATAATTCTTAGTTTTCTTACAGTATTTAATCTTATGGCCTTGTATACGTAAGGTTTTCAGCATTCGCTTTATTGTACTTTCTGAACAATAAAATTTTTCACTTGCTTGTTTTAAGGATAAAATTGTCCCTTTTCAATCATTTCAAGCAAATAGTTTAGTCTTTCATTGTAGGTTAAATAGTTCATGATTATTTCGATTTTCATTGCGTAGGCCTAAATTCAGGCTCTTTTGGTTTTTCATCATTGGCTTGTGTGTTTGAAAAAACCAAATGTGCCTGGATGTGTGTCGGCCTTCGCCTTGTTGCTAACG
>JAERTD010000017.1 GCA_016845175.1 Bacteroidota bacterium | reverse complement strand
AGCATCCGTATTGAGAAAAATTACTTCATTGGATCCTACTGCGCTGGAGCAGGCTGAAAAGCTGGAACAATTGCGATGGCTTGAGAATGGTCACCAGATCTATGTTGAAATTACTGACTTAGAAAGCATTGCCATTGACAGTCCGGAAGACCTGGAAAAACTTATGAACAAAACTTGAATTAGTGCTGCTGAATCTCTATTTTAGCAGGTTCTGATTTTTTATTTTTACCACATGAAAATAGCCAAGTATGTAGGTGATTTATTGTTTGACTACGAATGCGTTGTCGTACCCGGTTTGGGCGGGTTTTTAACCTCCGACAAAGCAGCCACGGTTAATTCGGTCAGCCACCATTTCAAGCCCCCCTTTAGAAAAGTCATGTTCAATGTGCATTTAAAAGCCAATGACGGATTATTGGTCAATCATATTGCACAGCAGGAGGAGGTATCATACAAGGTAGCCAAGGAGAAGTTAGATCAATTTGTTCATTTATGTCATCAAGCCATCGATGATGGTAAAAGAGTAAACTTTAATGGTGTGGGTTCAGTTTACAAGGACAAGAACAATTATATAGTATTTGACCAGGATGAACGTAGCAATTACTATCCTGATGCCTTTGGCATGAGCAGCTTTATTTCTCCTGCAGTCAGAAGGACAAGCCAGGAACAGAAAATCCGTGAGTTTATCAAACCTGAAAAAAGCAAAAAAGCCACCGACAGAAAGGCTGCTGAACAAAAACCAAAGAAAGAAAAACCAGTTGCTCCTGTAAGGAAAAAAATGCAGGCCACCCGCAAGCGCTCTACCTTGCAAATGCAGCTCACTGTGTTGTCATTGTTTGCAGTGGCTGTTCTCATCTATTATGCCTACTCCAGACGTGATGCCATGAGTTATTACTGGGCGCAGTATTCAAAGGCCATTCCTGCTTTTTATACCAGCCCTAATGATTATCTTGAGAAAAATGCAGGTAAAATTCCTGCTTCAAAAATTGCCAGCTTCACTGCCGGTTTTATACCAACAAAACCAACGGTTAATCAGGGGAATCAGATAATAGTTCCTGAAGCAACCACCAATGACACTGAAGAGTTAAACAAGGTAATTGCTGATCCTGAGGCTGATCAGGGGGACAAGTCCGGCCTTGACAAGGACGCTGATTTTCAGCCTGAAACAGATAAAACCACTGAAGATATACTTGATGTAGATTATGTTCAGGAGCTGGAAGAAGAATCAGAGCCAGTGATTCAAGAACCAGAAGCTGTTGAACCAGATCGTGATAAAACCATTGAAATACCCAAGAGCACAACCAACAGGTTTTTTATTATTGCCGGCTCCTTTAAAAGTGAGAATAACGCATTAAAACTTGTTAAAGAATTACAACAGTCGGGATTCGAGGCCCTCATTGCAGATACCAACAGATACGGCATGTTTCGCGTGGCGTTTATGGGATTTGCCAATAAGCAGGAGGCAGAAAACAAACTGCTTGCCATAAGGCGTGAAAATAATGGAGACGCCTGGATCCTTAAAAAATAAACCAAAAATTTCTTTTCGTGAGTAAGATGAATAAGCTGATGCGGTTTGCCGAAAACCTAACTTTTGGCAATCTATTTCAACTGTATTATGAAGACTTAATTAACGGTTTTCCATTGAAAGGCAAATGGAGCGAGGAATTTTTTAAGAACAAGCATCCCATCGTACTGGAATTGGGCTGTGGTAAAGGTGAATACACCACGGGACTTGCCGAAAGGCATCCTGATATTAATTATATAGGCACTGATATCAAAGGAGCTCGCTTGTGGCGTGGGCTTAAAACTTCCCAGGAAAAAGAATTGGTCAATACTGCCTTTATACGAACACGCATCAACCTGATTGAACATTGTTTCGGGAGAAATGAAGTATCAGAGATATGGATTACTTTTCCTGATCCTCAGCCCAGAGAGATTAAAACCAAAAAACGCTTGACTTCCCCACAGTTTATTGAAAGATACCGCCACTTTCTTAAACCAGATGGTATCATTCATTTAAAAACCGATAACATCATCTTTTTCGAATATACACAGGATGTTATCCGGGATTCGGGACATGAGTTGCTATACACCAATTATGATGTTTATGGATCAGGTCTTGATACCGAGGTTACTCAAATTCAGACCTTTTACGAAAACATATGGCTGAATCATGGCACAAAAATTAAATATCTGAAATTCAAACTCAATCCCAATGCCTGATCAACCCAGCTTCTTCCAAAAGGTTTATGATGTGGCTATCCAAATTCCCCATGGCAGGGTAACCTCCTATGGAGCTATTGCAGCCTTTTTGGGAAGCAAAGGCTCAGCACGCATGGTTGGCTGGGCTATGAACAGCAGTAAAAACCTACCCCAGAACCTGCCAGCTCACCGGGTCGTTAACCGAAACGGCTTATTAAGCGGAAAACGGCATTTTGGGGGACAGGACACCATGAAAGAGTTGCTTGAAAGCGAGGGGATTGTTGTGGAAGATGATAAAATAGTGAATTTCATGGATTGTTTCTGGGATCCTTTGCTTGAGCTTTAAAACCGGAAGGCATTTCCTTTTATTTCTTGAGGATCAGCAAACATAGAGATAGTTTCCATACAAATTCCAGACCCTATACTCACGAACAGAAATTTACTTTAATTTTGCCACCTTTATTTTCGTAACACACAACTACAATATGTCCATAACCACAAAAGAGATATCTGATGCTTTAAAGCAGGTTATCTTTTTCCAAAAAGCGAATAATATTGTTGATCTTAATA
>JAERTD010000016.1 GCA_016845175.1 Bacteroidota bacterium | reverse complement strand
TATTTGCCCCTATTATCGGGATCAGGGGGCACTCATTCAAAGAGGTGTGCCGATTTCCAACTTTTACGCTTTTTGGGGTGGGGATGAAAGAGGATCAATCTTTGCGGAAAATAGCGAAGATTTTCCTTTTGCGATCCCTATTGCAACTCAGATGTTACATGCTGCCGGTGTTGCTTTTGCAGTAAAATATAAGAAAGAAAAAAGAGCGATACTAACCACTTGTGGCGAAGGTGGCTCTTCAGAGTGTGATTTTTATGAAGCCATTAATATTGCTGGTGTTAAAAAACTGCCATTGGTTTTTGTTGTTAATAACAACCAATGGGCAATATCGGTTCCTTTGAATTTGCAGATGGCGACGCAAACCGTCGCTCAGAAAGCAATTGCCGGTGGATTCAGTGGTTTGCAGGTGGATGGCAATGATATTATTGCCATGGTAGACACTGTGACGAACGCACTGGACAAAGCTAGAAGTGGTGAAGGGCCTAGTTTAATTGAGGCTGTTACTTTCCGTTTATGTGATCATACCACCGCAGATGATGCTTCCAGGTATATTGACAAAAAAGATCTGGATCTGGCTTGGAAGAAAGAGCCGTTAATGCGATTTGAAACCTACCTTAAAAGAGAACAAATACTGAACGATAGTGACTTCAGGGATATTGCAGAAGAGTGTACGAAAACGGTAGAAGCTGCAGCGGAAGAGTACTTAAAAATCCCACCCCAAAAGCCAGAATCCATGTTCGATTATTTATATGAAACATTGCCGGAATCGCTTCAGGAACAAAGGGATACCCTAGGTAGTGTCAAAAATTTTATGAAAACAGAGTTTTAATATGAAAATGATTATCATTCCCTTTTAAACAGCGTTTGATCACCGAATAGGTCTGTCAAGGTCATGTCCTGCAAGCAGATGCTGCGCAACCTGGACAGACCTATTCGGTGATCAGGGTTAAAAATCGAAGGAAAAGATAATTTAGAAAAGGCCATTACTTTGAGGGCCATAGTTCATTGACAATTTGGTTAGAAGATTAAGCTGCTGCATGTTCAATCAGTGTCACCCATTTTTCTGGTAACAGCTGAGTGTTTTCGAGTGCTTTAAGCTTTACTGGTGGTCTGTTTTCCAATGTGCTATGCGGACGCATAAAGTTATAAAATGCGATAAAAAGTGTAGTGAGGGTAATAGCGCCTTCAAAGGTTTTAAAACCAGCTCTTGGCCTTGTGTGGTACTTATAAGTACGATTAAGGCGTTCTACAAGTTGCTTGAAACAGCGATAGTCGGTGCTCTCCTGATCTAAGTTTTTGAGGCCGATGACAGTGTGTTTGGTCAATTTGTTTGTATCTTTATCAGCTAAGTCGTTAAATGCCATGACTGCGCTATCGTAAGATGGATTCCCGTCTGTTACCAGATCAGGCGGATTTTTGCAGCCATCCGGTGACCTAAAAGTGTTATGCAGTAAAGCCAAGGCAGGTTGCATATCTCTTTTTTGGGATAGGTTGTATCCGCAAATAGCTCTGGTTTTAGAGTCGATGATGAACCAGGTGTAATTCCATTTACCTTTGACGATGATATAGGTTTCATCGGCAGAGCAGGTTGCTTTTGGTAATGGGAGGTGATCATCAATATACTCTGATAAAAAACTGGCAGTAGCGTTGATATAGTTAATCACTGTCTGGTGAGATACATGGATATCAAAGATACCTTTTAATGCATCTCTGGTGATTCTGGAGCTTAGCCCAAGATTAATGCTAAAGGTTAAAATAAGCCCCAAAGTATAATAACTATGGTGGATTTTTCTGATATCTATCTTGGTTGGATAAGCAGGTCTTGCTGATTTAAGACCACTGGAAGCTATATGGTATTCTCTGTATTGATAGTGCAGCTTAAAATTCGGATTGTACTTTTGCTGATCTCTCATTGCAGTCTCATCTTTAGTTAATCGTTTTTTTCCTGACAAGTAATGTGAACACTTTTTATTAGGGCATTTGTAGATCGTAGACTGTTTATTTTCTTTCCATTTAAAAAGTGCATTTTTACAATGTGGACAACGATACCTGGTGGTTCGTTTTCGTTTAGCACCATCAGTGGCACCCGTTTTATTGCAAATCTTGCATTTGACTTGAGTACCGAGTTTTCCATTGTTTATGTACAAGTAGTGTTTAGGTGCATCACAGTGATTGCAACGAAGACCGGGTGGTAGTTGTTTTCCATTGCGATTTTTAATGGGTTTAATGGATTTACCAAGCAAAAGTTCTTTTTCAGCTTTTAAAGTTTGCCAATCAGCCGTTTCTTCAACTTTTAAAGCTGGTAGAGGTTTAATCGTATCGACACGAAAATCTCTATAATGGGGAGACTTATCGCTGAACTTTAATGGGATATCACTTCTGGAGTTATTAAGAACTTCATGGAAAATGATAATGGCAGACGCCAGTTCATTAAAGGTTATCTGTCGGCAAAACCATTTAACGATTTTTAAAATAGAATGATTCATATGGTATGCGGGTTAGGGTTGAGTATTAAAGTCGAATTTAAAAACACAATCTCAAATCCGCATACTAAAACAACTAAAAACTGAAAAAAGTAGGGAGAAACCCTAAAATCTTTTAACCAACTGTCAATAAATGATTGATAGTAAATTTAATCGGTTAATTTTGACAAAAATTAAAAAAAAAATAGGAGAAAAAATGAAACAGAATATGACATCCAATGATCCAGATGATTATAAGCGAATTGAAAAGGCGATTCAGTTTCTTGAAACGCATTATAAATCTCAACCGACCTTGGAACAAATGGCAAAGAATGTTCATCTCAGCAAATTTCATTTCAATCGAATTTTTAAAAAATGGGCCGGTGTAACCCCAATTCAATTCATGCAATTTCTAACATTAGATTTTACCAAGAAAAAGCTAGCTGAATCCCGTAGTTTGCTGGATACTTCACTGGACGTGGGATTATCAGGCTCAAGCCGTCTGCATGACCTCTTTGTCAACTTTGAAGCAATGACACCAGGAGAATATAAACAAATGGGGGCAGGTTTAGACATTCAATATGGATACGGCACTACTCCGTTTGGAGATTGCCTTGTAGCAACAACATTACGGGGGATTTGTCATTTGGGATTCGTTCCGAAAAAAGGAAAAAAGGCATCTTTTTATCTATTAGAAAAGACCTGGCCAGAAGCAAATTTCATTAACAAACAAAAACAATCTGAAAAATTAATTGATAAAATATTTAATACTGAACATTCCAAAATATCATATCC
>JAERTD010000015.1 GCA_016845175.1 Bacteroidota bacterium | reverse complement strand
CCCGGTACTTATAGTTATACAGCAACCAAGGCTGGATTTGTAACGGTGAATGGTTCTGTGACTGTAGTGGATCAGAACGCATCTGATTTTGCAGTGATGGTACCAGCCTTGTACGATATCTTCATCTGGACCGTGGATCAGAATATGCTGGCCATGGGCGATGTTACCGTAGAACTTGACGGTGAGGTAATTGTTACCACCGGCGGTCCCATGGGAGGCGAAGCCATCTTCATGAATAAGGCCCCAGGAACTTATAGTTATACTGCAACTAAAGCTGGATTTGTAACGGTGAATGGTTCTGTGACTGTAGTGGATCAGAACGCTTCTGATTTTGCAGTGATGGTACCAGCCTTATATGATATCTTCATCTGGACCGTGGATCAGAATATGCTGGCCATGGGCGATGTAACCGTAGAACTTGACGGTGAGGTAATCGTCACCACAGGAGGCCCCATGGGAGGCGAAGCCATCTTCATGAACAAAGCTCCAGGTACTTATAGTTATACAGCCACCAAAGCAGGCTATGTAACAGTAAATGGTTCAGTAACAGTGGTAGATCAAAATGCCTCTGACTTTGCAGTGATGATACCTGCGGTTCATGATATTTCATTCTGGTGTTCTGAAAATGGAATCCCCGGTGGTTTGCAAGGTGTTGATGTGACCATTGATGGAGTGACCATTACTTCAGATAGTGATGGACTTGCTTTGTTTGTTGATTATCCTGCTGGCACCTATTCGTATACAGCCACAAAACCTGCCTATTTTGACCAAACAGGAACCGTAACTATCGTTGATGGTGATATTTCCGAAAATGTGGTCATGAGTCTGGTAGCTTACGATATTTCTTTCTGGTGTTCTGAAGTTGATGTTACAGGTGGACTCGAAGGAGTTGCAGTTAGTATTGATGGTGTCACCATTATAACCGATGCTGATGGACTGGCCTTGTTTGCTGATTATCAACCAGGTGTTTATAATTATACTGCGGAAAAAGCTGGTTACTTTACACGAACAGGAACGGTAAGTATTTCCGATGCTGATGTCAACGAATATGTGGTTATGAGTCCGGAAGTTTATGATATGTTTTTCTGGTGCTCTGAAGAAGGTGGAACAGGCGGACTAGAGGGCGTAGATGTTACCATTGATGGGGTTACTGTTACCTCTGATAGCGATGGTTTGGCTCATTTTATTGGCTATGCTCCAGGAACTTACACCTATTCTGCTTCAAAGCCTGGTTATATTGATCAAACAGGCTCAGTGGTAATCTATAACAATCTGGTACAGGAGTATATAGTCATGGTTTCAGATAGCTATGATATGTTTTTCTGGTGTACTGAAGCCGGCAACCCAATGGGCTTGCAAGGCGTGGAAGTTACCGTGGATGGTGTAACAGTGTTGTCAGATTTTGATGGTCTGGCATTATTTGAAGATTACCCGGTGGGTGATTATGATTATACAGCAAACAAAAATGGATATACTATCCAAACCGGTAGTGTGAGTATTGTTGATTCCAATGTGGAAGAATTCATTATCCTGGACAAGACCTACACTGTTAATTTCATGGTTGACGATGGCATGGATCCCATAGAAGGAGCAGAAGTCAGTTTTAACGGTATGATGAAAGCGACGAATGTTAATGGTTCTGCCATATTCGAAGGGGTGGAAAGTGGTACCTATGATTATGAAATAAGTATGGATGAGTACTTCGTGGTAGCAGGAAGTCTGGAAGTTACCGATCAGGATATTACAGAACAGGTTACACTTATACTCAACGAAGTAGATGAGACTACTTTTTCATCTGTTTCAATCTTTCCCAACCCGACCAATGGTTTATTAAACATTGATGCCCCTCAGGGTTCTCAGGTTCAAATCATAAATCAAATGGGAGAAGTTATGTATAATGGTAGTCTTGAAAATGATCAGAACCGTTTTGATTTTTCATCAAAACCCATGGGACTGTATCATATTATCCTTCGCTCAAACAATAAAATTGAATCTTTTAAATTGTTGATTGTGAGATAAATCAAATAAACCAAACTTGTTTCATAATTTATTAAGCGTGGAGGGCTGTCCGTTAGGGCAGCCCTTTTTTATGTTTATTATTCCACATATATGGCTGATGGGATAGGAAATAAAAAAAACACTAGTTTTGAATAAGCGAAAATCACTTATTAAACAATCACACATTGAAGGCAAGAAGCACCATAGTTTTCCTGTTGTTTTTTCTTTATTCACTGGGATCAGTCTTGGCCAACCAGACTACTGACAGTTTGCTAATCCAACTAAGAAGCAGCTCAAAGAATAAGGATAAATCATTGCTCTTTAATGAGATGTCACGCTCTTATGTTAATTCAAACCTCGATTCTGCTCTTTACTTTGCTAAAAGAGGATTTGTATTGGCTTCAGAAATTGATTATTCAACAGGTATGGCTGAAAATGCGGCAAGCATTGCGGATTATTATATCGTTTATGACAGCCTCGACAAAGCCAAAGAGTATTATATTTTGGCAGGAAACTACTTTGAAGAATTAGGCAAGGAGTTTGATTATGCAGAATTAATGATGGTTTTGGGCAATATTTATCTCACCCAAAACAATTACTCAGAAGCACTTGTGTGTTATCAGAAAAGCCAGGCCATCAGTGAAGCGAATGACTTTAATACCATATTTCCGCATGTGTATAACAATACAGGTATACTTTATTCCAATTTGGGAGAGAAGGATAAAGCCCTCGAACATTATATGAAGGCCTATGAAGGTTTTAAAGCCATAAATTTAAGCGCAAACCTTGCTCATGTAGTAAGTAATATTGCTTCCATACATCTGAGTAAGAATAAAGATAGCCAGGCCATCCAGTATTATTATGAAGCCCTCAGAATATTCGATGAAACTGGTAATCTTGTGGGTTCTTCATTGGTTTACAATGATTTGGGCGATTATGAGTTGAATAATTCGAACTACGAGGGAGCTCTGGTCTATTATAAGAAGGCTCTTGAGCATATAGGAAATCAGGAGGAGGAATACCTGGGACCTAAATCTCTGGCACTGGCCCGGACATTCACCAAACTGGGAACGGTTTATGCACTCCTGGAAGATAATAAACAGGCCATCTTTTACTTAAAAGAAGCCCTGAAATTAAGTCTGCAAAACCATTATTTGAGCCTTATAGAATCAAATGCACTCGAGCTATCGAAGATATATGAGAAGAAGGGCCAACTGGTTGAGGCTTTGACATACTATAAAACCTATGAAGAATATGGTGATAGCCTGCTGAATGAAAGCAGTATCAAGAAAATTACTCAACTTGAGATGCAGTTTGAATTTGACAAAAAAGCAAGGGAACGTGCTCTTGAAGATGCTAAAAACAAAGCCAAACAGCAACGAAAAGAGTTTATGTACATTCTTTTCATAGGCCTCGGTGTCTTTATCGTCATCATCGTATTTCTCATGTATCTTAACCAAAGAAACAAGACCTCAAAGGTTGAGCTGAAAAGGCAGAATCTGAAACTGGAGCATGAAAAGCTGCATCAGGAGCTGGAACATCGAAACAAAGAACTGGCAACCAACGTCATGTATTTGTTGAGTAAAAATGAATTTATTACCAATACTGCTGAGAAACTCACCAAAGCAAAAATGAGTTTTAAGAAAGAAAATCAAAAAATCATACAGGATGTGATTCGTGAGCTGCTGATGAATTCTTCAAAGGATGTCTGGAAGGAATTTGAAGTGAGGTTTCAAGAAGTACATTCCGATTTTTATGACAACCTGAACGCCCGATTCCCCGACCTGACTCCAAATGAAAAGAAGATCTGTGCTTTTTTGCGACTTAATATGTCTACAAAAGATATCTGCGCCATTACATATCAGTCGGTGAGGAGTGTGAATATGGCTCGTTTCCGCTTACGTAAAAAAATTGGCCTGGATACCGATGAAAATCTGGTGTCATTTCTTTCTCAGATCTAGACACCCATTTATTTCCTTCTTTTCTTTAAGATTGTTTTCTTTCTGATGACCTGTTAGACCTTGAAAAACAAGCTAAAATAGTGCCCTGCACAACTGTAAACCAGTCTTATTCATCTTTTATTTATTTTCCCTAAGACACATTAAATCAGTATGATATGGCTGTTATGAAACTATTGTGATAGTGTTTTTTTAGGGCTGTGAACATTTTGTGATCCAACTGTCCATTTCAGCTTGACATATAGCCACTACTATTGCATCTCAAATCGAAAATGATAATGAAAAAAGAAATTGACAAAGATGATGCAGAACTCAAAAAACTGATTCACCAGAAAAAAGAAGAAACAGAAGCATTGAGAAAAATGCTGAACAAATTGAGCTCAGATAGTAAAAAACTAAAATCGAAAAAAAAATGAAAACACATCAATTCTACCAGCGAAACCAATGAACAAGGGGAAGAATTAATGAGAATAACTGATTGCCGGTTCATGCTGAGCATTCAGGAATTAAAACTGTAAAACCATGAAAAAACTATTTTTATTTCTTGCAATGGCTGTTCTGATGAATGGTCTGATAGCACAAACTACCGCTATCAACGAAAGCTTTGAAACCTGGCCGGCACCCAACTGGAACATTTATGAAATGGGACAGGGGGGGAGCTGGTACCACTCAACATTGTGGGGAAGCAACCTGGGGTATATTGGCGATTGTGCCAAAGCCTCTATCAATAATGATTATTGCGACAACTGGCTTGTTAGTCCACAAATCACTGTGACTACCAACGATTACGAGTTGGATTTTTGGGAACATTCCAACGACCTGCAGTACTATGTATATGCTGGTGTCTATATTTCCACCAATAGTGGGAATCCTGCCGATGGAGATTTTGTGGCTTTGTCAGAAAGTCTGCAACAGGAAGACGTATGGACATCACATACAGTAGATCTGAGTGCCTACAATGGCCAGGATATCTATGTGGCTTTTGTGTTCCAGGGTACATGGCATCATTGGATGGTAGATGAGGTAATAGTATCACCCAGTTCTTTGATTGACGGGGCGCTAACAGCTATTATCAATCCAGTGGGCATCGATCCTATTCCAAGTACAGAGGATGTGATTGTAAACCTCCATAACTTTGGTACAGATCCCATTAATGATATTGATATTGAATGGTCTGTGAATGAAGTTACACAAACTACCTATCAGGCCACCGGCCTGAGTCTCAGCCCGGGTGGAGATGTGGCTCTTACCTTAGGCCAATATAATTTTGCCAGTCAGGGTGACTATGAATTGTCATTTAATCTGGTTTTATCAGGTGATGCCAACCCATCCAACGATACCATAGAAGATACTTATTTTGTTACTGACCCTAAGGATGCTATTTTACAAACAATTACTCCAGAGGCCTACGCTCCGGTACCTTCAGTGGAGGATGTTGAGGTAGTCGTATTTAACAATGGTAACTTTACCATTGATAATATCACCATCGAATGGGATGTGGATGGAAACCAACAACCTGATTATTCCATATCGGCTGTAAATCTGCAACCTAATGAGTCAACCACTTTAAACATTGGACAATATAGTTTTGTAGGCGGATTAAATACCATCAATGCAATTGTTGTGGTCAGTGGTGACGAAGATTTGTCCAACAATGCACATACTTCATATTATTCAGTGGGTATATTGTGGGAAGGTTTTGAATCTGAGGTGTTTCCTCCGGAGATGTGGTCTGCTGATGATTATCCCCTAAGGGATTATTTTTTCGCACCCCCACAGGGCGATTATTACTATAATTCTATGGTTGATGACAATATGTTTGGTACGATCAACGATACATTGTGGACCCCTTTATTGGATATTTCAGCAGGTGACAGCATCAATTTCTGGGTGAATAACAGCGCTTTCTATACCAATGATGATCAATTGGTATGGAAAGACGGTACCACAGGAGCCATTAGTTTCATGGCAAATATTGAATCAAATCTTGAACAATGGGATGAGGTTACCATGGACCTTTCGGCTGCCGCTGGAATCAATTATATTGGATTTGTTAATAACAATTCGGGGAGTTTTGGAGCCAGTTCACTTGATTATATCACCTCCGATGCCAGTATATATCATTTCAGTAATGATCTTGGAATCAGAGAGCTTACTTTCGATTACCTGGCCAAACAGGATGAGAGCCATAGCTTTACAGTTGTGTTAAGAAACTATGGTACGCAACAGGTTAGTGGTGGTGATTATAACCTGGTCTTAATTGATGAATCCGGTAATACCATTGCCCAGGAGAGTGGTCAAACTATCGATAGCTGGGAACAATTAAGCATAGATATCAACCATACGTTTTCAGATATTGAGAACATTAAGGTGCATGCCTATATCGATTTTGCCAATGATCAGCTACTCACCAACAATACGTCTGTCGAATATGAAGTATATGTAGTACCTGTGAACTACCAAACCCTGGAAATGGGTGACAACGATGTCGAGAACCTAATGATCCCATTCAATACAACTGCCAATGACATGACCCTTGGGATAAGCGACCTGAGTCAGGCTTTATTCTATCAGGATGAGCTGAATTTTGAAGGATACCTATATGGTTTGACCTTATATTATCATGAATTACACGGCGTTGGACAATTCCTGCCTTTGGAGGTGTGGGTCAAAGAAACAGACCTAGCTGACCTAACCGGTGGCTGGATACCTACTTCAGAAATGCAATTGGTTTTCGCAGATACCATTCAGGTATATCCTGGTTATAATTCAGTATATATTCCCTTTGATGAACCCGTTTTGCTCTTGGGTAATGATAACCTGGCCATACAGTATTTCCAGCATGATCCGGAATGGCCTTATACTGCCTGCCGATTCTATTCAGCAGCCGATATGGGAGGTCCTGTTCGTGGTATCCGCTTAAATGATGTCTACAATCTGGATCCAAATGATCCACCAACCTACTGGGGGGAGCATACTGATTATTCACACACAACTTTTGTATACCAACCATTGGGTGAAACCGGTGTAATCAGCGGAACAGTTTATGACGAAAATGCTGATCCCATCGAATACGCAGTAGTGAAAGTAGCAGGTACTAACATATCCGAAAACACGGATGAGAATGGTGAGTATATTCTACCAGACCTGCCTTATGATACTTATGATGTAAGGGCCAGCTATGTGGGTTATCTTACAGATACTCAGACTGTGGTGTTAAATACACCCAATATGACTGTGGACTTCACTTTACAGCCTTTACCAGAAGTTGATGTATTTGGGACCGTTTACGGTAGCAATGCTCCGAATACTCCCCTGGAAGGTGTTGAGGTGAACTTGAACGGTTATGAGAACCTGACCACCACTTCCAATGCCAATGGAGAATTTATTTTCGAAGATGTGTTTGGCTTCCAAGATTATACCATTAGCTATAGTTTATATGGATATAATAACAGAACTGATAGTCTGGAATTATTTGATGTGGATATGGATCTGGGTGATGTGATCCTGACAGAAGACCCGATCATTGCCTATCACCTGAGAGCAACTCCCGGAACAGATCAGGCATTGGTGGTATGGAAAAACCCTTCCACCAGTGAAAAAGGCTATCTTATCAATGATATGGATGTGCCCGCCCATAGTTTTACCAATGAACCTTTTGAAGATGTTTGGTTAGGCAATAAGTTTGAAGCTAATGGTTTAACAACTATTACATCTGTTGAAGTTCTTTGGGATATTTATGAAAATGCACACGATTTTATCACAGTGGATATCCTTGATAATAAAGGTAATGTGATTGTGAGCAGTGAGCCGGTACAGACTTATAACGATTCACTAATGACCATCGATGTGCCTAATATAACAGTAGATGGGAATTTCTATGCCATGGTTCACTGGAAAGATAATCCTGAAAGTACAGATGCATTAACCATCGACTTTTCAGAAGGTATAATAAACACAGCCTATATTAAATACCCTGGTGAAGATCCCATGTTTCTGTCTGATTTTATCGGCTCGCCAGCAGGTGCCTTTTTCGTGAGGGTGAATACATTAGATGAAGGAGTTGGTAAATCAGCCCGAGAGGTTTTGTCTTATAATATATACAGAGGTTTGGTAGAAGATATGGCAAATGCCACAAACTGGATAGCTTTAAATACTGCCCCACTTACGGAAGAGGTATTTGTGGATAATACCTGGTCCCTTAATGATCCTTCAGAATATACCTATGCGGTGGAAGCAGTGTATGCTGAAAATGATGCGGAGCTATCATTCTCCAACTTCATTGCAGGCTTTACTTCAACTACGGAAAGCATGCTTGAAGAGATCGGTATCTATCCGAATCCCGCCAAGCAATTTGTTTATGTGGAAGCCACCTCCGAAAGCATCATACAACTTTATAATATTCTTGGGGAACTAATGATGGAACATCAGATGAATTCTGATCTGGACAAACTCGATATCAGTTCCTTGGATAACGGAACTTATATCATTCAGGTGAGAGGTAAGCATAACCAACTGACCCGAAAATTGATTATATCAAACTAGCAATCAATTACCCACTGATAGGGGCTGTTTCTGTGATGGAAGCAGCCCTTTTTCTTTACATCTGATGATTATCTACTTCTCCTAAAGCTTCTTGGTTTTACCGAATGCTAAGAATTTTGGAATACAGAGAAACAGCTATCAATCGCTGCAGATAAGAGGTAGTTTGCATATCTAATCAACAGTATGTTAAATAATCCTTCAAAAGCAACCCTAAACCCCAATTCTTGCGTCTAAGAATAAAACTAAATTTGTAAGCGCAACCAACAGGAATGCTATGAGAATAATTACATTTCTTATTGTTTTTATTACCAGTCTGTCGATCTTAGGGCAACAATCTGAACAGTCAATAATGGAATCAGGCCTGGGTCCGGAAGCCTTGGAACTTGCAGCAAAAATGCCTGCATTGGAATTGCCACCTGAATACCAAAATAAGAGCAAGGTGTTACCAACAGCTATTGATAATTCTCAATTACCCTTCTTCAGACCCACTTTCACACAGTTAGCTTTCTGGAATTGTGGACAGTCGGCTTCGGTAGGCTATAATTTCACCTATGAGCTTAATCAAGCCAGGGAAGCCAGTGGAATCCTTCCTGAAAACCAGATGTCGGTCCATTTCAGTTGGAACTTCATGAATACAGGTTATGGTTGGGGTGTAAGTTATCTGCATTCCTACGAAATCCTTAAACATTGTGGCAATCCTAATTTAGCAGATTATGGTGGATTGTTTAGTGGCGATGAAACCCGTTGGATGTCAGGATATGAAAAGTATGAGAATGCCATGCATAACCGAATCAGTGATGCATATAGTATTGATGTTGGTACACCTGAAGGCCTGACTGTATTAAAGCACTGGCTCAACGACCACCTGGATGGATCTCCTTATGGTGGTACAGCGAACTTCTATCTTTCTTTCTGGGGTTCCACCACGGTTCCTGAAAACAGTCCTGAGGCCGGGAACCCCATAATAATTGACTGTTTCGCCCCTGCCGGCCATGCCATGACCATTGTGGGTTATAATGATTCAGTGGCAGTGGACATCAATATGGATGGACAATTCACCAATAACAAAGATATCAACGGGGATGGCCTGATTGATATGCAGGACTGGGAAATCGGAGCACTCCGCTACCGCAATAGTACCTTAAACAATGATGGTTATGGTCTGATGATGTATCGTACCCTGGCACTAAAATATGGGGAAGGTGGTATCTGGAACCAACAGATGCATGTGGTAAAGGTAAGAGAGGATTATAGTCCTTTGGCCAGCATGCGCCTGAAAATCAACCACAACTCCAGAGACAAAATAAAATTGGTGGTGGGTATATCCCAAGACACTATTAGTAGTATCCCTGAGTATACCATGGATTTTCCCATATTTAATTATCAGGGGGGAGATTTCTATATGCAGGGAGGTGGTGATGAGGAAAGTAAATCCATCGAACTTTCACTGGATATAACACCTTTATTGGGTCATATTGAATCAGGTTCCGAAGCCAAATATTTTATTCAGATTGCAGAGCAGGATCCTCACAGCGTTGGAGAAGGTAGTCTGGAATACTTTAGTGTGCTAGACTTTCAAAACAACAAACAAGAAACTATTTCACAGCAGTTCCCGAAAACCATTGAAGATAATACGGTGACTACTGCATCTGTAGTAGCTAATATAGCATTTGACAAGGTGGAAATCATCACAGATGAATTGCCTGCTGTGAATGCTGGAGAGACCCTGGAGACTCAAGTACAAGCGAAAAATGGAAGCATGCCTTATCAATGGGAGCTTGTTCAACCTTACAGTTATGCTCAAACCCTGGGTGATTTTCCCAGCGGTGGTCAGTTATTGGAGTTTGAAGAAGACGATGTATCCGGTACCCGAGTGGACTTACCATTTTCATTTCCTTTCTATAATGATACCATCGACAGCATTTTCGTTTATGTGGACGGTTTTGTGATGTTTGAAAATAAACCCTTTCCCTATCCTTATTTCATTGGTGAGGAGCAAATGCTGCACCAATATCAAATGATAGCTCCCTTTATGGCTGACTTGATCCTGGATAATCGTTATGATGATGGTGTTTGGGTGTCTTCTTATGATGATTATATTGAATTGCGCTGGAAAGCATCTTTTGATTCCTACGATCCTTTTTATGGTGTAAACGTTGGCCTGAGGCTCTTTGTGGATGGTTGTATTGAGATGCTTTATGGTGAAGTTGAATATCCGGTGCAGAAGATGTGGACTACAGGAGTTTCCAATGGAGATAAGAACAATTATACGGTGAACAACTTTCTGCATCACTTGGATTTTAAGGATAATGTTTCATTTGATTACAAAATGTCTCAGGATATGCCTGCTGGTGTGGATATTAATCCCTCAGGTTTGTTGAGCCTGCGGTTGGATGAAGTTGAGCGTATAAAAGAAGTGATGGTTCAGGTAACAGATGCCAATGGGGTGGCAGATCGACAAAGGTTGCAGGTCAGTTCAGGTTTGTTATTCGATTTCGAATTTAACGATGGCCCGCCCAGGCCATTTGATACGGTTGCGGTGGATATTCAAATAAAAAACATTTCACAACAACCTCTTGAGGATCTGAAGGTAGAATTCTCAGTGTCTGATCCCCTCATCCAGTTAATGAACCTCCAGGCTGAACTTGGATCTCTGGAACCCCTGCAAACCAGAACTGTTGGGGATGCTCTATTGATTAGCTGTGCTTCAGAAGTTCCTGATCTTTATTCCTTTGAGTTGGAGACGAATTTTACCTCCAGTCAACAACAGTGGAAGACCGAACAGGATTTAACGGTATATGCTGCCTTGTGTAAATTCTCTGAACTGATTGTGGTTGATGGGAATAATGGCATTCTTGAACCCGGAGAGGAAGCAGATATTCATGTTGATCTATCCAACCTTGGGCATATTGATCTGACTGATATACAAATTTCCATAGACGGCTACCAAGCCTATTTGAGTATTGAAAACCCCGTCATTCATATGGCAGACTTTTCCACGGGAAGTTCCAGGTCTTTGGTATTTAAAGCCATGGCTAAGGATAACATTCATATTGGAAGGGAAATTCCACTGACATTTGAAATAAGAAAGGATGATTATTTGATTAAAGAAGTGGTAAGAGATCTGTTGTTTGATCGCATCCCTGTGTTGGTATTGGATATCGATCCTTTGCATATTTCAGGATATATGTTATCCGATTTACTGGATAGCCTACAGATTAACTATACCTACACCAGAACTTATCCCAGCGATTATGTACCCTATATGTCTGTTTTTGTGTGTTTGGGGAATATGTTCGACAATGTGGAACTAAAACCCGATGAAGCAGATAAACTGGTCCAATTGCTGGCTGAAGGAGGAAAGGTATATATGGAAGGTAGGGTTACCTGGCATGAAGATGAACCCACCAACTTACATCCCTTATTCAATATTGATACCTATGGCGACGGATCCTATTACGAAATCGACTCGGTAATAGGGATGCCTCTTCAGTTTACAGATAGTATGAGTTTTGGGTTCAGTAGTGGATTCGCTTTTAACAACCAAATACTCAGTCCCGTTAATGGAGCCTATTCAATCCTTAATTTGGGCTCTGGAGACTCCGCCTGTGCAGTGGCTTACGAATCTGGTATTTATAAAACCATCGGTTCATCAGTAGAATTCGGCAGTTTAATAGATGGTGATAGCCTCTCTACCAAAATGAGGTATTTAGAAAGAATCATTGACTTTTTTAATCTCAATGACTACAGGGTTGGACTCCCTGAGTTTGCTGACCGGGATATTTCAGAATTGGATATGCGTGTCTATCCCAACCCATTCTCACAGCAACTACATTTGGTAGCAAAACTACCTTCAGATGCACCTGTTTCCATTACTATCTATGATATCACAGGACGTATGGTACATAGGCTGAAAGGAGAGAGGCAAACTGATGCAGAAGGATTCAGGCACTGGGTATGGAACGGAACAGACGATCATGGTAAAAGCATTAACACAGGCTTATATATTGTCCGTTTGCAGTCTGCCAGTGCTAGTGTTTCTAAAAAAGTACTTTTCCAGTAATCTGGGAAAAAAGATTTTATCTTTGCCACTTTCCAAGAATTAGCTGACAGGAATGGTATTTAGCTCATTAACGTTTCTCTATATATTTCTTCCTTTAGTGTTGGTAATCAACTACCTCAGTCCACGAAAGTATAGGAATTTCATGCTGTTGGTGGCCAGCTTTGTTTTTTATGCCTGGGGTGGCATCAGCCTGAGTTTATTATTGTTGACTTCCGTGGTTTTTAACTATTTCACAGGGCGTTTGATGGGATGGAATCAGGGCAAAAAAGCTGAAAAGGCCATACTGACCCTTGGCCTGGTAGGAAACTTATCGTTATTAGGATTCTATAAATATGCCGGATTTCTTGTTTTAAATCTGAATTCTTTGTTGAAATCAATGGATCTGCCACTGATGGAGGATCCTGGCATTATTTTACCCATTGGTATATCTTTTTATACTTTTCAGGCACTTTCCTATTTGATAGACTTATACAAAAGAAAGGTAGAGGTTCAAAGGAATTTTGTCGATCTGGCCTTGTACATATCCCTGTTCCCTCAACTAATTGCCGGTCCCATTGTAAGGTATAATGATATTGCCGAGCAACTGAGTAAGCGAATTTCCAGCGCGGAGAAATTTGTGTCCGGGATCAAACGTTTCAGCATTGGATTAGCTAAAAAGGTATTGATAGCCAACCAGTTTGCGGTGTTGGCAGACACAGCATTTCAGACAGCACCGGCAGAATTGTCGACCTTTATTGCCTGGGGTGGTATACTGGCCTATAGCTTGCAGATATATTTTGATTTTTCAGGTTATTCAGATATGGCCATAGGTTTGGGAAGGATGTTAGGCTTTGAATTTCTCGAAAACTTTAACTTCCCATATATTGCACGATCATTACGTGATTTCTGGAAGCGATGGCATATATCCTTAACCAACTGGTTCAGAGATTACCTATACATTCCTTTGGGGGGTAACAGAGTGTCAAAAGTAAGGGTGTACCTTAATCTGAGCATAGTGTTTTTCCTTACTGGTTTATGGCACGGGGCCAGTTGGAGTTTTGTGGCCTGGGGTTTACTCCATGGCCTGTTTATGGTCATTGAAAAGTTGGGCTTCGATCGTTTGCTTGAAAGGACCTGGAGGCCATTACAACATATATATACCCTTTTTGTGGTGATTATGGCCTGGGTACTTTTCAGGGCGGATGACTTCAGCTATGCCTGGGGCTTCTATGAAGCCATGTTTACATATAATCCCATGGAAATCAACAGGGATATTCTCTATATTTTCTTCAATGATAAAGTGTATGCCTTGCTGGTGTTGGCACTTATTTCATCTACCCGTTTGTGGGTGGTGATATATGATCACGCCAGGCGACTTTCCAGTAGTTTTAGTCAGAGTTCACAGAAGTACCTTCATTTTGCCTTTGGAATACTTGTACTGCTTTTTGTGATAGCTACTTTTATGTTTTCGAGCATGGAACTAACGGCCAATAGTTATAACCCTTTCATATATTTCAGGTTTTAATCATGAAAAAGACCGTCAACAACCTCATCATCCTAAGCTTCGCACTATTGCTGTTGTTGCCTGCATTGGGTGAATGGGTTGAGGTGTTCCCTGAAGTTGAAAGTACTGAGAACAGGGCTATGAAAGGTATGCCAGCTTTTGAGATGGCTACAATGGATAGTTTCCCCTCCGCCTTTGATGCCTATTATCTTGATAATTTCCCCTACAGAAACCAATTACTGGCTCTAAACAGCAAATGGAATTACCGGATGTTTACCCTGCCTTCAAAATTCGATAAGGCTTTTATTGGAAAATCAGGATGGATGTATGCCATTAAGGATGAGATGGATTTGTATTATGGGGAAACTTTGGCTGATTCAAGCCAGCTGGAACACTACGTAAAAATAATTGAACATCGGTCCAGGGTCCTGGATAGTATAAATTGCCAGTATTATCTGGCCATTGTACCTATCAAAACTTCTATATATCCTGAATATCTGCCTTTTTCAAAAAGCAAGCCCGGACAACCAACGCTTACTGATCAATTGGTAGATACGATATCACAGATATCTGATTTGAACCTTATCGATTTGAGGCAATCCCTACTGGAGAAGAAATTAGAGAACAGGTTATTTCATAAAACCGATAACCATTGGAATCAGTTGGGGGCTTTTTATGCCTATGAGGCTATTATGAAGGCCTTGAAAGCCGATTTTCCTCAGCTTCAAGCCCATTCCATTGATGAATACACGATTGATACCTTGGAAACTGACGGAAAGCTGTTAACCAATTTGCTGGGAATCGTCAATGAAATTAATGAGAACGATATCAGGTGCACACCTGTTTTTGAGAAATCATCCATAAGAGGAGAGGAGCAGGGGTATCCAGTACCTTCCTATTTCCCCTATAAGAAGAAATACGAACAGGTTTTTCATGTTCCTGGTAAAGAGTTGAAACTATTGGTTATTAGAGATTCCTTTGGAAATGATATCATTCCCTATATGAATGAGCACTTTCAGAAAAGTGTCTTTATTTTTGATGGCTGGCGTCACCGACTTAACAGAGAAGTACTAGAAACCGAGCAGCCTGACATTTATATCCAACTGGTGGTTGAATCATTACTGACCAATATTCCCAAACGTGCCCTGGAGCCTGCGTCATCAAGGTAGCTCAGGTTTGATAAAATGGAACAGGCAGACTTAAGGCCGCTTATTTTTCAGCAGGAACCGGATAGCGTGCCATGATTTGTGCCACTACTTTTGGTATACTGGCTTCGCGTTTTTGAGGGTTTTCATTAATGGTTCCCTGGGCCACACCTTCCCAAATTAATTGTTCGCCATTGGTATCGAATATATCACATACCAGGGTTCCCACAGTGTAATCATAGGTGTTATAGGTGGTGGTGGACATACCTGTACCCCAGCCCCAGCCTGGACCATAACCATAATACCCACCATAACCATATCTGCCTCCCATGCCTGTTGTAGTGGCAGTGGTTTGTTGTTTTTGTTCCGTCACGATAAACAATGCGACTGTAATATCGCCACCTTCACGTTGGTAGGTCAGGTTTCGTTTACCCAATTCCGCACCAAAGGCTTTCTCAATACGTTCCTTGTCAAAGTCATTTAAAAGTTTATCACTATTGTCAGCCCAGCCGTAATAGGAGTAGGTTCTGAACTTCGTGAAGTCAACGGATTTGTCATAATCTGAAGTGACTGTTATGCTTGAGCAAGAGGCCAATATCATGGTGACAACAATTGCCAATACTGTTAGATGTTTCATAGTTTCCGAATTATAAATTGTTTCATTAATATGCAAGACGCATTCATGCCAAATCCTTTAAGCTTATGGACACCAAAAGGATTATTTGTTGATATAAAAGTAAAAAAAAAACTTCCATATGAATATGGAATGAAACAAATATAATCTGATGCTTTTGAAAATCATTGATATCTTTGAATCCCTAAACAAACCATATTGTGGATCCCATTTGGCTTACCATCGCATTTGTATTCGGCTTTGCTGTTCGTAGCATTGGATTACCTCCCATGGTTGGTTATTTGTTGGCTGGTTTTTTACTCAATGCCATCGGCGCAGAAGCAGGTGATTTCGTTCATGTGGCTGCCGATTTGGGGGTTACCTTGATGTTGTTCACCATCGGTCTTAAACTAAGAATCAAAGACCTGCTTAAGCCTGAGATTTGGGCTGGAGGACTCAGTCATATGACTGCCGTTGTAGTGGTTTATGGCCTGATATTATGGGGTTTAAGTTTTACTGGAATACATTTCTTCTCTGATTTGGACTGGGAATTGGCGCTGTTGATAGCCTTCGCCTTTAGTTTTTCCTCAACGGTTTTTGCAGTGAAAATTCTGGAGGAAAAAGGTGAAATGAATGCCTTACATGGACAGGTATCCATTGGTGTCTTAATCATTCAGGACCTGGTAGCTGTAATTTTTCTTGTCATTGCCACTGCCAAATTACCCAGCATTTATGCCCTATTCCTACCACTAGCTTTGGTGGCTATCAGGCCACTCCTTATTCTGATTCTAAAGCGCATCGGTCATGGTGAATTGCTGATCCTTTATGGCTTTCTTCTGGCACTTGTTGTAGGTGCAGAGTTGTTTGAGTTTGTGGGCTTGAAGGCTGATCTGGGTGCCCTAATCGTGGGTATGATGTTGGCTAACCAGAAGAAGGGGAAAGAAATGGCTGACGCTCTTTTGAACTTTAAGGATATATTTTTAGTTGGCTTCTTCCTAACCATAGGTCTTTCAGGGAGCATCACATGGCAAATAGTATTGGTTTCCATTTTCATTGCCCTACTCATTAACCTAAAAATAGGAATGTATTTTATTACATTCACCCGCTTCGGACTGCGTGCCCGTACATCTGCGCTTACTTCTTTCACCCTGGGTAATTATTCAGAATTTGGCCTGATCGTTGCCTCGGTGGCTGTAGCCAATGCATGGCTCCCGGTCGATTGGTTAATTACCATTGCCCTGGCCTTGGCCATTAGTTTCATTGTGGCTTCCCCCATCAATAAGCACAGCCACAGTATTTTTGCCTACTTCAAGAAGCACTTGCATAAGTTTGAAAATATAGGGAGTCAGCTGATTTATGATAGGACCATTGATATCCAGGATGCTGAAATTTTAATATTTGGCATGGGGCGATTTGGAACAGCCACCTATGACCAGTTGAGGAGTCAGTTTGGCCAAAAGGTATTAGGCTTGGATTATAATTTGGATGTGGTGGAGAAACACCGCCAGGAAAGGCGGTTTGTAGTACATGATGATGCCACTGATAGTGAGTTCTGGGAGTATGTAAGTACCAAACCCATTGGTCAGATCAAGCTGATCATGCTCTGTATGGAGGATCATGCCTCCAATATTTTTGCGGTGGAACGCCTGAAAGCCATTAACTACGATGGCTTATTAGCCGCCACAGGACGATTCGAGGATGAGGTCATTACACTTAAGGAAAAGGGTGTTCATTCCGCATACAACCTATACACAGAAGCAGGTATTGGTTTCGCTAACCAGATTTGCGATCAATTGGAAAAATGCTATAATGAACAGGATGATTCATAAATACAAATAATCCTCTTATTTCCGAGCCAAAAAACTGCTTATCAGCCTCCAATTTTCTTACATTGCTGACAAATTTGAAACCATGAAAGAACTGGATATTCAAGACGTCAGAAGTCATTTTCCCGCCCTTAGGAATGGATGGGCATTTTTTGATAATGCCGGAGGTACACAAATAGTCGACACTTCTGTCCAACGGATCAAGGATTACCTAATCAACACCAATGTACAATTGGGTGCTTCCTATGATGTGTCTCAACAAGCAGGAGCGCGGGTTAAGGAAGCCGAATCGCGTTTTGCCAATTATATTCATGCCAGAAGTAGGGAAGAAGTGGTTTTTGGATCTTCCACAACAGCTTTGCTCCAAAACCTTTCTCGAGCCCTGGTACAGACCTTTCAGCCTGGTGATGAGGTTATAGTGACCAATTGTGATCATGAGGCCAATATAGGACCATGGATGGCCATGAAAGCTTCGGGAATTCTGGTGAAGATATGGAAAATCAATCCTGATAGCCTGCAATTGGAATTGGAAGATCTGGAGCAACTAATGACCGATAGAACCAGGTTAGTAGCCTTTACCCATGTGTCTAACATACTGGGAACCATCAACCCCATACAGGAATTTACAGAGTTTGTGCATGAGCGTGGTGCTCTTGTTTGTGCCGATGGTGTTGCTTATGCACCACACCGTCTCATTGATGTGAACACCTGGGATGTGGATTTTTATGTGTTCAGTTTGTATAAAGTGTATGGTCCCCATTATTCTTTGCTCTATGGCAAGAAGGAACATTTGGAAAAACTACCAGGTATTAACCATTTCTTCATTGGAACAGAGGAGGTGCCCTATAAATTACAGCCTGGCAACGTCAATTTTGAATTGGCCTGGGGTTGTACGGGTATACTGGATTATTTTAAAACCTTAGCCTCTAAACATAGGAATGATCACAACTTGTCTGATACAGATGCATATCGCTGGATATTTGATCTTTTTGCCCGGCATGAACAGGAGTTGGCAGAACCTTTAATAGACTTTTTATTAGATAGGAAGGGTATCAAAATCATTGGAGAACCCACAGCAGATCAATCCCTGAGGGTGCCCACCATCGCTTTTACCTCAGACCATCACAAAAGCAGCAGCATTCCTGAGCAGCTCGATAAGGACCTGGTGGCCATCCGTTGGGGTGACTTTTATGCACGCCGCCTTATCGAAGACCTTGGGCTGATGCCTAAAGATGGTATTATTCGGGTGAGCATGGTACATTATAACAGCATGGAAGAAGTACAAAAGCTCATCATTTTACTTGATCAGATACTTTAATTGATTCGGTTTATACCTATTCACATCCAAGAAATGAAAATGAAAGAACTAAAACTAAAAAGCAATCCAGGCTTACAGGATTTTCAGCAGTATGTTGTTGAACTTGAGGAGCAACGAGGATTTTCTGACCAGACCGTTATGGAAAAGTGTCTGCTTATGGGGGAAGAGGTAGGAGAACTCTTTAAGGCCGTCCGCAAAGCTGTCCATCTGAAAACTGATGTGCATTCAAAAGTGGGTAGCGTAAAGGAAGAGGTTGCAGACATATTTATCTATCTGTGTGCCATTTGTAACCGTTACGGCATTGATATGGAAGAAGCCTTTAGAGAGAAGGAAGAAATAAACAAGAAAAGAACATGGGTTTAAACCAACCCTGGTCTAAGTGTCACACCATCAACCCTCAAACAACTCTAGTCTAAGTGTCACACCCACAACTCTGGTCTAAGTGTCTCACTTAGACCTAGGAACACCCCTAACCAGCACCTAATCAACACAATGCGTGCCAATCCCTGGTCAAGGTGTCTCACTTTGACACAAAATATTCAAAATAAATTATACTAGCCTTCATTCAAAGACACTTGATACCTTATCCTGAACAGCAAATAGATAAACAATAATGTTCCAAAACTTATTAGTGAGGCGTCATTGATCCACTGAGACAGCTTAGGTCCGGTCAACTCACTAAAATTCCCTCCTGTAAATAAAAGGGCAACTATAGTCAATAATTTATCAATGTTGTTCAGCCTTTTGAAATGGACCAATACTGCTAGCGCAATAGGCAGACAATAGATAAAGGCATTTTCAGATGTATAAGCCAACAGAGGTATCAGAGCAAGCAAAAAGGCCATTTCGTTAACCTGTTTCATTTCAGGAATTAGCGTCTTAGTTCCACCGTTTCCGATACTGACGAACCATAGGAAGCCTATGCCAATAATAATTAATAGGCTTAGTTGATAGATCATAGCATCTGTTTTGCTGACAATCAGATAACTTATGGGGGTATAGCGGCCGACCAATGAAAAAATCGTATGGTTTCCAGCTTCAAGCAGGCCCTGTTTGTGAGACAACTCAATGCTTAGTTCCTGTATCCAAAGTCCGTATTGTGCAACAGTCATCTCAAAGGATCTGAATAACAGCAAGGGAGTCAGAGACCAGAGCAAAAGAAAGATGAAAGTAAACAGGAGTGCTTTATAATGTTTCTGAAGTGCAAAATAAGGTAGAAATATCAATCCAAAGGGTTTGAGGAACAAACTTGAGGAAAGGATGAAACCGACAGTAATCCATTTTTTCTCCACACAAGATTGAAT